>JAFWAG010000055.1 GCA_017507765.1 Alphaproteobacteria bacterium | reverse complement strand
CCTGGCTGTAAAGGTGTTGGTGGGGCTCCCGCCGGTTGTGGTTCTCGTTGTCAGGCTGGAGGATTGGGACGAACTTATATGTATGGCTTAGGTTCTGATAGTTCATATGATGCTGACTTAAATAATGGCGGAGCAGGTTGGTGGTGGGCTACAAATATTACATATGGAAGAAGTTCAGGATATGAAGGTGGCTTAGGAAGGGGTGGTGGATCTTCTGATAGTAACTACGGTGGTTTCGGCGGAGGTGGAGATGCAGGTGGTGGTGCCGGCGGTGAAGGTTTTGGCGGCGGTGCCGGTGGAAGAATTACTTATAATTCAACGCATATAGTCGGTGGAGGTGGTGGTTATGGTGGAAGTTCTGATGATGGCGGCGGAGGCTATGGCGGCGGTGGTGATGGTTCCGGTGGTGGCGGCAGAGTATGTTTAAAGACTATGCCGTCCGGTTGGCCAGCGTGCAGTACAGATATCTTTGTCTTTGACGAAGGCGGTGGAGTTAGCGGCGGTAATACTACCGCAAACGGGGGAACTTCCGACGGCAACGGAATCTTTCGCATCTGGATGTTGGAGCGATAAAAAAACTTTCGGGTAATTTTTGCTTATTCCTATAATCCGGCGGCGAAGCCGTTGCGGAGGGGGATTACCCGATAGAGGTATTCTTCCTCCGGCGGATAGATTTCGTTCTTCGGAATGAAAAGGATTTCCGGAATTAACGCCGATAATGGGTAATGCGCAGGCGGGGCGGTTACCGTTTCTTCATTCCATTCGTACATTTCCCTGTTCGGCAAAATCGGTGCGAGGGCAGAACCGGCAGTTTTGGATAAAACCGGAAACTTTAAATTATAAGCCATAGTTTTCTCCTTTCCTTTATGATAAAGAAACCTTGCAAACGGCGTGCCATTATTCATAATAGAGGGAACTTTTTTGTGGGAGTAATTTACAGATGAAAATAGGTATATTCGGCGGTGCCGGAAAAATGGGAAGAATGCTGATTGCGGCGGTTCTGAAAACCAAGAATTGCGAGCTTACGGCAGTTTGCGATGTTCCGGGGTCGGTGTTCATAGGGAAAGATGCCGGAGATTTAGTTGGCGGTGGAGAAACCGGAGTCATTATTACTGATAATCCCTTGGAAATGTTTGCAATTTCTGATGTGGTGATTGATTTTTCCGCTCCTTCCGCTTCAACGGAAAATGCGGTGTTGGCGGCGTCAACGGAAAAGCCTTTGGTAATCGGGACAACGGGATTTTCCGATGAACAGCAGGATATTATCCATAAAGCTTCTTTACAAGCGCCGATTGTCTTGTCCCCGAATATGAGTGCAGGGGTGAATATTTTGCTTTCTATAGTGGAAAAAACGGCGGCTATGCTTGATTTTTCCTATGATATAGAAGTTTTGGAAATGCATCATCGCAATAAAGTTGATGCTCCGTCAGGAACGGCGTTAGCTTTGGGGCGGGCTGCCGCAAAGGGAAGGGGCGTAAACCTTGATGAAGCTATGCGTGCCTCCAGAGAAGGAAATATCGGTAAACGATTGGAAGGGGAAATCGGCTTTGCTTCCTTGCGAGGGGGAGACGTTGTCGGAGACCATACGGTTATTTTTGCCGCCGATGGAGAAAGAATAGAGTTTACCCATAAAGCTTCTTCACGGGAAGTGTTCGCTAATGGGGCGGTGCGGGCGGCAGTGTGGCTGTATGATAAGCCTGCCGGTCTTTATAATATGAAAGATGTTTTGGGGCTTTAGAAAATGACGCCGGAAAACGTAGAAGAGTTCTTTAAAAGATTAAGAGAGTTAAATCCTAATCCCAAATGTGAACTGGATTTTACTTCGCCATATACGCTTATGGTCGCAATTATTCTGTCGGCTCAGGCTACGGATAAGGGCGTAAACAAAGCTACGCCAGCTTTGTTCGCTGTGGCGGATAATCCGGCGGATATGCTGGCTTTGGGTGAAGCCGGTTTGAAAGAGTACATAAAAACCATAGGCCTTTATAACAACAAAGCAAAAAGCATTATGGCAATGTCCGAAATGCTTATTAAAAACTTTGGCGGAGAATTGCCAAGAGATAGAAAGCTGTTGGAAACTTTGCCCGGGGTCGGCAGAAAAAGCGCAAACGTCTTTTTAAATGTCGTTTATAATGAACCAAGGTTGGCGGTGGATACTCATGTCTTCCGAGTAGCAAACCGTACCGGACTTGCCGCCGGAAAAAATCCCTTGGAAGTGGAAGAAAAACTGGAAGAAGTCGTGCCGGAAAAGTATAAATACGGCGCAAGTCATTGGTTGGTTCTGCATGGGCGCTATATCTGTACCGCAAAGAATCCTAAATGCTCGGATTGTCCGGTGGCGGATTTGTGTGCTTGGCTGCCTTAATCCTTTAAGCCTTTTACTTTCCAGAACATCTGCGTCATAAGGCAAAAGCTGAATATCGGTGCTAAAAGGTTTAAAACCGGAACCGTAAACACAAAAGCTATGATAACTCCCGCAAATAAAAGCCGGAAACGGTGGCGGCTCCATAGGGCTGAGGCTTCCTCGGGACTCATGTGGCGCATGGCTACAGTGTCAAAATACCCCTTGCCGATAAGGTAGCCGTTGATAAGGTACATTATGGTCGAACTGATGATAACAAGTAAAAAGTTCAATACCGGAATAAAATAAAACGGCAAAATCAAAATGAATGCTATGAACATTCCCAAAGTGTAAAACGCCGCTTTGCCGGAAAACTTTAACGAATAAAGAATGCCGGTGCTAAGGCTTACCGGAGTGGGGGCAGGGGCTTTCGGGAAATAGGTGGCTTCCGTATGGTCAATTATCCGGTCGGAAAAAAGCTCGGAAAAAATCGATATTAACGCCGGAAGAAGAAAAAGACTGATAACGGCTGATAAAACTCCGCCTAAAATATCAATCGCATTTTCAAGCCACGGGGTGGCGAAAAAGGTCGTGTGGTGGAAAAAGTACGCTATGCCCGTGAAAAGCGCCGCATAACAGATAATCGCTAAGATAAAAGTCTGCCAGAAAGTTTTGCGCATATCTTTGGCAAATACTTCGCTGAAACTGTTGGCTATGATATTTAACATTGGAGCCTCATAAAATCCTTGCGCTGACGTTAATACTAATATAATCTGCGCACACTTTCCACATATAGCAAGGTTTATTTAAAATGACAGATTATAAGTACGATATTCTATGCATCGGCCCCGCTTTTGTCGATATGTTTATAAAAGTCGATGATGACTTTTTAAATGAAATAGGATTCAAGAAAAGTACTTGGAACCGTGTTGATGAAAAAGGCTTGAAAAACATTTTAAGTAAACGTACCCCGTATGCCAAAGTCTCCGGCGGGTGCGCACCAAATACCGCTGCTTGCGCCGCTATGATTGGGGCAAAGGTCGCTTTTATCCATAAGCTTGCTAATGACGAAGAAGGCCGTATGGTCGTCGATGAGTTTAAAGATATGGATATATGCTTTAAAGATGCTCTGGTCGATGATGCAATAACCGGAACTTGTCTGATATTGCTGTCCGAAGACGGCGAAAGAACGATGAGCCCTTATTTCGGTGTGCAGGCCGCTTTCGGTCCCGAAGATATGGACGAGGAACTGATTAAAGAGGCTAAGATAACCTATATCGCAGGCTGTCCCATGAATGAAAAAGAGTCTCAGGACGCTTTGGTCACCGGTTTCGCTTTGGCAAAGAAACACGGAAGCATAACCGTCTTAAATACCTTCGATATTAACTCTATCGCTATGGCAAAAGACTTCTATAAGTCTTTGATGGAAAGCGGAAACGTCGATATCTTAATCGGGAACAGAAACGAATTTATGGCTTATTACGAGGTCGAAACCGAAGACGAGATTTATCCCTTGCTCCAAAAGGAAAAGTTTATGGCCGTGGTTACCAGAAGCGGTGAGGGGTCTATTACCGTGAAAGACGGCGAAATCTTTAAAGTGCCGGGGAAAAATGTGGATAAAGTCGTCGATACTACCGGTGCCGGAGACAGCTTCGCTTCCGGTTACCTGTATGCTTTGGCTAAAGGCAGAAGTGTCTATGAATGCGGTGCTAAAGGTGCGGAAATCGCCGCAGAAACTATAGCTCAGCTTGGGGCTAGGCCAAAACTGTCCAAAGAAATGGGCGTTTTTTAAAAAATAAAACTATATAACTATAAATGAAAGAAGAGTGATTTACTGTGTCTCAGAATATGAGAAATATTGCAATTATTGCCCATGTTGACCATGGAAAAACGACTTTGGTCGATGCCTTGTTAAAACAAAGCGGCGTTTTTAGAGATAATCAGGTGGTTGAAACTTGCGTTATGGATTCCGGTGATATTGAGCGGGAAAGAGGTATTACTATCCTTGCAAAATGTACTTCGGTGGAACATGACGGATATCGCATAAATATCGTTGATACTCCGGGTCATGCCGATTTCGGCGGAGAAGTCGAACGAATTTTAAGCATGGTGGACGGAGCAATTTTATTGGTGGATTCTGCGGAAGGTCCTTTGCCTCAGACAAAGTTCGTGCTTGGCAAAGCTTTGAAACGAGGATTGTGTCCGATTGTGGTCATTAACAAAATCGACCGTTCCGATGCTCGCCCAAATGAAGTTTTAAACGAGATTTTCGACTTGTTCGTTATGTTGGACGCTAATGAAAAGCAGCTTGATTTCCCCGTGCTTTTTGCTTCCGGACGGCAGGGCTGGGCGGTCAAAGATATGGATAAAGACGAACGGAAAGATATTCTGCCCTTGTTTGAAGAAATTATCTCTCATGTTCCGGCACCGAAGTGTGACCCGAATGGGCCGTTTAAAATGCTCGTTTCAACCTTGGAAATGGATCCTTTCGTCGGCAGAATCTTAACTGGTCGTATTACTTCGGGGGCGTTAAAGCTAAACTCTTCCATTAAAGCCTTAAACATGGCAGGAAATAACGTGGAACAGGCCAGAGCTTCTAAAATTATGGCTTTCCGTGGCTTGAAAAGAACTGGAATAGAAGTCGCCGAAGCAGGGGATATTGTTACTATCGCCGGATTTTCAAAGGCTACCGTGGCGGATACTTTGTGTGAATTGAGCGTTGATGAGCCAATTCCTTCTACGCCGATTGACCCTCCGACTTTGGCAATGACTTTTGCCGTGAATGATTCTCCGTTGGCGGGAACCGAAGGAACGAAAATAACTTCTCGGCTGATTGCTGACCGCTTGAACAAAGAAGCCGAAGGAAACGTGGCTTTGTCAATCTCTCAGACCGACAGAATGGACGCTTTCCAAGTCGCAGGAAGAGGTGAGTTGCAGCTTGGTATTCTTATCGAGACAATGCGCAGAGAAGGCTTTGAGCTGTCGATAAGCCGTCCTCGGGTTCTGTTTAAATATGATGAAAACGGCGCAAAGCTTGAGCCTATCGAAGAAGTCGTTGTCGACGTGGATGAAGAATACTCCGGAGCCGTTGTCGAAAAGATGAGCATGAGAAAAGCCGAACTGACCGAAATGCGTCCTTCCGGCGGCGGAAAAACCCGCTTGATGTTCTTGGCTCCTTCTCGTGGGCTTATCGGCTATCATTCAGAGTTCTTAACCGATACTTGCGGAACCGGTGTCATGAACCGTATCTTTTACGGATATGCTCCATATAAAGGTGCTATTGAAGGACGGAGAAACGGAGTTCTGATTTCTACCGATAACGGTAAGGCGGTTCCTTACGCTTTGTGGAAAATCGAGGAACGTGGCATTCTTTTCATTCCGCCAGGAGTTCCCGTATATGCCGGAATGGTAATCGGTGAGTATGCTAAAGGCGGTGATTTGGAAGTAAATCCCGTGAAGGAAAAACACCTGACTAATATCCGTGCGGCAGGAAAAGATGATAATGTGTTGCTTTCTCCTCCACGGAAGATTAGCTTGGAAGAGGCGATTTCTTATATCGCTGATGACGAGCTGGTAGAAGTAACGCCAAAAAGCATCAGAATCCGAAAAGAGATTCTGGATAGCAATCTGAGAAAAAGAGCCGAAAGAAAGAGAGACGAAAGCTGATATGGTTTCTTGGCAAAATGCCCTTAAAGTTTATTTAAAGCCAAATGTCTTGGCTCTGTTCTTTTTGGGCTTTGCCTGCGGGGTGCCTTATTTCTTAATCTTTTCAACTTTATCTTTTTGGCAGAAAGAAGCCGGTATGTCTTTGGCGGTTATCGGCTTTTTTGCTTTGTGCCGCTTGCCCTACAGTATAAAGTTTTTATGGGCTCCATTCTTGGATAAGGTAAAGCTTCCGTGGATAAGCGCAAAGCTTGGGCGAAGACGCTCTTGGGGGATTTTGTTCCAAATCGGGTTAATCTTTTCCTTGCTTGGTTTGTCTATGGTCAAGCCGGTGGAGCAAACCTCTTTGATGATGGTTATGGCCTTTTTGGTGGCTTTCTTCTCTGCAAGTCAGGATATTGTTGTTGATGCTTGGCGTATTGAAAGCGTCTCTGTTGATGAACAGGCGGTGGCAAATACGGTTTACACTTTCGGATATCGGGCGGCAATGTTTGCGGCGGTGGCAGGAGCTTTGTTTATGGCGGAAAATATCCCGTGGGCAGAGGTGTATCGCATACTGCCGGTAACCATACTGGTCGGAATGTTTGCCTTCTTAGTGGTTAAAGAGCCGAATATCCCTGGGGAACAAAAGGTGCCGGCGACTTTAAAAGAGGCGGTGATTATGCCGTTGAAAGACTTTCTTACCCGTCCGCATTGGCTGTTAATCTTGCTCTTTATCCTGTTTTATAAAATGGGTGAGGTTACTTTGGGGATTATGGCTAATCCCTTCTATCTTGATGTCGGATTTTCTAAGACTGAAATTGCCGCTATTATTAAAATATACGGCGTGGGGGCGACAATCGCCGGAGGATTTATCGGCGGGCTTTTGACCGTAAGATATGGCGTTATGAAAATGCTTTTGCTTGCCGGAATGTTGCAAGCGGTAAGTAACCTGTTTTATACCGTGCTGGCTCATTTAGGGGCAAATACAGATTTCTTAATGCTGACAATTACGGTGGATAATTTGGCAGCAGGCTTCGGTGGAGTGGTATTTATCGCTTATCTGTCCGGATTGTGTAATGTCGCTTATACCGCAACTCAATATGCTTTGCTGAGTGCGATTGTAATGTTTTCCCGTGATATTATTGCGGCGGCAAGCGGGGTGGTCGCCGAAGCAGTCAGCTGGGATATTTTCTTCTTCCTTACCTTCCTGTCGGCTTTGCCGGGGCTACTTCTTCTGGTTATTATAATGAAGAAAATCCCTCTGACCGAAGATAAAAACGCTAAGCGTTAAGCCTTACTTCGGCCCGCAAAGGGCGTAGAGTTGTACTGTGTTATCGTTGTAGTTCCAGTTGTTGTAATCACGGTATGCCGGACCCATATCATTTGTTCCTAATCCGACAAGCCATCCTCTATCAGAGCTATTTTCCATATCTGTAGTCCAATGCCAGTAAGTTACGCTGAACGGATTTGAACCTTTGTTCCATAATCCCGCTTCCTGTATTGCGTTGCGGGATTTTAATTCCAGTCCGAGATTCTTACAAAAGGTTTCTGAGTTCCAATAAGTTTTTGATGATGTTGAGCGTACCCAAGGTTTGCCATTAATACTACGGCATTCCATGCCACTCATTGAAGCAAAAGCGTCGCATGGATTTGGTCCGCATAATGCGTAAACAGCACCTCCCCAACCAGGGTCGGTGCCGTTATAGGCTCTGCCAATGTAGCCGGAAATGTTGGAGCCAAGGTTCAAAATCCATGCCGTAGAGTTAGTACTATTGTAAAGATCCGTACTCCAATGCCATTGAGATATACTGAACGGATTGAATGAACCGTTACCCCATAATCCGGCATTCTGTATTGAGGCCATGGATTTTAATTCCATGCCTAAATTGCTACAAAATGTTTCTGCTTGAGTATAGGTCTTTGCTTCTGTAGAACGTACCCATATTTCATTGTTGCCCAGAACGGCACATTCTCCTTTTTGGGGAGCTTCACAAAAGCCGCAAAATATTAAACTGCCAGATGTATCTGTGGTAACAAGGTTTACGGTTTTATCTCTGGAAGAATCTATATTGATAATGGAATTACAGCTGCGGTTGATATCGTTAATCCACCCATAGCGGCAAGAAGCGGACTGGGCATTGTTTGAGTCGTTGCACTGATTTATAACTTCGGTTTCGGTTGCTATGTTGTCGTTGGTGAATACACAAGGCTGTTCATAAAGTACACTGCTTTCGGAGGTTGTTAAAGTGTAAAAGTCTGTTGGGGCTTTTCCCCCGTTTTCTTTGTAGGTTTTTGCTATTGTTGTACAGGAAGTGTTAAGATTGTTTTCAAAACCTCTTTTGCATTCTTTGTTATTGCCTCCATTACAAAAAATTATGGTTTGTATCGGATTGTACGAAGCATCTTCCCATTGTGCTATACACGTTCCATTCAAGCATATTTTGTCAGAGTAAAGTTCGGTTGCCGAAAACTTCGTAAAAGTGTTGTTTTCAATAAACTCTTTTAATTCTTCTTCGTTAAGGCCGGTTTCGGTTTCTTTATCGTAAGTTGTGGTTACGACCGGAATGCCGGTCGGCAGGGAAGTAAAGCCATAACTGGATATGTTTTCCGTCCAGATGCCGTTGATACCCCAAGCTTTACTGCTATCCTGCGCAGAGTATATTCCCGCCGATACGCCAAGCAAAGATGCAATTTTTGCTGCTTTCATATCATTACTGCCGCTTGTGGAGGCTACCATGGCGTTTATGGTGCCGTTTGCTTCCTTCTTTATGCCGATTTGATAGCCGGATATGTCTATACCGATGTCGGTTGGCTCAAGAAGAACTGTACCTACGCTTAAGGTGTCTTTGTTCGCTTCGATATATTCTGCGGCGGCGTTCTTTAACAAAAGCAGAGTGTTTGCTTCGTTTATATTTTCCATATCTTCGCGGCGTTCGGCAACGTGTTTATAAAGTATGGGTGTCATGGCGGCTATAATTCCTAGCATAACAATAGCTTCAACGGAAATGCTGCCTTTTTGCGTACGGTTCATTTGCTTACTCCCAAAGTAAAAGTATGCTTAGCCGCTTTTATAGCGACTGGGAGTTGAAACACCGTAGAAGTTCGGCACAAAGCTTTTAGCTTGAAAGCTTGGACATAACTTTGTCTCCCAGACATCATAGGGAGCAAAGCGACAAGCAAATATGCATATTCTGCACTGCGTACTTCTATGGGAGTTTCAAGTCCCGCTTTTGCCTTTAACAAAAAGCTTTTTGATGTTAGGGAAACATTCCGGTTTTGTAAAGCGAATTATCTTAACCGTGGTTTTGGGCGTAAGAAGAAATGCTGCGAAGCAAAGAAGAAATATCCTTGGCAAGTTTATGAAAATCAGGAAGCTTCACAAAGGATTTTTCATCCATATACAGTGAACGGTTGATTTCTATTTGAATGGCTTCAAGTCCAAGTTCCGGACAGCCATAGTGGCGGGTGGTGTATCCTCCGGGGTAGGGAATGTTCAGGGAAACACTGTATCCCGCAGATTGCAAAAAAGAGCTTATAAGGTCGCTTAGTTCTTTACTGCAAGCGGTGCCGTAGTTGTCGCCTAAGACAAAGTCAACCGGCTTTAATCCTTTCGCTGAGGGCATGGAATGGGCGTCAATTAAAAAACAACGACCGAACTGCTTGCTGATGCTTTTTATCGTTTCGCCAAGGGTTTGGTGATAGGGAAGGTACACATCTCGGATACGTTCTTTTACCTCGGCAAAAGAAAGCTTGCGGTCATATATCTTCTTGCCAATCTCTACTATTTCCGGAATGGTGCCAAAGCCTTTGTCCGCTCGTACGGATTTGTGGTTGATGTAGGCAGGAAGCTCGTCAGAAAACATATCGGGGTTAAGTTCAAAAGGTTCCCGATTTACATCAATGTAGTTGCGGGAATAGTTCGCTTTAATCGTAGGAATGTTTAATTCCAAAGATTCCGAAAATAATTCATCGGTATAGCAATCTTCGGATATCTTTAATTCCTTTGGCGAAAGCTGAATGCTTTGCAAAAACTCCGGCGGGGCAAAAGTGCCGGAATGAGGTATGGATATCACAAGCGGTGTTTCCAACCTGTCCGGTAAAAATAAAGAAAATGGTTCAATTGCATTTATCATAAAAAGATTATCTCTCTATTTAAATCGTTTGTAAAAATAATTTTATCTTTTAAGGGTGATTTTTTACTTGCTTTTATTCTTAAAAGTTTATAAAAATAGCCTCCTGCATTACGCAGGGCGTGTAGCTCAGGTGGTTAGAGCGTTACGTTGACATCGTAAAGGTCGCAGGTTCGAGTCCTGCCACGCCCACCACTCTAAGCATAAAAATACGCAGTAAGAATAATTGGAAAAGACAGGACTTTTTTCTATGAAGGTTTATGGTTCTGCCTGTAAGAGGTTCTTATGAGAAAAGCTTGCTTACTTATTTGGTCTTTGATGTTTTCTTGCTTTGCTTTTTATGCTCATGCAGAGGATTTCTCTTTTGACAATGTAATTGCTTTGGCTCAGAAAAAAGCCGGAAAGGATTATAAAGCTCCTTCGTCATCTTTGCCTGAGATATTGGAAAATATGAATTATGATGATTTCCGGAGTATCAGGTATGTTCGGGAAAACGGACCTTGGTATAAAGGAAAAAATCCCTTTGAAATACAGTTCTTTCATTTGGGATTTATTTATAAAAATCCCGTCATAATACATCAAATAGTTAAGAAAAAAGATAGCTTAATTCCTTATCAATCTTCGGCTTTTTCAATGGCGGATAAGCCTTTTGCCGAACCGATTGAACTTTCCGGATATGCCGGTTTCAGAGTGCATTATCCGTTGAATACTTCCGCATATTATGATGAGTTAATATCGTTTCTGGGGGCTTCTTATTTCCGAGCTTTGGGAAGAAATCAAAAATACGGTATATCAGCCAGAGGGATTGCTATTGATACGGGGCTGGAAACCGGAGAGGAGTTTCCTTCCTTTACCGAGTTTTGGATTGAAAAGCCTTCTTCTTGGCAGCATAAAATAAAAATATATGCTTTACTTGACAGTCCAAGTATTACCGGAGCTTATGCTTTTCTGGTTACTCCAGGGGTAACAACAAAAATAGATGTAGAGGCTGTCTTATTCCCCAGAAAGGATATTCGGCAGGTTGGAATTGCGCCTTTGACCAGTATGTACCTTTTCGGGGAAAATACCAAAAACCGCTTCTTTGATTTCCGTCCCGAAGTTCATGACAGCGACGGTTTGCTGATACTGGAAAATAACGGGGAAGCAATATGGCGGCCGTTGGATAATTCAAAGCAGCTGCGTATAAGTTCTTTTAATACCGTAAATCCTAATGGTTTCGGACTTTTGCAAAGAGACAGAAACCTTGATCATTATCAGGACTTTGAAGCTTTGTACCATTTGCGGCCAAGTGTGTGGGTGGAGCCGATAAAACCTTTCGGCAAAGGAGTAATCCAGCTTTTAGAAATACCTTCGGATAAAGAAATCCACGATAATGTGGTCGCTTTCTTTGTTCCGGACGAAAAATGGAAAAAAGGGGAAAAGTATCAGCTGAATTATCGCTTGTCGTGGTTTAAAGATACGAACCCGATTGCTTCTTCTTTGGCTCCGGTTGTTTCTACCTTCTCCGGAGTAGGCGGCGTTGCTGGGCAAGAACTCGAAAAATACACGAAGTTCGTAATTGATTTTGCCGCCGAAAACTTAAATGATTTAGAGGTGGCTCAAGTCGTTTCCGTGGTTGATTCTCCTGCCGGAAAAATTAAAGATATGGTCTTGCAAAAAAATCCTTTGAACAATGGATTTAGGCTGTCTTTTGACTTTAAGCCCAAAGAAAAAGTCGCAGAAATAAAAGCTTCTTTATGGACGAAAGATGATAAACCGAAACTCTTATCGGAAATATGGAGCTATCAGTGGATACAGTAAATAAAATAGCCGATGTTGATAAATATATAAAAAGCTGGGGCTTTGAGCCGGAAAAATACTCGGATATTAAAGAAGAAAATCTATCTATTAGTTATTTAAACTCTAAAATCGAAGTATTAGTTAAAGAAATACTTGATAATCAAAGTATGCCTATGGAATATCAAACGGCATATTTTAAAATGATATTTTTAAAGGAAAAATTGGCTAAAGATTTTCCGGTGTTTTCTGAATTGTCCGAAACTAAAAAACAAGCCTTAAAAAAGATATTTCAAGATAAAAAATGTTTGGCAGCTCCGGATTTTCAATTGTCGGTTATGGTGCCTCAACAAATAAAAATATATAATCCGATTGCGCAATTAAGAAAATATATAAAAAATAAAATATTGAGGAAGAAAAATGGTAAATAATGAATATATTTTTATTCCTCAGAAAACAAAGAAACAAGTTAAATGGCGCAGAATTAAATTGTTTTCTTTGGTAGCTTTTTGTACTTTTTGGGCGACATTTAAATGGGCGTCTTTTCTTCCTTCTGATGCTTCGTTTTTCTTTAAAACTCCGTTGATAATACTTTTTTCTTTGACCTTTGCTTGGATATCTTTGTTCTTCTTTTCAAGTATCTTCGGTTTTTGGAGCATATTAAAAAAACGGAAAATCCCTGGGATTAAAAAAGTTCATCCTTCGGAGCCGATTACAACAAAAACGGCAATATTAATGCCGATATATAACGAAAATCCTTTGAATGTGTTTGCTAATTTGATGGCAATGGCAAAGGATTTGGAAGCTTCAGGGAAAGCAGAAGCATTTGATTGCTTTGTTTTAAGCGATACGACAAATCCGGATTTGTGGGCAGAGGAAGAAATACTTTGGCTTAAGGCTAAGCAAAGTTTTCCCAAAGGTATGAACCTTTTTTATCGCCATAGGGCTAAAAATACCGCCAGAAAAAGCGGAAATATTGAGGATTTTTGTGTACGGTGGGGCGCAAACTATGATTTTATGATTGTTCTTGATGCGGACAGTCTGATTACGGCGAAGACTATGATACAATCAGTCCGGTTGATGCAGGCAAATCCTTCAACAGGAATAATCCAAGCTCCGCCGATGATTATAAACCGCTATAGCTTGTTTGCCAGAGTCCAACAGTTCGCCGGCAGAGTATATGGTGCTTTAATTTCTTCCGGACTGGCATATTGGCAGGTTTGGAACAGTAATTATTGGGGGCATAATGCAATTATCAGGACGAAGGCTTTTATTGAATGTTGCGGGTTGCCTCAGTTTTCCGGAAAACCTCCGTTCGGCGGCCATATACTAAGCCACGACTTTGTCGAGGCGGCGTTAATCCAAAGGGCTGGGTGGTTGGCTTGGATGATACCGGAATTAAAAGGGAGCTATGAAGAATGTCCTCCTTCCATTATTGATTTTGCGGCAAGAGACAGGCGGTGGTGTCAGGGTAATTTGCAACACTTGCGAATCCTCTTTTCCAAGCACTTTAATCCCGTAAGCAGGTTGCATTTTACCATGGGGATTATGTCGTATTTGTCTTCGCCTTTGTGGTGCTTGTTTATGATGATGGGAATTGCTTTTGCTTTGTGGAGGTATTTCTTTCCCCCGTCTTATTTCGATGTTTCAAAAACTTTGTTTCCTTCGTGGCCGACATTTGATTCGGTCGGCATAATATTCTTGCTCGTTCTGTCGTTGGCTATGCTGTTCCTGCCAAAAATATTGGGGGTAATAATAGTATTGCTGCGCTATCCGAAAAAATCTGATTTCGGAGGGAAGGTATCCTTAATCATAAGTATGGTGGCGGAAATGCTCTTCAGTGCCTTAATCGCTCCGATTATGATGCTGTTTCAATCAAAGTTTGTGGTGGATATTTTGCTCGGAGTGGATACCGGTTGGAATGCCCAAGATAGAGGCGAAAACGGTACTCCTTGGGCGGAGGCGGTTAAGCGGCATATTGTCCATACGATTATTGGGGTTGCCGTTACGGTAACGGTGTTCTTATTTGCGAATAATCTTTTCTTTTGGATATTGCCGATTACGGTCGGAATGATGCTTTCTATTCCTATATCGGTTATATCTTCGCAAGTAAAAGTTGGTAAGGCGACGAAGAAAATGAAACTTTTCTTAATCCCCGAAGAACTAAAACCGCCAAAAATCTTGCAAGATGCTTTGGCTTGTAAAGAGTTACTGGAAAAGAACGCCGAGAGTGAAAATGGCTTTATAAGCATACTTACTAATCCTTTATATAATGCCATGCATATATATATGCTGTCTGTGAACGGCCCTATGCCGGAGTTTTCGGATACCGTTGCCGAAGATGTTAGGCTTAAATTGGCTGAGGCGGGAAATGCTGCGGACTTGCACTTAAACAATGAAGAGAAAAAATATTTGCTCTATGATACGGAAAATATAACCCATTTCCTTTACTGAAAAACTCTGGGAAATTAGAGATAAATATCCGAGTAATTTTCTATTGAATGATAAATTGGTCGCATTTTGTTGACATTTTAATTGTTTTCGACTATTTTAATATAGAGTGATAAATTGGTCGGAGAGTTATAATGTATATTCAAAGAACTATTGAGAAGGCTGTAAAAAGAATGACTGCCTCTTTTCCCGTTGTGTTGATTACAGGGGCAAGGCAAGTTGGTAAGACAACAGTATTTCGTTCTTGTGAAGAGACGCGTAATTATGTTTCTTTGGATACATTAGAAAACCGTAAATTAGCAAAAGAGAATCCTGCTTTATTCTTGCAACGTTTTGAAGCTCCTTTGTTGATTGATGAAATACAATATGCTCCTGAGCTTTTGCCATATATCAAAGCTATTGTAGATGAAAAAAAAACAAAAGGAATGTTTTGGATTACAGGATCGCAACAATTCCATTTAATGAAAGGTGTCTCTGAGAGCTTGTCGGGAAGAGTTGGTATACTCAATTTAGAGGGATTTTCTTTGCCTGAATTGGTAGGAAACCCTTTTTATGATAAGTTTCTTCCTACATCTGAATGGATTGCGGCAAGAAGTAAAGAGGCTGAAAGTTTAGATTTAAAAGAGCTTTATAAGATAATTTGGCGAGGTTCATATCCAGCTTTAAATAATGATGAAAATGTTGATTGGGAAGATTTTTATAGTTCTTATGTGCAGACATATATAGAACGAGATATTCGAGATTTGACTGATAGTGGAGATGAAATGCAGTTTTTAGAACTGTTAACTGCATTGGCAGCAAGAAGCGGGCAATTATTGAATTTTTCGGATGTCGCCAGAGATATTGGAAAACCCGTGTCAACGGTTCAACGTTGGGTGTCAGTTTTACAAACTTCTGGCTTGATTTATTTGTTGTATCCTTTTTCTAAAAATATCAGCAATCGAATGACTAAAATGCCTAAAATATATTTTATGGATACAGGGTTGGTTTGTTATTTAACAAAATGGAATACTTCTGAAACTTTGGAGACAGGGGCTAAAAGCGGAGAAATCTTAGAAACATTTGTTGTTGCTGAAATCCTGAAAAGTTATTTGCACAATGGCAGAAGACCGAATATTTCTTTTTATCGAGATAAAGATAAAAAAGAAATAGATATTATTCTGGAGGAGAATGGCAAGGTTTTTCCCGTCGAGATAAAAAAGAAAAGTAATCCGGATAATAAAGATATAAAAAACTTTGCGGTTTTGGAAAAATCTGGGCTTCAAGTCGGAGAAGGTGCTGTAATCTGTTTGGCTCTAACTCATATGCCGTTAACAGAAAATGTAAATATTATTCCGGTTTTTTATCTCTAATAAAATCAAAAGCTCCCTTATGGGAGCCTTGATATTATGGTGCCGACTGAGAGACTCGAACTCCCGACCCACTGATTACAAATCAGTAGCTCTACCAACTGAGCTAAGTCGGCTATAGCGTAAAGCTGACTATATAAAGCAGTTTTAATATGCAATGTCAACAAAAAATCCCCTCGGGAGGAGGGGATTTTGCTGATTTTAAAAATTATCTTTTGATTTTGCGGAAAAGCTTGGTAATTAAGGCAAAAACCAAGGCTATTACAAAGAATGCCGCTATGTGTTCAAAGATGTTCCGCAACATAATGTCGCCCCAATCAATCTGGGAAAGTTTGGTGCCCATTTGAACAAAAGCATTCTGCTGGATATCTACAATATAAAGCAGTTGAACCAGAAAATGGTCGACGAGAGCAAAGACTACTGCCGGAACGATAAACGAAGAAAGCGAGCGATAGGCAAGGTGGTAACCAATCATTGCTGCCGGAATAAAAATACCGCCGTTAAGCATAACTTTTAATACTGTATCAATGAATTCCATGATAAAACCTCTTTTATGGTTGGACTTAGTCCGTAATATAACAGTGAGAGGTAAAATGCAAAGCTTAATTGAAAAAGCAATAAAAACCGATAAAGCGGGGGACAAAGAAAATGCTTTGCTTCTTTATAATCAGGTGTTGGAGGAGGAGCCTTTAAACCTTGAGGCTTTGAATAACAAAGCGGCAATATTCTATGAAACGGGCGATTATGCAGAGGCTTTGCGGTTCTGTGATAAAGCTTTGCAGGCAGAGGAAAATTATCGTCCGGCAATGATTAATAAAGCTAACTCTTTATATATGCAAAAGAAAATACCCGAAGCAATGGACTTGTATCGGGAAATCGTTCGGCTTTATCCCGAAGAACTAAGTGTTCGTCAGACTATGGCTGATATATATGATGACGATGCGGCTTATGAAGAAGCGGCAAAAGAATATATTACCTTGATTACTAAAGGGGAAGGGCAGGGAGAGGATATATCCATAAACCTTTCTACGGAATTGTATATGATGACGACGGAGCATAAAACCAAAGAGGCCGTCAAACTGGCCAAACTTTGGCTTAAACATTCGCCAGATAATCCGATTGCTTTGCATACAGCGGCTTCTTTGGGCGTTAAAGGAGTAAAAAAGCCGGAACAGCTTAATCAAGAATATATAAAAGGTGTCTTTGATGCTTTTGCTTCTTCTTTTGAAAATGTTCTAACTCAACTGGAATATAAGTCGCCGTTTCTGGTGAGTGAGGCTTGGCGCCATTATGCCAAGGATAAAACCGATATTCTTGATGCCGGTTGCGGAAGCGGCCTCTGCGGGCAGATAATTCATAAAAACAATCCGGAGGTTTCTTTGACCGGAGTCGATATATCCGGTAAAATGCTAGAGAAGGCGAAAGAGAAAAATGCTTATAAAAAACTTTATGAGGAAGAACTTATAACGTTTTTCTTGAATAATAATCATGTATTTAATTGTATTATTTCCGCTGATGTGTTTACTTACTTCGGTAATCTTGCTGACTTATTTAAGTTAATGGCAAAAAATATTTCAGATGATGGAATAATTATTTTTACCGTAACTTTGCTTGATAGCTATTTTGTGGGATATAAGCTGGAAAAGTCAGGAAGATATATGCATTCTTGCCGTTATGTGGAGAAAAAATTAAAGCAGGCGGGCTTTACGGTTGTTGCCAAGGAAAAAGATACAATGAGGTATGAAGCGGAAAAACCGGTAATCGGAATGCTTTTTACGGCAAGAAAAAACACGGGAAAATAATCCCGTGTTTTGTTTGGTAAAGATATAAAATCTTATTTCTTGCCGAGCTTGCTAGCAAACTTCAAAGCCGGCTTGGCTACTTTGGAAGTGGCTTTCTTTACAGTCTTTTTAGCTGTAGTAGAAGCAGAAGCTTTCTTTGCAGAGCAGGAAGATTTGCTGCAGGTAGAGCTGAGCTGGCTCATCGCTTTGAACCAATATTCAGTTCCGTCAGTTTCCGGACGGCCGTCGTTTTCCCACATAAAATAAGCAGCTTCTCTGATGTAATCATCACTTAATTTGTTTGTCATTACTAGTCTCCAAAATCAGTGTAAAATGTTGTGCAGAATTATTGCTTTCATGCAATGACAGTTAGAATGATAGATTTTGAAATAAATATCAATACTTTTTATGGGATTTTTGCAATTTTTTTTATTTAAGAAAATGTGCCTTGTTTTTAAATATTTATTTAACTATTGCAACTATATAATAAAATATTCGGATAAGGAGAACTATCATGCTTAATGGTAAAATAGTATTATTTCAAAGAACTAAAGAATTAAATGCAAAAATAACGGAGTTCTTAAATAATATTTCCGAAGCCGCAATAATATTTCGTCAGGCGGTTACTAATTATATGGAGTTTGGCGATAATGATGACTTTGAAACTAAATTGAATAATGTCAGTGCTTTGGAAGCAAGAAACGACCAATTGCGCAGAACGATTGAAGCAAAGCTTTATGAACATACCTTGATTCCGGAGTCTCGGGCTGATGTGCTGGAGCTGATGGAAGGGCTTGATAAAATCGTCAATATGTTTGAGGCAAGGCTTTATCAGTTTTCAATTGAAAAAATCCAAATAAACGACAATTTCAAACCGTTGTATGAAGAACTGTCCGAAAGCTCGGTAAATGCGGTGGAAGCTTTGGTGCGTTCTGCCAGAGCTTTCTTTGTAAATATATCGCAGGTTAACGACCATTTACATAAAGTAATGTTTTTTGAAAAACAGGGCGATATGATTGGTACGAAATTAAAACGGCAAATATTTGATGATGCGGAAATTGAATTAAGCCGAAAAATCCAAATGCGTATGCTGTGCGATGATATTGACGGAATAGCGAATCAAGCGGAAGACGTTGCGGATCAGCTTTCTATATATACGATAAAACGATATTTGTAACGGGTAAGTAAAAATGAGTTTAATATTTCTTTTTTACTTGAGCAGCGGACTTTTTCTCGGTTGGGCTTCTGGCGCTAATTATATGGGAAATGTTTTCGGAACGGCGGTGGGAACAAAAATGCTGTCCTTTACCGCTGCGGCACTGATTTGCAGTATATTTATTATTTTCGGAGCCGTGTACGGAGGCGCAGGTGCGGCTTCGACTATCGGCAGTTTGGGTTCGATAAATACTATGGCAGGAGCTTTCGTGGCAGCTTTGGCGGCGGCTTTTGCTATTTTTATGATAACCAAAACCGGACTTCCGGTTTCTTCCACTCAGGCTATTGTCGGCGGGATTATCGGTTGGAATGCTTTTGTCGGTATGCCGATTGATACTTCTTCTTTATTTAAGATATTGGGTTCTTGGGTCGTAAGTCCTGTTTTGGCGGCAATATTTGCCATGATTTTAATGCGTCTGGTTAAGGCTTTTCTGCATCGTTTTCCTTTGCCGCTTTTGTATCAGGATTTGTATGTCCGAATTGCTTTGATACTGACCGGTGCTTTTGGGGCTTATAGTCTGGGAGCAAATAATATAGGTAATATTGTCGGGGTTTTTACTACGGCCGCACCGTTTAATGATGTTGATGTTATGGGGATTTTTACCCTTTCTTCTACGCAACAGCTTTTCTTACTCGGCGGGATTGCGATTGCGGCGGGCGTGTTTACTTATTCTCGGAAAGTCATAAACACTATCGGCAGAGAAATTATGGAGCTTTCTCCTACGGCGGCTTGGGTTGTGGTTATGTCTCACTCCTTGGTTATGTTCTTGTTTGCTTCGGAAAATCTGCATGACTTTTTGGTAAGCCATGGTTTGCCTGCTATTCCGTTGGTGCCGATTTCCAGTTCCGAAGCTGTAATCGGTGCCGTTGTCGGTATTGCTTTCTTGCAAAGAGGGCGGGGATTGCGCCTTAAGTCTTTAGGAAAGGTGGCTGCGGGGTGGATTACTTGCCCGTTCATTGCGGCTTTGTTTAGTTTTATTGCGATGTTTTTTATGCAAAACCTTTTTGGACAGCCGGTTCATTAAGCCTTAAAAATACCGTGAAAAATCTGTTCTACCTGTTCGGCATCTTTGGCAATTTTGCTTTTTAAGTTATCTGCGGAAGATACTTTGGCAACGGTATTTAAGCGTTTTTGCAAGCTTTCGGATAGTTCTTGCCCTGCGCTTAATTCATAAAGGGCGCGCAAGGAAAGCATATAGCGGTAAACATCGTTTAAGAAATCGGCATCGGTTTGGCTAAGAAGGGAGAGACTTCCCGCCGTTTGCAGAGTCTTTAGTGTACTTTTTTGAAGAATGTTCGGATATTCCCAAGCGTGAGCAAGCTGAAGATATTGAGCAATAAACTCTATGTCCGTCATTCCTCCGGCAATGTTTTTTACGTCCAGATATGAGTTTGGTTTATGTTCTTTGGCTATGCGTTCCCGCATGGCGAGAATGTCTTCTTTTAATTTTATTTCCTCTCTTTTGCGGGAAAGTATTTCATGAATAATATTGGTAAGCGGTAAGTCTCCGTAAATGGCTTTGGCTTTGGTCAGAGCCATATGCTCCCATGTCCATGCTTCTTCCTTTTGGTATTTAATAAAAGAAGTAAGGCCGGTGGCTAAGGGGCCGGAGTTGCCGGACGGGCGAAGGCGCATATCTACGTCCCAGATTTTACCGTTCCTGCCCAAGGACGTTAAAGTGTTGATGTAACGTTGTGCAAAGCGGCCGTAATAGCTCTTTATATCCAGTTGTTTTTTGCCGTCAGAGAGGGCTTCTTCCGGAGCGTCATAAATGAAAATTATATCAAGGTCAGAGCGGAGGCTTGCTTCTTTGCTGCCGTTTCTGCCAAGCAAAAGCAAAGAGATTTTGCCAGATGCTATTTTCCCGTAATCAGCGGCAATATTTCCTTCCAACCAAAGGGCGGTTTTGCTTGCGGCGATTGCGGCCACCTCGGATATAAAAACTCCTATGTCAGAGCCGGAAGCAAGTCCGGTTAACAAATGGACACCGGCTTGAAACTTCTTGCTGTTTACCCAAAGCTGTAGATTGGCAAGGCTGCTTTCAAAAGATGAAAGAGTTTGGATTTCTCCGCTTAATGCTTCTTTATCTTTTAACGGTAGGAAGAAATCCGGATTTATTAAGTCTTCTATAACTGCCGGATATTTTTGCATGGTTAAGGTTAATGTCGGTGCGGATTCAATAATCTTGATGACTATTTCCATAACGTCCGGCCGAGAATAAAATAACGGGATAAGTTGGACACCCGAAGGAAGCGAACGCAATAAAACATCAAAATCGTAAAAGCATTTATCCGGATTTTGGGATTGGGAAATACGGGATAAAAGCTTTGGCAATACCGCCGGAAGAACCTCTTGAACTCTACGGGAGCGGGTGGAGGTGTAAAGCCCGCTTGACCAAGAAAGAATCGTGTTTTTGATAATGTCGGGATTGGAAAAGCCAAGGCCGGTAATTTCGGCATTGTTTTCGTTTTGATTGTCTGTGCTTGAAAGGATAATGCTTTCCGGTTCGGGGGTGCTTTTGGCGGCAAAAAAGTATTTGGAAAACTCTCGGGAAACATTATCAAGGTGCTGTTTTAAAAGGCTTAGAAACTCATCGCTTTGAGCAAATCCCATAATCGTAGCGATTGAGGAAAGGTCGTTTGAATTATTAGGAAGGGTGTGGGTTTGTTCGTCGTTAATCATTTGCAGGCGGTGTTCAAGATTGCGAAGAAAGATATAAGCTTCCTGTAAATCCGTAGCCGTAGATGCGGAAATATAGCCTTCTTTGGCAAGGATATGTAAGGCGGATAAGGTGTCGGATACTTGCAGATTTTTGCAACGTCCGCCCCAGATAAGCTGTTGTACTTGCACAAAAAACTCGATTTCCCGAATGCCGCCTTTGCCAAGTTTGATGTTGTAGCCAAACGGCGTAAAGTCGCTTTCTTCGCCAATGCGGGAGGATATTTGCTTTTTTATGTCTTTGATGTCGTTAATCGTTTTAAAATCAAGGGAGCGGCGCCAGATGAAAGGATAAATCCTTTTGATAAACTCTTGCCCTAAACTCATATCGCCGGCAACCGGACGAGCTTTAATCATTGCCGCTCGTTCCCAGTTTTGCCCAAAGCTTTCGTAATAGTTTTCGGCTGCGTTTACCGTCATGATAATCGGGGTGGATAAAGGGTCGGGACGAATGCGTAAATCAACCCGAAAAGCGTAACCGTCTTTATCCCGCTCATCGATTAAAGTTGTTAATTCTCTGGCGAACTTTATCATAAAATCGCCAAGTTCTTTGGTGCCGGAATAGTTTATTTTCTCTGCATCAAACAGATAAATCAAATCTATGTCAGAGGAGTAATTTAGTTCGTATGCTCCAAGCTTGCCCATGCCGATAACCGTAATTCCGCAGTCGGAAACAGGGCTTGCCTGATTCTTAAGGGATAATTTGCCTTCTTGGGCGTATTTTTGCAAAAGGTGAGAAAGCGCACCATCAAGGCAGGCAGAAGCAAAATCGGAAAGTGCTTTGGTAACTTTAGTAAGTTCCCAGATGCCGCTTAAATCCGCCAGAGCAATTAAAAGGGCGGCCTTTTTCTTGGCAATGCGGAGGGATTTTTTTACTTTGGCTGTGTCGTTTTGAGCAGAAGAAGCTTTCACTTCGGCAAGAATTGATTGGTAAGAAATGCTGAAGCCTTGGGCTTTAATATCCGCCAAAAAAGTCTCTTCGGAAAGCATTATCCGTTTAAGATAAGGAAAACTGTCGGCAAGCAGATTAAGAATCTTTGCCATTTCTTCTTCTTTGGGGTAATCTTTTGCCGCAATATTTAATGACATAACCAAAACCTTATATAAACCACTTGAAACAACTTTAGCTATTAAACGAACGGATTACCAGTTTTGACCTCAAAAGCATTAAAAATATTTTGGAAGACTTTGAAAGTATTGGCTTTTTTGCTTTTTGCAGGCCTGTTGGTTGTCTTTTGGAATCTTTATAGAGGCGAGATAGGCTTGGGATTTATAACTCCATTGTCCGTTGAAATACTTACTCCGGACGATTCGGATTTAAAGGTAAAAATCGAAAAGTCAGAACTGACATGGACGAAAAGTCCCTTGCCGATAGGTATCAAAGTTTCCGGATTTAAAATGCTTAATCGGGAAGATAAAGTCGTTTCGGCAATTCCGGAAATGAAAATATCTTTAAGCTTGCGGGCGTTGCTTTCCTTTAAGCTGGCGTTGGGAAGCATGGAGTTCGACAGTCCTTATGTACATATGTTCGTTGCCAAAGACGGAAATATCGGAGTGGGATTTAATCCGGAACCGGTTGAAGAAAATCTTTTGCCTCTTACTTCCGTAGAAGATAAAAAGTCATATTCTGATTTATACACTTATTTGACGTATTTCCGTATCAGCAGGGGAAAGCTTGCCGTTCATGACGAATTGACGGATTATTCTTGGGTTTTTCCGGATATCAACGTTGTTTTAACGAAAAGCAAAAATTATATCGAAGCGGAAGGGCAGCTTAATTTACAGCAAAATAATTCCTTTGCGCCGATTCAAGTTGTCGGGGTTTTTGATAATGAAACCTCTTTACTGCATATTGATGCGGAAGTGGCAAATCTTTATCTGAACGAGTCTTTGGGATTGAAAAAGCTGCTCGCTAATTCCGAAATAAGTGTTCCTTTGTCCGGAACGGTTACGGCAACGCTTGATTTTGCCGACAATCCTTCAATAGAGGCTTTTCGGGAACGTTTTAAGAAAACTTCTTTTGCTTTGGCTGGGGAAAAAGGAAATATATTCATGCCGGAGCCGATACAGGCTCGTTATGATATAAAAAGCTTTGCTTTAAAAGGAGAGATGTCGCCTAAGCTTACCGAGGCAACCATAACGGATTTGGCGGTGTTGGCTAAGGGTAAAGGAAGTGCCGTAGCGTCGGTAAAAATTACGAATCTGGATAAGGCGTTAGATGCGCTTTCTTTGGAGCCGATTAAAATAGAAATGAAGGCTAAAACCAAAAACATACCTTTGGATAACCTGAAATGGTATTGGCCGGCTATATTGGGGACAGATACTCATACTTGGGTTGTCGATAATATAAACGGCGGAATGGTTGATGATACTTCCTTTGACTTGCTCTTTACCGGCACTAAGGACGGCGGCTTGGAAATGGAAAAAGTGCGGGGTGTGGTCAATATTTCCGGAGCTACGGTGCGTTACTTGGAAAGTATGCCTTTGGTGCATGATGTGTCCGGTCAAGTAATCTTAAATAAAGATGACGTTCGGGTCAAAATCCATAAAGGAAAATCGTTGGGGCTTGACCTGTATTATGCGGATTTGTTCTTTTATGATATATGGGAGCCGATAGAAAAAGCTTCGATGAAAATAAAAGCAAAGGGAAGTCTTCATGATGCTTTGGTTTTGGTGGATACAGAGCCTATGGGCTTTTTGTCCGCTATGGGATTGAAAGCTGAAGGGGCGTCGGGATACTCTGATACGGATTTACAGCTTGATTTTCCTTTGCGCAAAGATTTAACCGTTGAAATGGTCAAAGTTACCGCCAGTTCCAAAATAACAAAAGCAACGTTTCCTATCGTAAAAGATTATCCCTTGGAAAATGCAGATTTAAGCTTGCAGGTAAATAATGAAAAAATGACGGTTTCCGGCGTTGCTTCGGTGAAAGATGTTAATGTAAATCTTCTTTGGAATGAAGTGTTTACCGGTAAGAAAGCAGGCTCTTTCTATGACGTTTCCATGTTGCTTGATAAGGAAGGAAGAGAGGCTTTCGGCATGGATTTTTATCCGTTTGCCGATCCGGTGCTTTCCGGTATAACCGGACTGAAAATAAAGGCGGAAACCTTTAAGAAAAAGCCGACAATGATAAATATTGATGCGGATTTAACCGAGGCGTCTCTTTATGAGCCGATGTTCGGAATTGTGAAGAAAAAAAGTATTCCGGCGGCGGCTAAGATATATTTGCAAGTTAAAGGTAATGACCTTACCTCTGTCGATTCATTCAAGCTTTCGGCAGCAAACGGGCTTGATATCCGCGGACGGGTCGATATGGCAAAAGCCAATAAATTAAAAAGTATTTATCTGGATAGGGTTGTTGCCGGCAGAAATAATGCTTCCGCCGATATACTCTTCCTTGATAACGGTTCTTTGAATATCAAGCTTAAAGCTACTTCTGTTGATGCGGTTCCGTTTTTATCTTCTTCCGATAGTGATGATAAAAAAGATGCCTCTTTTTCTTACTCTTTGCAGGGTAGGGTGGATAAGCTGTGGCTCTCTCAGGAAGGGTATATCAATAAAGTTGATTTGCGTATGACCCAAAAAGATTCTTGGCTTAAAAATGCTTACTTTAAAGCGACAACGGTAAACGGTAAGAAAATTAATTCTTCTTTCCTGCCGGATAAGGAAGTAAAGGGATTGTATAATTTCTCCCTGTGGGGCGGTGATGCCGGAGAAGTTTTAAAAGCTTTGGGCTATACCAAAAATATTAAAGGCGGAATCCTTAAAATAGAGGGAACTTCCAAAGCAAAGGGAGAATTGTCCGGCCGCTTGCGTATGAAAGAGTTTAGAGTGGTAAAAGCTCCCGTGTTGGCAAAAATCTTAAGCGTGGCTTCTTTGACCGGCGTGGTCGACTTGTTGCAAGGCGAGGGGATAGGATTTGATGCCGCTATGGTTCCCTTTGAATACAAAAAATCCGTGCTGTACATTAAAGATGCTCATACTTCTGGGCTTTCTATCGGCTTAACGGCAAACGGAAACTTGCTAAATAATACTCTTAATGTAGAGGGAACAATCGTTCCGGCTTATGTCTTTAACAGCTTTTTAGGCAAAATACCTTTGCTGGGGGCTTTGTTTTCCGGCGGAGAGGAAGGCGGCGGCTTATTTGCTTTTACTTATGATGTAAAAGGGGATATTACTAATCCCAAAATAAGCGTAAATCCGTTAAGTGCTTTGGCGCCCGGCTTTATACGCAGTATCTTTACCGGATATGCCGATATAAACGAAGAAGATGATGAAGACAAAGAAAACAATGAAAGCAGTGAAGAAAAATTGAACGAGGATAAATAATGGAAACTTTACGCAGGCTTACATCTATCGGACTTATGAGCGGAACTTCAATCGACGGAGTTGATGCGGCGTTGGTGGAAACTGATGGAGTTGACGTATTTGCCAATAAAGTTTCTTTGACCAGACATTATGACGATTCCTTGAAAGAGGCTATTCGTACGTTACTTGGCGAAAAGGGTCAGCAAGATAAAGAACGCCTTAGAAAAATTGAAGTCCTGCTTACTATGTTCCATGTTCAAGCAGTTAAGGATTTGCTTTCGGAAGCAGGAAAAACTATCAAAGATATTGATGTTATCGGCTTTCATGGTCATACCGTTTTTCATAATCCCGCTTATCATATTACCCGCCAGATAGGCGATGCTGCGCTTTTGGCTAATGAGCTGAAAGTCCCGGTGGTAAGCCGTTTCCGTAATGTCGATGTAAAAGCGGGCGGAGAAGGGGCGCCTTTGGAGCCGGCGTATCTTATGGCGATTTCTGAAGATATGCCAAAGCCTTTGGGATTTGTAAATATCGGTGGAGTGGCAAATATTACGGTTATCGGTGTGAACGGAGAAATGCTTGCTTTCCATACCGGTTCGGGGAAT
>JAFWAG010000003.1 GCA_017507765.1 Alphaproteobacteria bacterium | reverse complement strand
TTCATTGATATTATCAATATCCTGCCGACGGTCGGAAACGTGTTTATAAAGCACCGGTGTCAGAGCTGCTATCAGCCCAAACATGATAATTGCTTCAACGGTAATACTTCCGGATTGGACGCTATTTTCTAGCGGGGGGGGTAGAGACTTTCATTTTCTTAAGAATCATGGCTTTAATTCCTTCCTAAGTCTTTTTTCAAAAACCAAGTCATAGTATAATCCGCATTTTTTAAAGTCAAATGCTCTTTAATGATAGGCGATTATTCTGCCGCCGAAGCAAGCTTTTGCAATTCTTGCAAATCCGCTTCCGGCATATGGAAAGCTTCTTTATCGGTTGGGAAAGCTCCGTTTTTAACCTCGGCAACGAAGTCCGCACAAGCCGAGGTAATAACCGTCCGCAAATCGGCGTATTTTTTGGAAAACTTCGGCGCAAAATCAGGATATTTTCCCAAGATATCATCACTTACCAGTACTTGTCCGGAAGTATAAGCTCCTGCGCCGATACCGATTGTCGGAATATCAAGGTTTTCGGTAATATAGCGTGCGCTTTCTTCCGGCACCATTTCCAACACCACGGCAAAAGCCCCGGCGTCTTGTAACTTTTTCGCATCTTCCAACATTTTCAAAGTCGCCGCCGCAGATTTCCCCTGCACTTTATAACCGCCCAGAACCTTAACGGACTGGGGAGTAAAGCCAAGATGCCCCACAACCGGAATACCGGTTTCCGTCATACGGGCAACCGCCTTCAAAGCAAAGTCCGAAGCTCCTTCAAGTTTAACGGCTCCCGCTCCCTGCTGTATAAGCTTTCCAGCATTAAGAACGGCCTTTTTCACCGAAAGCTGATAACTTAAAAACGGCAAATCACCAACTACCAAACTTCTTTGCGCTCCGTTTGCCGCCGCTTTGGTAAACACGAGCATTTCCGTCATACCTATTTGATTAGTCGTTTCATAACCCATAACGACCATTGCCGCAGAATCTCCGACTAATATCATATCGGCTCCGGCCTCGTCCGCATACTTAGCGGTAGAATAATCATACGCCGTCAGCATCACGATTTTTTCGCCTGCACGTTTCATTTTTTGAATAGTACTTACCGTAATCCTATCCATAGCAAAGAACCTTTCAAAATATTGTCTTTTTACTTAAAACCACGGAAAGAAAGATTTTTTATCTTTTTCTTCGGTTTTATCGGCTTTTTCTGCCTCTTCATCTTCCGTTTTTTCTTCACTTGCGGGCATTTCTTCCGCCACCGGAGCATAGGTATCAATCTTTACAATCGGATTAGCTTCCACCTCTGGCTTTTCCGTCCGCACAAGCGGCTTAGGAGAAGTTTTCCCCGGCAGAGCTTTCTTACCCGTACATTTAAGGAGCCATATATCATACACCGGATTATCCAAAGCCGACAAAGCCGGCGAAGAAGAAAACATCCAACCGCTGAAGATTTGGGCTGTCTCGCCCTGCAAAGGATTATCGACTATTTCCAAGAATACGGAGTTTTCGGGAGTTTCTTCCGGCGGTCTGGTTTTACAGACATTCACTTTAACCGTCAAAGTTCCAAGAACGAACTCCGAGCCGACAGCCGCCTCCACGGTATTAGTCCGTCCGGTTACCTTATCCAAAGTCCGCAAAAGCGCAGTATCCATTTCAATATCTGCGGCCACAGCCTGTCCGCCTAGCGACATCAACGACACGAAAGCCGCTCCGGCAAGCATTATTGTCTTTATATAGCTAAGATTACAGGACATTTTTAATCCTCCACCGGCTTTAAAGCATCAAAAACCAAAGTCCGGTATTCTATGATTTTACGATTAGTTTTTTCCTCTGCGGGCAAAGTTTCTTCGATAACCTTTTCTACTTCGGCATAAAAAGCTTCCCGCTCATCTTCCGGCAAAGCAGAGGCGAAAGCCTCTCCGACTTTATCTCTTATCCAATCAGACACCGAAATATCCAGCGGTTGCAAGAACATATCTTCTTCGATATCTTTTACCACAAAGCCTTTGTTTTGCAGGCGTTTATTATAATCCTGCACGGAAGGAAAATACCAAGGGATAAGATAAAAGCCGTCAATACCACGCTTTTCCAAAGCCTTTAAAAAGATATCTATGACTTTATCAAGATTGCCGTAAGCCCCCATTTCGCCGACAAAGCGCCCGCCTTTTTTCAAGGTTGCCCAAACTCCGGAAATCACTTTATCGGGGTGGCGCATCCAATGCAAAGCGGAATAACTTACCACGGCATCAAACTCATCTTCAAAAATCAGGCTTTCCCCGTTCATCAAGCGAGCATCTATGCCGTTATTTCTGGCTTCCTCTATCATTGCGACATTGTTATCCACGGCAACCACGGAACAACCACGCTCTTTAATCATTTGCGCCATACTTCCGTCCGCACAGCCGATTACCAAAATACGCTCACCCAGAACCGGCTTTAAACGGTCAAGTATATTTTCCGTCTGTCCGGATTTTAAAGAGTTGCTCCAATCTTTAAAAGGGATAACTCTGGATACTGCCGAAGACAGCTGCATGATTATTTCATTGCCTCCTTAGGGTCTTTAGTAGCCAAGAAAATTATTTCGCTTACACTGTCTTCCAAAGATTTAAAGTCTTTAACTTTGGTGATTTGGTCTCCGGCTTTAAGGACGTCTTTACTTTTACCCGGAATAAGGTTGATAAACTTATCGCCCATAATTCCGTCTCCGCCGATAGCGGCAACCGTATCAACCGGCAGCTTAACATCTTTTTTAATTGTTAAATCAACCACCGCCATATAATTATCGTCCAGCTTACGGGAAGTAACGCTTCCGACTTTGATTCCGCTGATACGGACATCAGAACCGTTTTCCAATCCTCCGGCTTTTTGGAATTGAACGGTCAAAGGATAGCCTTCCACAATTTTAAACTCGATTTTTGAATGAGCAAAAATCAAGAAAACGGCGGTAACTCCGATAACGAACAATCCCATAAGGGTTTCTATCGGCCTTTTATTCATTTTTGTGCCTCCTTTGGCTTTTGGCTGTCAAAGCTTGCCTGAGCCTGTTTGCTTTTTGCATAGTTTATGACTAAATCAATCAAATCTTCCAAGACCATAGAATCTTGCGTGTAATATATCTGTCCGCCGGAAGGTATTTCCATATCATCGCCGCCGGGACTGATTTCCAGATATTTTGCCCCCATTAAAGAATCAGACTCTATGGTAATAGAGCTATCATCAGGGATTTTGTAATTTTTATCCAACAGCATGGTAAGGTGTACTCGGAAATCGGGCATCAGCTCTGCTTTCACCACTTCGCCGACATTCAGTCCGGCAATTCTTACTTTATCGCCTGGGTGTAGCCCGTCTGTCCGCCCGAAACTTGCTTCCACGATATACTTATCGGTTTTATCGGCATCTTCCGGAGCATGGCTTTTATTTGCGATAAAAGCAAAAGACATCACGCATACGACGAAAAGCACCAAACCGAAGAGTATTTCTTTATTTTCTTCTTTCATTTTATAATCCTGCCGCATAGAACTTGCGCTTATTTATGCCACAAAGTTCCGCACCCGTCCAGAGTAAGCTTAACAAATCCGAGGCAACTGATCACCGTACAACCAATCCATGACCCGCACTCCGCCGCTTACGGTTTCCACGCGCACCAAGTGGTTTTCGTCATCGACCACTTCTCCGATGACGGCGGCTTGTCTTCCCAAAGGACTGTGATGCATTGCCTTTACCAAGGTATCGGCGGCTTCCGGCGCACATATAGCCACCAGTTTTCCTTCATTTGCCAGATTAAAAGCATCAAAGCCCAAGAAATCACAAGCGGCTTTAACTTCCGGCAATATAGGCACGGACTTTTCTTTAATCAGCATTCCGGTTTTTGCCTGCGTAGCGAGTTCATTCAAAACGGCAGAGAGTCCTCCGCGCGTAGGATCTCGCAAGCATTTTATCTTTCCCGGAGCCGCCGCAACCATAGCCCGCACCAAGCGATGTAAAGGAGCGGTATCCGAAACTACATTAGTCGTAAACTCCATTCCTTCACGGCACGAAAGAACGGCAACTCCATGATCACCGATAGTCCCCGACAGAATAATCGCATCACCTTTCCGAGGTTTATTTCCGGATAATTCTATACCTTCCGGAACGGTTCCCACTCCGGCGGTATTGATAAAGACTCCGTCGCCCTTTCCCTTTTCGACAACTTTAGTATCTCCGGTAACGATAGGGACTCCGGCGTCCTTAGCGGCTTTACCCATGCTTAGGGCGATTTTCTGTAAATCCGCCAAAGGAAAACCTTCTTCAATAATAAATCCGGCAGAAAGATACAAAGGCACCGCCCCACCCATAGCAATATCGTTAATAGTACCGTTTACCGCCAACTTTCCGATATCTCCGCCGGGGAAGAACAAAGGCGATATTACATGGCTGTCCGTAGTCATCACCATACGCCGTCCCGACACGGGAAACAGAGCCTGATCATTTCCTTGGCGCAAATATTCGTTATCAAAAGCGGGAAAGAAAATCTCTTTCAGAAGTTCGCCCATCGCTCTTCCGCCGCTGCCATGCATCAATTCAACTTTTCCGTTTATTAAATCCATTATCCTATCCTGCGATATTTATAATAAGCCGCACAAGTACCTTCTCCGGACACCATACACGCCCCCACGGGATTTTCCGGCCGACATACTTTTCCAAACAAAGGACATTCCGGAGGTTTCTTTAATCCTTTGATAATCTCCGAGCATTCACAAGCTTTTGGCTCATCTTCCTCAATTTCCGGTAAATCCCATTTTGCTTCTGCGTCATATATAGCATAAACAGGATTTAAAGCAAAGGAGCTTTCCGGCAAAACACCCAACCCCCGCCATTTAAAGTCTCTTCCTTCGGAAAAGACTTCGTTCAAAGCCGCCATTGCTTTGGCATTTCCGGCAAAAGCCAAAGCCCGCCTATATTCATTTTCCAAAGCAAATCCGCCTTTATTTACCTGCCGCACCAACATTAAAATAGCCAACATCATATCCAACGGCTCAAAACCGGTAACGACCATAGGCTTACGGTATTTTTCTGCTGGCTTAGCAAAAGGAGCAAGACCGGTTACCATACATACATGCCCCGGAGCGACAATCCCGTCCAAAGGCACGCCTTCTGCCAAAACCGCCTGCATCGCCGAAGTAGTCAGAACTTGGTTTGATAGTATAAAGAAATTAGTAATCGCCTCTTTCTTTGCCTCCAAAATTGCGGCAGCGGCAGTCGGAGCGGTAGTTTCAAATCCTATCGCCATAAAAATAACATTTTTCTTGGGATTTTCCCTTGCAACCTGCAAAGCATCAAGCACCGAATAAACCATGCGTATATCTGCCCCTTGCGCCTTAGCCGTAAACAAGCTTTCCCCTTTGGCATTCGGAACTCTCATCACGTCTCCATAAGTGCAAAACACCACATCGGGAAGCAAGGAAGCTTTAATCGCAACGGATATCCTTGCCGCCGGCAAAATACAAACCGGACAGCCGGGACCATGTATCATCGTAATATTTGCCGGCAACAAATCTTCCAAAGCATTTTTGGCAAGAACATAAGTATGCCCGCCGCAAAAATCCATAAAGCGATAATTCCGTCCGGTATCCGCCTCTTTTGCCAGTAACTTAGCAACGGATTTTATTTTTTCTCCGTTTTTATAATCTTCGGCAATTATCATAGCTGTAAATCCACGAACAATTCCAAAGTTTCCTCTGCTTCGGTTTCGTCCATTTTGCTCAGCGCAAAACCGGCATGAACCAAGACATAATCGCCTTCCGTAACATTATCCAAAAGCTTTACGGAAATCTCTTTTTGGACTCCGCCCAAATCAACCAAAGCTTTATCATCATTTCCCAAAGAAACTATTTTTGCCGGCACCGCCAAACACATTTTTACTTTCCTTCTTGTTTAAGCCAGTCTAACCAAGACGCCATACCTTCTCCGGTTTTTGCCGAAACCCGAAAAATTCGCAAGTCCGGATTGATTTTCCGAGCATAACCTTCACACAAAGCAAAATCAAAATCCGTATATTCCGCCATATCTATTTTACTGATAATCATCACATCGGCAGCCGCAAACATATAGGGATATTTCAAAGGTTTTTCCTCACCTTCCGTAGCGGACAGAATGACGATTTTCTTTTTTTCGCCCAAATCGAAAGCCGCCGGACAAACCAAATTACCGACATTTTCAATAAACAGCAAAGAGCCGTCGGCAAGCAAAAGCTCTTGTGCCGCATGACCGACATGATGAGCATCAAGGTGGCAGGCTTTTCCGGTATTTATCTGCACCACCTTTACACCTGTATCACGGATTCTTTGGGCATCGATTTCCGTTTCCTGATCACCTTCAATCACCGCAGAGGGAAGAATATTTTGCAAGCCTTTGATTGTCGCCGCTAAAAGCGTAGTTTTCCCCGCCCCCGGCGAAGATAACAGGTTCAAAGCAGTTATCTTTTTCTCGGCAAACCATTTACGGTTTTCGGCGGCAAAAGCGTTATTATATTCCATTACGTCTTTTGCCATATTAATTATTCGGTTTTCAGGCTCATGATTATGTTCATGGGCAAGGTTTTGACAGCCGCAAGTTTCACACATTTCCTTCGTCCTCCACCTCTATTTGCTTAATAAAGACTTTATCTCCGCTTTTAATTTCAAGTCCGTACTCGCCGCATTCCGGACACGGTGCGCCATAACGGGATATTTCAGACTCTTTTTGGCAGGCGGGACAAAAAGCCGTTCCTGCCGTTTCGGTAAGTTTCAGTTCCGCCCCTTCGCATATGGAAGAGGGCGCCAAAGCCTCGAAACAAAAGCTCAAAGCTTCCGGCTCGACACAAGACAGCTTTCCGACTTCCAACCACACGGTTTTGACTTTTGCAAAACCTTTCAAGGCAGCCTCTTCGGTAACACTCCGCAAGACCGAATCAATCAGGCTCATTTCATGCATAGAATACCCCTGTTTATTTTTCCCTTTTCGTGTTTAAATCAAGCGTAAAGCAATTAACGGATTTAAGAAAGAAAATATGCGCATCACCCTCAAAGAAAAATCCCGCCCTATTTTAGCCTTAAGCGGCTTTCAAAAGGCTTCCTTTTGTTTTTTTAAAGAAAAAGAGGCTTTTATAGCCGATAAATCTTGGGATTTAAGCATTCCGGAAGCAATCTCGGAGTTCAAAACTTTTCTTCAGAACACCCTTTCCGCTATGGGTACGCCGGAAATAATCGCTCACGACTTTCACCCAGACTTTTATACCACCCAAACCGCCAAAGAACTTGCTTCGTCATTAAACATTCCTGCCATAGCGGTAAGGCATCATCACGCCCACATCGCCACCGTAGCCGGAGAACATCACTTTTCCGAGCCTTTACTTGGCTTTGCCTTAGACGGCTTTGGGCTTGGCGAGCATAATGAAGCATGGGGCGGAGAACTTCTTTTCGTAAAAAACGGCAGTTATCAAAGGCTTGGTCGTTTAAATCCCCTCTGCCTTCCGGGGGGAGACATTAGCGTTATCCGTCCGGAGCTTCTTGCCGCCGCCTTTTATCATGAACATAAAGATAAAAATGAAACATTGATTCATTTTCCGAATCTTCCCGCCATTTTTTGGGAAGGATTAAGCAAAAAAATTAACTGCCAAAGCACCTCAAGCTGCGGAAGATATTTTGATTTAGCCTGCGAACTCCTGCAAATAAAAGAAAAAACTCAAATTGAAACATTATTACATTTTGAAAGACTCGCCGCCAATCCCCGCAGTTTGAATCTGGGCTTCAAAATTATTGAATCCGAAGGAATCAAAAACCTGCATTTAGAAGATATGCTTTTATTGTTACAAAGTTACAAAACTTCCGAAGCGGCAGACATTTTCCACGGCACTTTAGCCGACGGACTCGCCGCCTTAGCAACAGAATGCGCCAAAGAAACCGGCATACGGACAATCGCCCTAAGCGGCGGCTGCATTTTCAACCGAGTACTTAAATCAGAGCTTCAAAACCGCCTGACCGAAAAAGGCTTTAAGGTTCTTTTACCCAAAAATCTTTCCGCCGGAGACGAAAGCATTTCCTTTGGCATGGCCATAGCCGTATCCTCTTTATAATGCCGGCCCGCAGAGAGCATAGTACCAGCCCCATACGCCGCCAATTCCAGAATTATTAGCACCTGTTGCACTTGGGGATACCCAATCGCAAGCATTATTGCCAAGAAAAGCAACAAATTGTGCTGATGAACCCCAAACATTTGTAGTCCATACCCAATAATTACCAAACGGATTCTTAGCACCCGGACGCCACAAACCTGCATTTTCTATATCGCCCAACGATTTTATTGGCATATTTAAATTATTACAGAAGGTTTTGGCGTTCCAATAATTCATCCAATTTGTTGACCTAACCCAACCCCAACCATCAACATCTTTGCAAACACCGCCACTAACTGTACCTATCTTTGCACAATTTACCTTACAATCACAGCATTCCCTCACACCGCCGGAAGCAGTAGTGATAGAGTTTGTATTATCTGTTCCGTCCGGATAATTAGTCACAAGACGCTCACAAGTAGTGTTATAATCATTTACATAACCATAACGGCACGCAATGTTTGTGTTCATTTCTTCACTGGCAGTAATCGTATTGCATTGCGCTATTGTTTCGGCGGCGGTAGCAACTCGGTTGCCCACAAAGTAGCATGGTACCGAAGTAGCCGTGGTCGAAGTCGTAATATTATACCAACCCGAAGCCGCAGAGCTATTCGTCGCAATCAC
>JAFWAG010000054.1 GCA_017507765.1 Alphaproteobacteria bacterium | reverse complement strand
TAGGAAGTTCTCCTTTAACAAAATAGCAAGCGCGTTCAACTTGCGTAGTTGCGCTGGTTGTAAGTTTGTATATTCCCGAAGGGGCATCAAATCCTGCTCCCTTATATTTTATGGCTATTTCTAAACAACTGCGATTGATATTTTTTTCCCAACCTTTGGTGCAGGCAGATTGGGTTCCGGCATTACAAGAAGCAATAATTTCCAAAGGATTGATGCCGACAATATTCCAATCTTTAATACATCTTTCTTCTTCGGGAATGTCCGGATTGTCAATGCAGATAGTCCTAGCCGTCAAACGTTCGTAGGAAGTATTTTCGATAATATCCTTTAATTGCTCTTCGTTGATTCCGGCGGTAGTGTCTTTGTCATAAGTAGTCGTTACGACCGGAACTCCGGTCGGCAAAGAGGTAAAGCCGTAATTAGAAACGTCTTCTGCCCAGACGCCGTTAATACCCCAAGCCCTGCTTGCATCTTGCGCAGAATATATCCCCGCCGACACGCCGAGCAAAGCCGCAACCTTCGCCGCTTTCATATCGCTACCGCCGCCGCTTGGAGCTATCATGGCGTTTATCGTGCCGTCATCTTCTTTGCGGATACCTATTTTGTACCCGTCTATATCCATACCGACATCAGTAGGTTCAAGAAGTGTAGTACCAACGGTAATACGATCTTTGTTTTCTTCGATATATTCGTTCGTAGCATTCTTTAACAAAAGCAAAGTGTTTGCTTCGTTAATGTTATCTATGTCCTGCCTTCGGTCGGCAACGTGTTTATAGAGTACGGGAGTTAAGGAGGCGATAAGGCCTAAAACTATAATGGCTTCGACGGTAATACTGCCGATTTGGGTGCTATTTTCTAGCGGGGGGGGTAAACACTTTCAACTTTTTAAGTAACATGATGGCAATTCCTTAACTTAGAATTCATAACTACTAAAGTATATTGCTCGGGTGAAAAAAAGTAAAATGGAAAGATTGTATTTTACGGTAAAAGCTTGTATAAACGTTCAATATTGATTTGAACCGTATAAGAAAAAATAAGGAGAACCTTTGATATGCGGTATTTTTGTTCGTCTGCTTTTGCCTTGGCTGCAATGGCTTTTACTCCCTTTGCGGCAAGTGCAGAGACATTGGAAGATGCTTTGGCTTATGCCTATCAGAACAATTCAACTTTGCTTGCGCAGAGGGCTTATTTGCGGGCGGTAGATGAAAATGTTTCTCAGGCTATGGCAGGGTTTAGACCGCAGGTGGCTTTGGTCGGTAATGTTACTCCGTCAAAAACTAAAACTAAGGGCAGTTCAGACAGTTCCTTTGCAAATATGATGTACGGAGACAGTGATTCTTCAAAGGTCGGATATGGTGCAGGGGTTAATCTGTCGCAGCCGATTTTTTCCGGATTTAAAACCGTTTCCCAAACTAAAGCGGCGGAAAATCAGGTCGAAGCGGAAAGAGCTAACTTGCGTCAGGTGGAACAAAATGTTTTGACCGAAGCCGCTATGGCTTATGTCGATGTTCTGCGTGATAAGGCAATTCTGGATTTAAGAGAAAATAATGAAAAAGTTCTGAAAAAAGAACTCGAAAGAGCAGAACAGCGTTTTAAAGTCGGGGAAATTACCCGTACTGACGTAGCGCAAACCCAATCCCGTTATTCCGGAGCGGTTGCCGCCAGAATTGCGGCGGAAGGAACTTTGCAGATTTCTAGGGCTAATTACCGCAATGTTGTCGGAAAATCGCCCGAAGACCTTAGTGAGCCTAAAGTTTTGGACGATATGCTCCCGATTTCTTTGGAAAATACGCTTGAATTGGCGGAAGCATATAATCCTTCGGTAATTGCGGCGGAATATAATGCTCGGGCTTCGTGGTATAATGTAAATCAGGCAGAAGGAAGCTTGTTGCCGGAAGTTTCTTTGGAGGCTAGTGCCAGAAAAGATTGGAACTCTCCGATGAAAGAATATGATACCGAAACTTATCAGGCTTCGGCTAATCTTACTATTCCGCTTTATCAGGGCGGTGCCGTATATTCTAAAGTTCGGCAGGCAAAGCAGACGGCTAATCAATTCCGGATTTTAAAGGAAAAATCCCGTAACGATGCGGTTAATATCGCTACTCAGGCTTGGGAAAGCTTGGTTTCTTCCCGTGCTTCAATTAAGTCGATTGAAACCCAGATTGAAGCTTCGGTTCTGGCTTTGGAAGGCGTTAAACGTGAAGCAGAGGCAGGAGAACGCACCGTTCTTGACGTGCTGAATGCTGAACAGGAATTGCTTGATAACCGCGTAAGTCTGGTAAGCGCTCAGCGTGATGAAATCGTAAGCTCATTTAATCTTATGGCGGCAGTGGGGCGTATGACAGCGTCTAATCTGGCTTTAAATGTGGACATTTATAATCCTTCGGATAATTATGAAGAAGTAAAAAATAAATGGATTGGAACAAGTATTGAAAATTAAATGATTTTAGTCTTTAATACGTAAAGCAACAATTTTATTTAAGGGAAGATATTGGAAAGATGAGCGAACAAGAACCTTCAATGGAAGACATATTGTCATCAATCAGAAATATTCTGTCCGAAGACGCTACTCAGGAAGATAAAAAAGCTGAGGGCGAGGAAAAGGCTCCTGAGCCGGTAAAGGAAACGGTTGTTGAACCAGAGCCTGTTCCTGAACCAGAGCCGGAACCCGAACCAGAACCAGAGCCAGAGCCTGTTCCCGAACCAGAACCGGAGCCAGAGCCTGTTCCCGAACCAAAGCCGGAACCGGAAGAAGAAGTTGTTGATTTGACCGAAGAAATGGTGGTTAAAACGCCGGAAGATGGAGCTATGCAGTATGCTAAGCTTATTTCCGATACGGCTGAAGATGCGACCAAAAGTTCTTTGCTTGGTCTTGCGGATAAGGTTCGCCAAGTTTCTTCGCCTGCCAAAGTACCTTTCGGTGATACCGGAGCAACTTTGGAAGATATGGTTAAAGAAATGATGCGCCCGCTGTTGAAAGAATGGCTTGATGAGAATCTGCCGGAAATCGTTGAACGGGTCGTCAGAAGAGAGATTCAGCGGATAAGCGAAACAATTGATATGTAAAAAACAGCGGCAAAATGCCTTTTAAAGGGGCTGGTAAAAAGCCTTTAAGGTGTAGTCATGTTTGAAAGTAAAAGCAGAAAAATTAAGGATTTATAATGGCGTCTTATCAATATATTTATGTTATGAAAGGCCTTTCCAAAACCTATCCCGGCGGGAAAGAAGTTTTGAAAGATATATGGCTGTCTTTTTATCCGGGGGCAAAAATCGGTGTTCTGGGTGTAAACGGTGCCGGTAAAACTACGCTGATGAAAATTATGGCGGGTATGGATACGGAGTTTACCGGAGAGGCTTGGGCTGCTGACGGGGTTAAAGTCGGCTATCTGTCGCAAGAGCCAGGATTAGACCCGAATAAAAACGTTATTGATAACGTCATGGACGGAGTCGGTGAAGTTCGTGATTTATTGAAACGTTTTGAAGAAGTTAGTGCGGAGTTTGCCAATCCTGATGCAGATATGGACGCTTTGTTGGCGGAACAGGGCGAATTACAGGAAAAAATTGATGCGGTAGGCGGTTGGGATATTGAAAGAACCGTGGAAGTGGCTATGGACGCTTTGCGCTGTCCTCCTGCCGATGCTGATGTTACCAAGCTTTCCGGTGGAGAAAAAAGACGGGTGGCTTTGTGCCGTTTGTTGCTGTCTAAGCCGGATATGCTGCTTCTGGACGAACCGACCAATCATTTAGATGCGGAGTCTGTGGCTTGGTTGGAACAGCATTTGCGGGAATATACGGGAACTGTAGTTCTGGTTACTCATGACCGTTATTTTCTGGATAATGTAACCGGTTGGATTCTGGAGCTTGACCGTGGGCAGGGTATTCCTTATGAAGGAAATTATTCCGCTTGGTTGGAGCAGAAAAAGAAACGCCTTGAACAAGAGGCCAGAGAAGAAAGCGCTCGCCAGAGAACCATAAACGAAGAATTGGAATGGATACGCCAAAGCCCGAAAGCAAGACAGGCAAAGAGTAAAGCTCGTATTGCCGCTTTTGATGCCTTGGTGCAGGAAGCAGGAAAGCGTGGGCCGGAAACGGCGCAGATTGTTATTCCTCCCGGACCTCGTTTGGGCGATTTGGTAATTGAAGCCAAAGGGCTTAGCAAAGGGTTCGGCGACCGTTTGTTGATAGATGATTTATCCTTTAAACTTCCTGCTGGCGGGATTGTCGGAGTTATTGGGCCGAACGGAGCAGGAAAGACAACCTTCATGCGCATGATTACCGGACAGGAACAGCCGGACGCAGGTTCTATCCGCTTGGGCGACAGCGTGGTTATGGGCTATGTCGATCAAAGCCGTGATGCTTTGGATAATAATAAAACCGTATGGGAAGAAATATCCGGCGGAGATGATGAAATTATCCTTGGTAAACGGAAGATTGCTTCCCGTGCTTATGTAGGGCAGTTCAATTTTAAAGGTTCTGACCAACAGAAAAAAGTCGGTCAGCTTTCCGGCGGGGAAAGAAACCGTGTACACCTTGCCAAAATGCTGAAATCCGGTTCAAACGTTCTTTTGCTTGACGAACCTACGAATGATTTGGACGTGGATACCTTGCGAGCCTTGGAAGAAGCTTTAAGCTCTTTTGCCGGTTCGGCGGTGGTTACTTCCCATGACCGCTGGTTCTTAGACCGAATTGCTACCCATATTTTGGCTTTTGAAGGCGACAGCGAAGTGGTATGGTTTGAAGGAAACTATGCGGACTATGAAGCTGATAAAAAACGCCGCTTGGGTGCGGAAGCAAGTCAGCCTCATCGCATAAAGTATAAGCCTTTGATTAGAAAGTAAGGTAAAAGTGCGTATTCGGTTTGCTTTTTTGGTTGCTTTGTTCGCTTTCTTCGGTACTTGTGTATCGGCAGCGGCAGAGAACTTGACCGAAGAGGCATGGCTGCAAAATCAGGGAAACCAATTTATCCAAGCTTTGGGATTGTATGATGACGAAGAGCGCTTTATGCGCCTGCGGACTTTGATTGATACCACTTTTGATATGCAAAGCATGGCAAAAAGAGTTGTCGGGTCAAGGTGGACTTCGTTGGACGCTGATATGCAGGGACGCTTCGTTAATGCTTTTAAAAGCTATGTAATCTATGTCTATGCGGCAAAACCGATAAACTTCGGTACGATTGATTTTAACGTGAAAGATGCTGTTGATATCGGAAATTATAACCGAGAAAGCCGAGTCTCTGCTTCGTTAACTTTGCAGACCCAAACGGGAGTGCAGGAGGGAATGCAACCTATGACTTTGCCGGTTTCTTTCGTGGTTATGCTAAAAGGCGGCTCTTTCCGTATTGTTGATGTCTCTTTGAACGGGCTAAGCCTGATATCCTTTGTAAGAGGCGTTTTTTACCGAGAAATGCAACAAAATAAAAATAATATTTATGTAACTCTTCATGCTTTGGAAAAAACGGCTTATAATGCCGCTCAAGGCAATTATCAAACTCCTGATGTTTTAAATGAAATTATCAGAGAAAATCCGTATGAGGAAAGGTAGGATAAAATATAATGTCTAATATAGTTGTGGTCGGAGCCCAGTGGGGAGACGAAGGAAAAGGGAAAGTCGTTGATTACCTTTCGGAACGGGCTGATGTCGTAGTACGCTTTCAGGGCGGTCATAATGCCGGTCATACCTTGGTAGTCGATGGGAAAGTTTATAAGCTCAGCTTGCTTCCTTCCGGCGTGGTTCGTGGCCGTATGTCGATAATCGGTAACGGTGTGGTTGTTGACCCTTGGGCTTTGGTCGATGAAATAGGTCGTGTAGAGCAACAGGGAATAAAAATAACTCCCGAAGTTTTAAAGTTGGCAAGTAATGCCAATTTAATCCTGCCTTTGCATCGGGACTTGGACTTAATCCGTGAAGATGCTTTGGGTAAAGGCAAAATCGGAACAACCGGACGGGGAATCGGCCCTGCGTATGAAGATAAAGTTGCGCGCAGGGGAATCCGTGTGTGTGATTTGGCTGATGAAAAAGGCTTGCCAAAGAAAGTAGAACGCTTGCTTGTGCATCATAACGCTTTGCGCAAAGGGCTTGGCTATGACCAGATTGATGCCGAAAAGCTTTTGCAGGAATTAAGAGAAGTTGCTCCGCTGATTTTGCCGTTTGCGGCTCCGGTGTGGGCAGAGCTTGATGCCGTTTATAAACAGGGCAAAACTATCCTTTTTGAAGGTGCGCAAGGGGTTATGCTCGATAACGATTTCGGTACTTATCCTTTTGTTACCTCTTCTAATACCATTGCCGGAGCGGCGGCGGTCGGTTCGGGAATAGGAATGCACAGTATTGATTACACATTGGGAATCGTGAAAGCATATACAACCAGAGTCGGAAGCGGCCCTTTCCCAACGGAACTTTTTGACGATATCGGTCGAACTTTGGCGGAAAGAGGGCATGAAAAAGGTACGGTTACCGGACGGTTGCGCAGATGCGGTTGGTTCGATGCGGTGTTAGTAAAACAGGCGGCAAAAGTTTGCGGCTTGGACGGCGTGGTTGTTACTAAGCTGGATATTTTGGACGTTTTCGATGAAATCAAAATATGTGTGGCTTATGAAATCGACGGTAAACGTACGGATTTGTATCCTGCGGATATGACCGGACAGGAAAAAGTTAAGCCGATATATGAAACTATGCCCGGTTGGAAGTGCAATACCAGTGGAATCCGTGATGTTGCACAGCTGCCAAAAGAGGCTATTGATTATCTGCATCGGATTGAAGAGTTGACAGAAACTCCCGTTGCGTTAGTTTCTACTAGTCCGGAAAGAGAAGATATGATAAAACTAAAGGACATTTATAAAAAAACCTATTTAAGCTTTGGCATTTAGGGTAGTTGAGGAGCAAGGAAATAGAAGAGATTACTGAAGAAGAGCCGGTTGTTACAAAAGGTAAAGCTTCATCGGGAAATGAAGTTTTAGCCGGTAAGTATCGTATTCTTTTGGCGAATCCTCTGCCGGAGCTTGATACGCCTTCTGCTTCGGCTTATGCCGCAGAAAATATCGAAAATCCTTCGGAACCTTTGTTTGCATTAGTGCCGGAAGTTGTATTTCCTTTCCGCCGTAAAACCGCAGAAGCTTTGTTAAAAGCATCTCTTCCTTCGGCTTTGCCCCTGCGGCATTATGAGCCTGTATTCCTGCCTGACCGCAATGTTTCCCGTATGGTTTTGATTTATGCCAGACCGTTGGGTGGAAAGGTTATGCCGGAAGGCAAGGTTACCCGTCCTTTTGGTGAAACCGAAATCATGGGTAAGGTCATAGAGCCTTTTGTTTCTTTCTTGCGGGAATTGGACGCTATGTCCATTACTTGCCGAGGGATACGCCCTGATAACCTGTTTTATTTGGACGAAGCCAAAACTAAAATCGTAGTGGGAGACTTCTTGGCGGCGAATCCGGCTTCGGAACAGCCGATGTTTGCCGAGGATATAGAGTCTTCTCTGTGCCACCTGCAGGGGAGAGGTGAGGGAAGAAATGCCGAAGATATTTATTCTTTGGCGGTTACGACTTTGGCTTTGGCTGTTGGAAGTGTTCCTGAGTTTTGGCTTAAAGATGAAGAACTGTTAGCCATGAAGATAGAAGTCGGTTCTTATACCACTATGGCTAAACGCTTTGAAGATTTTACCTTTATGCTGGATTTCTTAAAGGGCTGTTTGGCGGATTATTCCGAACAGCGTTGGACGGTAGATGTTTTGGGATTGTGGCTTTCCGGAAAGAAAGTTCCCTTTCTCGGAAGTTCAAGAGGTCGGTGTGCTTCCAGAGGATATTTGTTTAACGGGAATACTTATTTCCTGCCTCGGTCTTTGGCTATTGCTTTTGTCAAAAACTGGAAGTTGGCGACGGAAGATATATACAGTGAATCCTTCTCTGCGTGGTTGAGCAGAGCTTTTGGTGATGACGTAAAACTTTCGGAAGAGTTTGCGGCACTTAAAAAAGAGTCTATGACTAGAGTCAATAATCCTGCCCAGAAGGACATACTGTTGGCGGAAACTTGTATGTTGCTTGATGATAAAGCTCCGGTGCGGTATCGTACTTTAAGCTTTATGCCCGATGGGCTTGGGGCTTTGCTGGTAAATGCATATCAGACAGGTGAGGAGCTAACTCCCTTTTATGAAGTTATTGCTAATGTCATTCCGGGAAGTTGGAAAGGAATTATGCCAGAAAATGTCGGCTATTCTCCGGCTTTGTTCTCTTCCTTGGCGGCAGAAATTAAATCAAATAATTGGGGAAGTGGGCTTGAGCGGTGTCTTTATATGCTAGCTCGTACCTGTCCTTGTTTGAGCAGGCTTTTAGAAAAGCATTATGTGGAAAATATCGAAGCCTTGCTTCCGTCATTAAATGAGGCGGCAAGTACTGAAGATACCAAACAAAAACCAATAGATAGGCATATTGCTGCGTTTATTGCTTGTCGTTTTGCCGGCGTAAGTCCTCAGCCCTTTGAAACAATGTCAAAGAATCAGGAATATATGTTCTTGGAAGCAATGATATTGTTGTATGCTTTGGTGCAAAAACATTACGGACCCCAGACTTTGAACGGTTTGTCAAGTTGGATTGGCGGACTTTTGGTTCCTATTGTAGAAAGTTACTATAACCAAAATATCCGTAAACGGATTGAAGCCGATATTCCAAAAATTATCCGCAAAGGAAGTATTATTGAGTTATCTGCTTATTTGAATGATGTGCAAATACGCAAGGAAGATAAGGAAGGTTTTACTTCGGCGACTAAGGAATATATCTATACGGTAAAAGAAATGGAAGAGCTGGAACAAAAGCGTCCGGAAATGAAGAAATATTCTGCGGCGCTTGGGGAACAGTTGGCCGCAATTATTGCGGTATCTACGGTGTTGATTGTGGCTTTCTCTTTGTTAATCAGCTTCCTGTTTTAAAGGTGATGTAATGGCTAAGAAAAAAGTTGCCCGAGCAAAAAATAAAAAAAGCCAAAGCAGTTTTGGAATGGGTTGGCAGTTCCTGATATTATTATTGTTTCTGCCGGTTTTCTTGTTGAGTATGCCAAGTGTAGTTTTCCTGCTTTTTGCTATGTTGCCGTCTATTGTTGCGCTTATCGCCGGAAACTCTACAACTCCTTTCCGTAATCTTTGCCTTGGGGCTATGAATCTTGCCGGTGCATTGCCGTTCTTGTTTCATTTGTGGATGAATAATCATTCTTTTGAAGGCGCTGTGGATATTTTGTTTAATTTATCTACTCTGTTGGTTATATACGGTACAGCGTCTTTAGGACTTCTTTTATATCATCTGTTGCCGATTGTTGTCGGCTTGGTAATAGAGATTTTCTTGAATGCTAAAATCCGCCGTTTGCAGATAGAGCAGGAAGATTTATTGGAAACTTGGGGCGCAAGCGTGGTTTCCGTTGCCAATAAAGTTTTAAAGAAAAAACAAGCTTCTTAGTTTATTTTCCGCTACTTATATCGTTTGACGTTCTTATGAAGATTTCCAAGTCATCGGGATTAAAAGAACCATAACCGTGGTAAACTCTAGCCTGCCAAGCATCATGCCTAAGGATAAAAGCCATTTTGCCGTGTCCGGAAGCGAGGAAAAGTTGCCGGCAGGGCCGATAGTAGAGCCAAGACCAGGGCCGGTGTTGGCTAAGGCAGACATGGCTCCGGTCAGGCTGGTAATTAAGTCAAGGCCGGTTAAAGATAGGGCTAAGGTCAAGAAAACTATACTGATGAAGAATATGGATACAAATATGACTACGCTGTTTACGATTTCTTCGGTTAACGGGCGGCCGTTATAGTGTTCGGTGAAAACTCCGTGCGGGTAAATCATGTTTTTTAAATAATGCAGAAGATTTAAAAACAGAATATTAAAACGAAAGATTTTAATGCCTCCGGTCGATGAGCCGGCGCAACCTCCGCTTAACGTAAGGAAGAAGAATATGATTACCGCAAAGCTTCCCCAAAGTTCGTAGTTGTTAATCGAATAGCCCGTGGTGGTGATTATCGAAACAACATTAAAAACGGATTGCCGGATAAGAGTGAAAGAATCAGTTCCGGTGTCGGTAAAGATAAGCCAAGAGGATAAAGCTCCGGAAATGACGGCAATCGCAGCGATAAATGTCTTTATTTGCGTATCCTTGATAAACTTTTCAAAATAGCCGACGAAAAGAAAGTAATAGGCGATGAAAGGTATGGCGCCGATAATCATAAAAACAATTAAAATCCATTCAATTTCCGGCGAAGCGTAATAGCCTATTGAATTGCTGTGGGTGGAAAATCCTCCGGTCGAAATGCAGGTCATGGCATGGGCTACGGCGTCAAAGAATGACATTCCCGCCAGATAAAGCATGATGATACAGCACAAAGTGAAAAATAAATATACGCCGATAATAAATGATATAACTTGAGACGTTCTGGGAATGGCTTTGGCTTCAAGCTTGCCGGAAGATTCGGTCATGAACATCTGCATTCCGCCGACTTTCAACATCGGCAAAATGGCAATCGCAATCATGACAATTCCAAGGCCGCCTATCCATTGCATCATGGCTCGCCATAAAAGAATGCCTTTGGGTAAGTCATCAAGCTTGGCAAGAGCGGTTGCTCCGGTAGAGGTAAGTCCGGACATGGCTTCAAAAAAAGCCGTCGGATAGTTTATGTTTTCTCCGGAAAAGTAAAAGGGAAGGGCGGAAAAAAGAACAACCAACAGCCAAACGCAGGAGGTGGTTAAAAACATTTCCTTTATCGTTAATTTCTGCCACTTGTGATAGGATGAGGCCGTCAGCAAAAGACCAAAAAAGATGCTGATTACGGCAGAATAAGCAAAGGCATGGGCAGAACGGCCGTCATACATAAAATCAAAAGCCGCAGGAATCAACATTGCTGCGCCAAATATGCTTAATAAAAGACCGGAAATAAATGCAACAATTCCAAAACGCATATCAATAGAGGCTTTTTAAATAAAGTTGACGCTTTTCGAGGTCTCTACCTTTAAAACCAAATGAGTACGGCGGGAAAGGCAGAGACCAAAAACAACCTATCACTTTTTTATTTATTCGGAAATATATAATTAAGCGGTTTAGTATTTTTATTATTTAGCAATATGAAGTTAAGCTGTTGTCTTTCTTGTTCGCTTTTGGCAAAATCAGTAAAAAACAGGATATAATTATGGCGGAAGATTTTACAATTGATGATTTTTTGGGCGGAAAAATAAAGCTTAAACAGCTTGTTTCCGGTTATCGGGCAACCAGTGATGCGGTTCTTTTGGCTTCGGCGGTGCGTCCCAAAAAAGGTGAAAACGTTTTGGACGTAGGTTCGGGTACCGGAGCGGTTTCTTTGGCTTTGGCAGCTTTGGCGCCGCAAGTAAATATAACCGGTTTGGAAATCCAACTTGATATGTTGGCTTTGGCAGAAGAAAATGCTCATTTAAATCAAATGGAAAGCAGGGTATCTTTTGTCTTGGGCGATGTGGCAAAGCCGCCGCGGGAAATCGTGGATACTTCGTATAAATATGTTCTGACTAATCCGCCGTATGCTACGGAAAGTTTCGTGTCGCCAAACAAAAATAAGGCGATTGCTCATCATGAAGAGGCCGTTTCTTTGGCAGATTGGATTGATTTTTGTTTGCGCCGTTTAAGTCCTTTGGGAACCTTTGCCATAATTCAGCGGGCAGACCGCTTGGACGAGATATTGGCTTGTACGGCTTCTCGGTTGGGGGCGTTAAAGATTGTTCCGTTGTGGCCGATGCAAGGTAAACCTGCCAAAAGAGTTATTGTTACGGGAGTGAAAAACTCTGCGGCTCCTTTATCGCTTATGCCGGGGGTAGTCTTGCATAATCAAGACGGTACAAGTACGCAAAACGCAGAAAATATCCTGCGCAAAGGGGAATGCTTGTGGGATAATCAGGAAGGCTGAGAATCTTTTTCCTTCGCATTATAAAAAGCGTATCCGTCAGAACCGGATTTCCTTACTAAATCCAATGCTTCGTCGGCTTGGGCAATAAGTTCCGGGGCGGTTAAAGCGTTGTACGGGAAAATGCTGACGCCAATTCCGCAGTTTAAAAGAAGATTTTGTCCGTCATAGGCAATGTCTTCTTTGATAAGTGCAATAATACGGCGGCAAACAATTTCAATGTCGTCTATGTTTGCAAGGCTTTCAAGTAACATGAGGAAGCTTCCGCCGTCATTGCGGGAGATTGTGTCAACTCTGCGGAATGAAGATACTAAACGAGTTCCAATGTTGCTTAAAATGTATTCGCCGCCTTCTTTGCCAATTGCAGAAACTATATCGCCGTATTTTTCGATACATATTGATAAAACAACTAACAGCTCTATGGCATTTTCCGGTTTGCCGTGGGCAGCTCTGGTCGCACGAGCCAAGGCCATTTCCAAACGGTCTTCAAAGATAGAGTAATGCGGAAGTCCGGTTACAGGGTCATGGAAAACAAAAGTCGTAGAACCTTCATTGTGTTCGGTTTGGGTATGGTCAGGGAAACGACCTTCTACGATAAAGGAAAAGCCGTCTTCGTTAAAGAATACCCGTCCGGATATCAATGCTTTGATAGAGGAACCGTCAGCACAAAGAAAATCTGCTTCCATGCCGTCTTGATTGTCGCCTTCCAAAAGCTCACCGATGTCTTCGCCAGCAATATGACGGGATTCCGGAGCTAAAATCTCGGCAAAATCTTTACCGATTAAATCCTCAGCATCAGAATAGCCAAGGAATGAGCAGCCCTTATGGTTTATAGCAATGATTTTTTCCGCAACAACCAAGCACATCAGGTTGGAGGATGCTTCAATAACTTCTTTCATGAAAGAATAAATAAGGCTGTTGCCTTCGTTTAAAGGAATGTCGATGACTTCTCCGAAAAATCCCGGGGTTAAAGTTTGAGGTTCTTGGTTTTCGGAGGCAGTAACTGCAGCTTTCATGGCTGTGGCAAAATCAAGTGCAGCATCTTCCATGTTTTCTGTTTCTTCGGGGGCTTCGGTTACTTCGTTTACTTCTGTTACGTCTGTTGCCTCTGTTACTTCTTTTATCTCTTCGGCTTCTTTTATCTCTGGTGCCTCTGTTGGCTCTTCAGTCTTTTCCGATTGCGGTGGAACAGGCGTTTGCATGGACGTAACTTGGCGGGTTTCGGCCATAAGCTCGTAGGGGTCTTTCTGGTTGTTGAGGGTCGAGGCTCGTTTAAGAGTTTTCATTGAAAATACACCATGGCTAGTTATGCTTTCGCATCTTATATACTAAATAGTTACTCTTTGGTAAAGAAACTCTTTCGTCAATAAGAAATATTCTGCTTGTCATCTTTTATAAAGATATTACTATATCGCAAGCTTTACGATTTATGTTTTCGTAAAATATAAAGACTTGAAAATCAACTATTAAAATTGCTTTTAAGGAGTGTTGTTATGTCTAAATGGGTGTATTCTTTTGGAAACGGAGCCGCTGAAGGTACGGCAGAAATGCGTAATCTTCTGGGCGGTAAGGGGGCGAATCTTGCCGAAATGTGTAATCTGGGGTTGCCGGTTCCTCCGGGCTTTACGATTACTACGGAAGTTTGTACCTATTTTTATGAGAACGGACACTCTTATCCTCCCGAATTGAAAGAACAGGTGGCTGCTGGATTAAAGCATTGCGAAGATATGCTGGGTAAAAAGTTCGGAGATGTCGAAAATCCTTTGTTGTTTTCGGTGCGTTCCGGTGCAAGAATATCTATGCCGGGAATGATGGATACGGTTTTGAATCTTGGTCTTAATGATGAAACCGTTAAAGGGTTGGCTAAAGTATCCAATAATGAACGCTTTGCTTATGACAGCTATCGCCGCTTTATTCAGATGTATTCTGACGTGGTTCTTGGTGTTCATGCCGATAACTTTGAAGAAGTTTTGGAAAAGATTAAAAATGAAAAAGGCTATAAAGCCGATAACGAACTTACCGTTGATGACTTGAAAGAAGTTATTAGACAGTATCGTGCTATCGGTGAAAAGTTTGCCAAGCCGGTTCCGCAGGATCCCATGGAACAGCTGTGGGGCGGTATCGGAGCCGTGTTCGGTTCTTGGATGGTTGATAGAGCTATCACTTATCGTAAGATTAACGATATTCCGGGCGATTGGGGAACTGCAGTTAATGTTCAGTCGATGGTATTCGGAAACTCTGGCGATAATTCCGCAACGGGTGTATGCTTCTCCCGTAATCCGGCGACCGGTGAAAACGCTTTCTATGGCGAATATCTGAAGAATGCTCAAGGTGAAGACGTGGTTGCCGGTATTCGTACTCCGTAGCCGATGTCCAGAGCGGCAAAGGAACAAAACCAATCCGATTTGCCGTGCTTGGAAGACGAAATGCCTGAGCTTTATAAAGAACTGGTAGCAATTAAAGATAAATTGGAAAACCATTACAAAGATATGCAGGATATGGAGTTTACCATTCAAGACGGTAAGCTTTGGATGTTGCAGACCCGTAACGGTAAACGTACCGGTGCGGCGGCTTTGAAAATTGCCGTTGATATGGTTCGTGAAGGCTTGATTAGCAAAGAAACTGCAGTTACCAGAGTTGATGCAGGTCAGCTTGACCAGTTGTTGCACCCGACTTTGGATCCGAAAGCCAAAAAGGAAAAAATTGCTGCCGGTCTTCCTGCTTCTCCGGGTGCTGCTTGTGGTAAGGTTGTATTCTCTGCTACAGATGCCGAAGAATGGGTTAAAAACGGCGAAAAAGTCGTTTTAGTTCGTATCGAAACCAGTCCGGAAGATATTGGCGGTATGCACGTTGCCGAAGGTATCATGACTGCCAGAGGCGGCATGACTTCTCATGCGGCGGTGGTTGCCAGAGGTATGGGAACTCCTTGCGTAAGTGGTGTTGAAGGACTTGTTGTCAGCTATGAAAATAAAAACTTTACCGTTGGCGGAGTAACCGTGAACGAAGGGTATTATATTTCTTTGGACGGTTCTTCCGGTCAGGTATTCCTTGGCGAAGTTCCTATGGTACAAAATGCTATGGTTGGTGACTTCGGTGAGTTTATGGGCTGGGTTGACGATATCCGTAAACTGCAAGTATGGGCAAATGCCGATACTCCGGTTGATGCTAAAGTTGCTCGTGATTTCGGGGCGCAGGGTATAGGTCTGTGCCGTACGGAACATATGTTCTTTGACCCGAACCGTATTTTGCATATGCGGGCAATGATTTTGGCTGCTACCGAAGAAGACCGCAGAAATGCTTTGGCAAAGCTGCTTCCGTATCAGCGTGAAGACTTTATCGGTATCTTTAAAGCTATGGACGGTCTGCCGGTTACAATCCGCTTGCTTGATCCTCCTTTGCATGAGTTCTTGCCGCATACCGAAGCTGAACAGGCAGAGATTGCTAAGGACTTGGGCGTTTCTTTGGAAGCCGTTAAAACTCGTACCGCTCAGCTGCATGAACAGAACCCGATGCTTGGTCTGCGTGGCTGCCGTTTGGGTATTACTTATCCAGAAGTATATGAGATGCAGGCTCAAGCTATCTTCGAAGCGGCGGTGGAAGTTACCAAAGCCGGCGGAAAAGTTCTGCCTGATATCATGATTCCGTTGGTAGGCTTCAAGAAAGAGCTGGACATGATGAAAGCGGCTGTGGAAAAAATGGCTAAAGACGTTCAGGATAAAGCCGGAATTGAGATTCCGTACTTAATCGGAACGATGATAGAGCTTCCTCGGGCTGCTTTGATGGCCGAAGAAATTGCTAAGTCGGCTCAGTTCTTCAGCTTTGGTACTAACGACTTGACCCAGACGACGCTGGGACTTTCCCGCGATGACGCCGGTCCGGTTATCAGCTTGTATAAAGCTAAGGGCATTTACCTTAAAGACCCGTTTGCTTCCATTGATGTTGACGGCGTTGGCCAGTTGGTTCGCATGGCGGCTAACAGCGGTAAAAAGGAAAGACCCGATATCCAGCTTGGTGTTTGCGGTGAACATGGCGGAGACCCTGCCTCTATCGAGTTCTTTAACTCGGTCGGCTTGAATTATGTTTCCTGCTCTCCGTACCGTGTGCCTATTGCAAGATTGGCTGCGGCGCAGGCCGTTGTGAAAGCAAGTAAATAAAAAGCTTTCCTTAAGATAAGAATCCGGGCTAAACTATATACGGTTTAGTCCGGATTTTTTATGATGAGAGCAAAAAGTATTCATATAGATTCCGGAGAATATGAGCTTAAAATCCTCTTTATTTCTCCGGAAAATGCTAAAAAGGCGGTGTATGCTACCGCGCTTTTGGAAAAGCTTGTAACGGTGTATCCAAGGGCAAAAGTTACGGTTATGGGGAAAATGCCCGGAGTGGCTTTGTTCGGAGCGGCTCCGCATACCGATAAAATGATAGTGGTTGAAAACTTTGCGGCACCTGATGTTTTAAAGGAAGCTTTGCGGCGGAAATGGGATATGCTGATTGATGCCGAAAACCTGCCGCTTTCCGTTTTGGTAAGAGCAAAGGAGAAAGCTCGTTCTGTTACGCCTCCCTTTAACGAACACCCGCTAAAAATCTATGCCGATATGCTCTCTTTGAACGAAAGCGATTTAAATCCTTTTGTATGGTTGGCTCCGGAGCTGGTGCGAGGGGCAGAAAAACGCTTGTTTAAAAAGGAATATGTTATCGGGGTGGCTCCGTTTGCCGAAGACGGAAGCTTTCTGTGGGAGCCGGAAAACTTTGTTACCCTTTTAAAACGCCTTACTTATCCGGGGAATCTTTTCCCTGCTTCGGCAATTGCCCTTATCGGATTTGAAAAGAACCGTATCGCTGCGAATCAGATTTTGGCCGAACTGCCCGAATGGCAGAGGGTTAATCTGGTTGGAGGCTTGGGCGTGTTAAGCATAGCCGCTTGTATCGGAAAGTGCCGTTTGTTCTTGGGCGGGGATAATATTATGACCCATATGGCGGCGGTGGAAAATGTGGCGACTTTAGCCATAAATGCCAAAGATGCAGATATAATTCCCCGTGGCCGATATACTTCGGTAATGCAGGCAGAAAATCCGACCGTTGATGATGTGGAACAAGCCGTGAAGGATTTGTGGCACGGAAAGCTTAGCCAGAAGTAAATCTTTTCTATAATTCTTTACAATCTGAAAGTAATATTTTATACCTTTTTTAGGTTTTGGTATTTATCTATATAAGACTTAGGAAGGAATTAAAGCCATGATTCTTAAGAAAATGAAAGTCTCTACCCCCCCCCGCTAGAAAATAGCGCCAATTCCGGAAGTATCACTGTTGAAGCAATTATCATGTTTGGGTTGATAGCAGCCTTAACACCGGTGCTTTATAAACACGTTTCCGAGCGTCGGCAGGATATAGAAAATATCAATGAAGCAAACACTTTGCTCCTTTTGAAGGAGCAGACGAAAGTATACATTGATGAAAACAAAGATACGCTTTCCGTTGGGACAACGATAATTAACCCTGTCGATGTTGGGGTTGATATAGAAGGTTATCAAATAGGCATCAGGAAAGATTCCGACGG
>JAFWAG010000053.1 GCA_017507765.1 Alphaproteobacteria bacterium | reverse complement strand
ATTTGAGAAGCATCAAAGGTGTAATATCTATCCTCTGCTTTTTTATTCTTTTCGCAGTATTCCCTCACGGTAATTTTAATCAGCCTCTTTCGTTTATTTTTTCTTAGTTTAACTAAACCGTAAACTTGCCATATTTTAGTGATATTAACCTTAGGGTGTCGAATTACTTCGTTCTTTACGCAATAACTATTTTTTAAAACCTCTTTTACTGCCGCAATATATTTAAGATTTCTTATTGCTATTTGGTTTTTACTTATTGTTTCCTTAGAAGCTGAGTTATAAAACCAAATCTTACCTAAAACAGGATTTGTTACATATTTCCCTATTAGGTATTTTTGGTAATAATCTATAAAAGCTTTTTCAAAAGCTTTTTTGTCGCCGGTATATTCGCCGATTTCTTTACCGGTTATCTCTACGGTAGGTATCTCTTCTTCAAATAACAGCATCAGAAAACCCCAACGCCAATATTCTGATTGTCAATAGCCTTAAACTCTAATCCGCCGGCAGAGCGGTAATTTTGGCCGGCATTTAAACTTTTCCGGATTTCTTGACCCTCTATTCCGTTAAAAAAGCCTCGGTAATGACACCTAGCGCAATTTACCCAAGGAGTTCCGGAACTGTTATCTGCTTCCTTTACGGCTATCAGTTCGCCGCAACCAGGACACTTAATCCAACCTATTTGTTTTGCCATTATGCTGCCTCATCTATAAATTGATACCGTTCCGCCGCTCGTTTAACCTTTTTGCGGTGCTTTTTGTCGTTTTTCAAAGTATCCATGACCAACGACAATTCTTCTTCAAGCAGTTCAAAATCAAAAAATCCCCCAGATGCCAAAACCGTTACGCAACGCAAACTACCGGCTATCTGTTGCCGGATATTCTCTGCCAGTTCATCTCGGCGCATGGTGAAGCGTCTGCCAAGCTTCAGCATTTCTGTGCCGGCGTATTTGTTGTAAATAAGGCTCCAAAGCGGGTGGATTGCCCACCTACTCCGGTTTTTATCCTTTTCCGGAATGGATATTCTGCGGCTGATTAAGGCTTCCGTTAGTAAATATTCTAAATTATCCGCTACTTCTTCCCAGGATATGATTCCCCGGTTCTTTAAAAACTTACCAGAAAAGCGGATTTCTACTCGCCAAACGTCAGTTTCGTAAGCTTCGCCCCAGATTTCATAAAACCATTTCTTTTGCGACTTTTGCCGGATTTCAAGGCTTTTGTCGTAAACTTCAACCTGTAGGTTTGCTTTACTGCCAATTGTTAAAGTTTCAATCCGGGTTCCGTTCATATATATTTGGCCGCCTTCGGTTCTAAAATTCGCCCGTTCCTTTACTCTGCTTAAAGAACATACCCCTTCCATTATCGCCGGCTTCATCTCTTTGCTAAACGCCGGAGAATATATATCAAAGCAAAAATCACAACGGCTTACCTTTTCCCAGTAATCTTTTTTTGGTTTTTCGCATATTTCCGCCAAAATTATGCGCGCTTTTTCTCGTAAAGCGTCAATTCCGTGTTCCCATAGCCCTGCTGATAGGTATTTGACAGATGCGCCCCAGTCTCGTTTGCCAATTCCAACCTGTAAATCGTCGCTTTGGATTAAAAAACTGTAGCCTCGCCATGCACTTGGCATAACGGCCATGCATTCCCCGGCAACCTCAATCAAAACAGGATTGCCGTTCCGGCCGTTTTCTTGCGCCTCAACCTTCTTTTCTTCCAAGGTTTTCAGCCATTTTTCATTGATTACAAGGTCAAAACTTTCTTGAACGGTATCCCAACCGAAAGATAGTAATTTATATTTTTGCTCGTCTACCGCAGAAAACTTGACGTTTGGAATGTCTCGAAGCTTCTTTTTTGTATCTGGTAGCCCCCGTGTTACTTGCTCGGGGGCATGAACGTTATTCTGTTTCAATTTTTTCGCACTCCTTGCTTAAAAGACTGATTTCGGCAGCGGAAACTTCTCCGGAGATGCTTACACCGGGCCGCAAAAAATTATCCGGACGGGCAGATAGCGAAAGTACAGCAAAACCCTTACGCTTTGCAGGCGCAAGGGTTGCGTTTATGATGTACTTATTACCGGAAGCAGTTATCAATGAAAAATTAGGCATATCCGGACGCCTTAGTAAGGGATTTCTTCTTCAGCGTCCGGACAACCGGCCGGCGGAGTGCTATTATCTGTTCCGGCCGTATCTTTTTTTGCTGATAACATAATCAGCTTGCTATCGTAATTGCCTAGCACAACGTCAGTGCTGTATCTCTCGATGCCGTCTTTGTCTTTATATGAACTGTTTTGTAGCTTGCCCTGGACATAAAGCCGATCGCCTTTTTTAACGTGCTTTTCTACAATCTCGGCAAGCTTTTCTGCTAAAATTGAAACTCGGAACCAATTAGTGTTCTCCTTCTTGTTTCCGTCTTTGTCTTTGTAATATTCGTTGCAAGCTATTGATATATTTACATATTTACGTCCGTTAACCGTGCGCAAATCAATGTTGCCTACATTACCGATTAAAGTTACTTGATTTAACATATTAGCACTCCTTGTTTAGTGTTGCCTCTGTCGGCCTACCGGCCGAAGTGATTTATAAGCCAAAAAGGGAGCTTTTCTTGGGGAGGCTGGGGAAAGTTCTTTGATAAAACCCAGCCTCGCCCCCTTCTCGGCCACCCTTTGGACACTACCCCGCTAGGTGTTAATATACTACTTTCTACGTAGCAATCAGACTATTGCGCTCTTACTACTACTTGTCAAGTAGAATATTTTGTGGTACTTTTGCAGGCAAAGTTCTTTGAAATCGTAAATATAGTTGCTTATCACTCCTTTTTTATT
>JAFWAG010000052.1 GCA_017507765.1 Alphaproteobacteria bacterium | reverse complement strand
TGTAATCTTTCTTCTATTAACAAGAATGATATGGATAAGAACTTTCCATTTAAAGGATATGGAGTAACAGGGGCAACTATACCTCCCAGATTGATTGTTTCTTTGACATCATATCCAGAAAGAATGGTTGATATTCATTATTGTCTTTATTCGTTATTAAATCAAAGCCATAAACCGGATATGCTTATTCTGTGGTTAGGTGAAGAACAATTCCCAAATAAAGAACAAGATATCCCCAAAGCAGTTTTAGACTTACAAGAAAATGGCCTTACTATTAAATGGCACAAAAATATAAAGGCATATACAAAACTTATCCCAACGTTAAAAGAATACCCCGAAGATATTATTGTTACAGCCGATGATGATATTATTTACCCCAATGATTGGCTAGAAAAGTTATATTCTGCGTATATACAAGATAAAAGTATGATTCATTGCCATAGAGCGCATTATTTAATGTTAACGGATGGTAAGTTATTGCCGTACAATCAATGGCAAAAAGATATTTCCCATGTTATTCCTTCATACTTTAACTTTTTTACCGGAGTAGGGGGAGTTCTTTACCCAAGTTCACGCTGTCTTTATAAAGATATTCTTAATGAAGAAGCTTTTTCCCAGCTATCTCCATACAACGATGATATTTGGTTTTGGGCAATGGCTGTTTTGCAAGGAACAAAAATCAATGTTGTAGAAAATAATATTACTAATCTTACTTATATAAATCCGAACAGAGAATTAGCTATAAATGGCACAACAGCTCTTTCACATATAAATGTAGCTCAAAATAAAAACGATAAACAAATAGCAGCCGTTTTAAAAGCATATCCGGAAATAAAAGAAAAATTAACAAAGTGTATTCCGCCCAAAACTCCATAAAGGTTAATACCAGAACGATAGCACTCTAACATAGAGTAGTAAGTTCTGTTTTTAAACATAAATTGGCACTATGTTGGCACAAATATGAGCCGTATAAAAAACAAAGATCTTCACGATTTCTCGCAAGGACTTGGTTTTACTTGGTAGGCGCACGGGGCTGATGCGGGTATAAAACAATGAAATTGTTTTATAGCATCAGGCGAAGGTTCGGTACGAACCGAGTGACCGAAGCGATTTAGCGATGCGTAGCAGAGCTTATGAGCAAGAACGAACCCGTAGGGTGAAGAGTCCCCGCCGATATATAGACAATAAAAAAACCGCTTATAAGAAAGCGGTCTTTTTATAAATGGTAGGCGCACGGGGACTCGAACCCCGGACCCACTGATTAAGAGTCAGTTGCTCTACCAACTGAGCTATACACCCACACCAGAGCGGACTTTATATACTTAGCTTTCCTCTCTGTCAAGAGTAGTTTCAGCGTAATTCTTTCTTTTTTTGGGGGAGGGTATAATAAAAAACTAAAAGCCGACTACCGAAGTAGCTGGGCTTTTTATTTGGTATATTTAATTTTGTGCTTATATATAAGCGAGCTGCTGTAGTTTTTCCAAGATTTTATCGGCCAGAAGTTCGTATCCTTTGGCATTAGGGTGTACTCCGTCCGCATAAATATTATCAGCTTTCTTTTCCAACCAATCTTCGTAAAGTCGTAAGAAAGGAACATTTCTATCGGCGCATAAGCTTTCCAAATCGTCTACATAAGGCTTTATATCGCAGTTTCGGTAGACATTTGCCGCACATTCTTTAGGATTGTCAAAGAAACGAGGCTGAGCCAAGCTGTCGTATTCCAAAGGTAAGGGGGAAACGACCAGAACCTTATACCCTCTGCCTTTGATAGCCTCAAACATACGATACCAATAAGACATAGCTTCCAAGCGGCTGAATCTCTCTCTTCCAGAGCCGTCGGCGTATTCTTTGCGTTGACAGTCGTTTGTTCCTGCCATGATAATCACGATTTGCGGATAAAGGCGTGCTGCGTTGGCAATCAAGCTGTGCAGAACATCGCAACTGGTATCGTTACAGACGGCTAAGTTATTGATTAAGTGGTGCCCTTTGTTAAGGCGAGCTATTTTTGCTGCCATTCGATGAGGCCAGCCGAGGCCGTCTTCATCATAAAGTCCGGCCGTAATACTATCTCCGAAACAAGCAATAACTTTATTGTCGATTACCCCGACGTTTTTCCGTTCCATGACTTTTCCCTTTAATTTTTTAAAGCCAAGACATATTTAGCTTATCTGGTAAAGTCCGTCAAAGTTTTTTGTATCATTATCTTCGGCAAGTTTTGGGGGGCAGGGGGAAGCTCTCCTCTTTTTTCTAAGTCGTTAGCAACTTTAATAAGAGCTTGCCAGTCTGGTTTAGGTGCAAGTAAGAGGTCTACATTTTCTCGGATAGTGTCATCAGACCATTTGGTCCAGCGGATTTTATTCATCAAAATGTCAATATGTTCCGGAGAGAATCGGTATCTTTTGACTGTTGCCTTAACTCCGCCGGCAATAGCGTAAGGAGGGATATCTGTTACCACCATAGAGCCGGCTTGGATTCGAGCCCCCTGACCGATAGTAACTCCGGACATTATTGTAACCCCTCTGCCAATCCAAACATCATCTTCTAAGACGATATCACCA
>JAFWAG010000002.1 GCA_017507765.1 Alphaproteobacteria bacterium | reverse complement strand
GCCGCATAGATATGGCTCATATCCGGAGAGAAAACCGCATCCATATCCTTATAGCCGCGGTAACGCCAGATATTGGAACTGGCGATGGGTACTGTCTGGAAACCCAGATCATCCAGCATACGGCCGATTTTGAAGGACAACGCATCCAGTTTGTCATTCATAATGTACTGAATCCGGTAGGGACCCATGACCTGGGGATGGATCTCTCCGTCGAGTTCGATGGCAGCATCGGGGTGGTGCACAGCGCAGACGATGACGGACTTTGCAGTGGGCAGAATGCCCTGAGGGCTCATCTTGATGGGAGCGCCGGAGTAGCGTTCGATGTTCGCAACGCCAACCAGATCAGCACCCAGAGAATAGGCATACTGTTTGACAGCCAGAGTTAAACTGTTTTCCATAGGATTTCCTCCTCATAATTGATTCGTATCTATTTTAGCAGGAGAAAAGAAAGAAAAACAGGGGCATTCTGATCAGATTTTCGTAAAAAAACCAGAAATATTGACAGAGAAAAATGCGGATGGTATAATGCTTTTGAGGTGGTACGATGAAAATGGATGCTCTTGCTCATGCCTCCATCGGCCAATTGGCATTGATCAATCTGCGGCTTGAGCCATGCCAGGTCAAGGCGGCACACCGGTATGTGATGCAGCCGGAACCTGTGGAGCGGTTTATTTATATCACCCAGGGAAGTGTCCGGTTTTTTCTGGAAAAATCCAACCGCCGGAATGCTTGATTAAAACTAAATTGCCAAAGCCCTTTAGTTCATTGCCGGCATAGGCGATTACTCCGTTATCCGCCGCATATACCGCATCGCCTTTCTTCGCCGCAATGTTTATGCCGTCATTATGGCGACCTTTATCAACCGGTCCGTAAGAAAGCAAAACCTTGCCCTTATGCGGCCAGCCGAAAGCTTTGCCCGAACGAGCGGGAGGCTTAGGAATAGGAGTGGCTTTCTTTTTCGCCGTTTTAACCGTCTTTGAGCTTGTCTTTTGCGCCGTTTTTTTAGAAGCGGAAGCTTTGGGCTGATTACGGGCGGTTACAGTCTCTTTTGCTTCTTCGGTCATGCCCGGCAAGGCAAGCCTTTGCCCTTTATAAATGCTGTACGGAGAGGAAATCCGGTTAATCCTTGCCAAAGAGCGGACATCAACCCCATAACGGCGGGATATACTATATAAAGTATCACCTTCACTGACTATGTGGTACGGGCTGGCCGGAAGCCGAAGCTTTTGCCCTATGCTTAACGTATACGGAGGACGCAGACGGTTGGCCGCTATCATCGAGCGAACCGGAACGTTATAATGCCGAGACAAAGAATAAACCGTGTCCCCCTTTTGCACCTTTATATATCCGGGCTGAGATACCGAACGCTTCGGAGTGCTGCCCGTAAACATGGAAGAAAAACTGGAAGGCATCGGAAAATTATAAGAGCCGCAGCCAGTCATAAACAATGACGACACAAACAAAGATAAACACAATAATATATGGGCGGCTTGAAATCTCATAACTATGGCGAAAATCCCATTGATAAAAATCTCTTTATAATAATAACTTTTAGGCTGTATCAAAAAAGATTGCAACTAAAACCACAAAAAAAGACGGGATTTACCCGTCTTTTTAAGCTATGCCTACCCCATAATATTGTTACGGCTTTATACCCTGTACTTGATTACCCGTCCAAACGGCTGAGACAGAGGAGTTTTAACCTCTCCGCTTGCTTTGACACAAGCTGCAACCGTTTTCGGCAAACCGGATAAAACTTCTTTGATGCCCGGAATGTCATTCTGTAACGCCAAACGCAAAGCCTTTAAAAGCGAGGCGGAACCTTCTTTGGGAACATCGCTGACCCAAGCTTCCGGTGCCGTAAGATTGTCAGAAGAAATTACCCGCAAAGATAACTTTTCCGTGGCAGAAACCATGGCGTTACGGTCAAGAGAGGCGCAATAATTAAAAGCTTCGTCTCGGTTAGTTGCCAGACTAATCCTGCCAAGCGCAGTAATATCTACCCCTCGATTATACGCTGCACTTAAAACCTTGATAAAAGCTTCTTTGCTTACATTCTCATTACGGCCGATGACAACCAAAAGCGGAAGATGCGATAAATTGCCGCTATCCTTCAATGCCTGCACTACATCATACTTAGGATTGCTTAAATTGGCGATTATCTCATCTACAGCCTTCTGAGAATTGCGCTGTACGGGAATGTAAGGACGGTTAATCGCCCTAATCGTGTGTATGTTCTTGTTCCACTCTGTGTTTTCTGTACAAATCTTTACCATTTTTTAACCAATTTCAAAGTTGCGATTTTTTAATACTCTCACAATATTCACATTTTGTCAACTATTTTCTTTAATAGAAACATATAGACCCCTAAGAAAATCAAAAAGACTTTCCTTTACAAGAGCTTTGCTATGAATCAACGGAGCAAAACCTTGTTTATTCCCCAATAACTTTTGTTAACTTTGACAGTATCGGACGACACTGCACCAAAGAAAGGAGCGGATATTACCCGCCTTTTTTAACTTTGCAAGATATTTTTTTTATTTTTTTGCTTGCTTTGCATAACAAATTGTTTATCGTAGTTTATGTTGTTTGTTTTTAACGTGGGATATCATGATTTTAGCTGTTGCAGATAATTATGACTTTTCTAAAAAGAGCGCTTGTTTCGCTCTGCCCGCGTTTGCGCTTCTTCTAAAAGTGCTACTAGGTGCTTAGCACCTGATTCTGTTTTTTCCCAAAATTATATTCTGATTCTGTTATTTTGTGCCGCTTTGCGGTCAAGTCTATTTGTATTTATTATTTTATTAAGAGGTTTAAAATGAAAGCTAATTCCGGAGTTTATGCTATAAATGAAGCAGTAAGAAAAGTAGATGGTCAACACCATTTTTCTTTACGCGGCATCACCACAATGAGTTCAGTGCTCAATGCAAACAAAAAAATCTATGAAGCTCCGACCGGATTTATTTCCGATTTTCTGCGATGCGCACAAGATTGTGATAAAGTGAATAGCTAACTAACTTTATTATTATATTTAAGATTCAAGATAATACGTTGCAATAAATGAACTATCACTTTATAGTTACGTCTGAGTTTATTATTTATAGGGTTTTAAAAAATGGAACAAAAAACACTAACCAGAGCCGATATAACCGAGGCTATATATAAAGAATTAGGCTTTTCCAATGTAGAATCTGCCAATTTGCTTTCGCAGGTTTTGGAAGAGGTATCCGTTGCTTTGGAAAACGGCGAAAATGTAAAGATTTCTTCTTTCGGAACTTTTTCTCTTCGCCAGAAAAACGAACGCATCGGACGGAATCCTAAGACTAAAGTTGAGGTTCCTATTACCCCCAGAAGAGTTGTGTCTTTCCGCCCTTCCCTAAAACTAAGGAAAGCGGTCAATAAACCTTAGACTTAAAAGGCTTTTCCGGTGGATAAGAAACAGCAAGCTTTTCGCAGTATTACCGAGGTAGCTAAGACTTTAGCCCTCCCTTCCCATGTTTTGCGCTTTTGGGAAACTAAGTTTACCCAGATTGAACCCGTAAAACGTGCGGGAGGCCGCCGTTATTACCGCCAAAAAGACGTAGAACTTATATGCCGGATTAAATCCTTACTATACGAAGAAGGCTACACTATCCGCGGCGCACAAATGCTTCTGAAAGAAGAAAAAGCCGCAGGCAAAAATGTGGATTCTCTGCCGGAAGAACCAACATTTCAAGCAGAGACACAGAGCTATTTGTCTCATGCAATCCTTGCCGAACTTAAATCTATACGTGAAGAAATCGCCGATATTTTAAAGGCATAGGCAGACTTCATCAGCCTCTTTCCTTATCATAATTTCTTTTATTTTTCATTTACTTGGCTTTCTTGCTTCATATTTTGATTCAAGCATTTTAGGGCTAAATATACGCTTCAATTATTTCTTGACAAAATAATTGAAGTAATTTACTTTATTTTTAAACTTAACTTTTTAAGGGATAGATAAATGACGGAAATACAATCAGGAATCAAAAGAAACGACGGTTTCGTCTGGCTGAATGACGCTTGGGAGGCTCTGCCCGAAGACAGTATGTTCCGAAAAGTCCTACCTCCTCCAGGTAGGGGCAGTCATTACGCCGGATATGGCGACAATCTGAATGCAAACTCTTTCTTTGACCAGATTCATTACATAGAGCCTGATTTAGCTTTAGCAAAACCTGAACAACTTAAAATCGGGAATCATTGCTGTATCGGTTCTGATTCTATATTTATGCTTGGCGGAAATCATGGACATCCTTTAACTGCAGTTTCGCAAAGCCCTTTGTTCCATTTGGATACTGCCGAATGGAAGAACCTTAGACCTAATGGTGATATCGTCTTAGAAGATG
>JAFWAG010000051.1 GCA_017507765.1 Alphaproteobacteria bacterium | reverse complement strand
CCGCTATGGTTACAACCAAAATATTAACCGAGACTGCACAACCTTGCTTAGCAATTATTCTTCCGGCAAAGGAAAGGAAAACACCATAACCACTGAAAGCAGTGTATCTCGGCAATGTTGCGGGTGTTGTACAGCAGACACAGAAGGAACCTTAGTATCATCATCTTTAAGTGATTATATGGTTACCACCCCGGGAACATACAGCATTACCGTCAAAGGTGGTGGTGGAGGCGGCGGTACCGTCCGCGATGTAGGAAACTACCAAGGAGGTAATGGAGGATATGCAAGGGCTTATTGCATCAGTTTAACTGCCGGAACTACAATAAATGTCTACACAGCAACAGGCGGCGCACCGGTAAGTTCAACTTGGAGCGGTTGGGGCGGCAGTGGTATCGGCGCAAAAATAAATAATCAATGGATTGTCGTTGCCGGCGGAGGTGGCGGAGCCGGAAGCTGTTATACTTCCTCATGTAAACCATGCCCTGGTGGAGGAGGCGGAGGTGCCCCCGGAGGTCCAGGCGGAACATGGAGCGGTTACGGAACCGGCGGCACGGGTGCTTCCCTTGCATCTCTGGGCTCCTCCGGCCCTGCAACCAGTTATTATACAAATCCGGCCAAAGATGGTTCTAATGGCGGAGGTGGCGGAGGTGGCTCTTCCATTCAAAAAGGTGGCAATGGTGCCGGTTATTGCGGAGTAAGCAACTGCACCTCCAATGTCGGCGGAGGCGTTGCCGGCAATGTAGGCCGAACAAACGGCAAAACCTCTGCCGTACCTCCACAAATAGAAATCCGCCTGCAATAATATTTTAAAGGCAAAGGGTATCTCCTTTGCCTTTTTATTTTTAAGAGTGCTTTTCGCCTCTACACCGAATAGTACATTTGGAACTCCACAGGGTGAGGAGTTTGCTCAAACTTTCGGACTTCGTCCCATTTAAGGGCGATATAAGCATCAATCATATCGTCCGAGAAAACCTCTCCCTTTTTCAAGAATGCCCGGTCTTCGTCCAAAGCTTTCAAAGCTTGGCGGAGGCTTCCGCACACCGTCGGGATATTTTTCTTTTCCTCCGGCTCCAAGTCATAAAGGTTTTTATCCATTGGTGCGCCCGGGTGGATTTTATTTTCGATACCGTCCAATCCCGCCATTAACAAAGCGGCAAAAGCCAAATAAGGATTAGCCGCCGGATCAGGGAAACGAACTTCCACCCTTTTGCCTTTAGAATTAGCGGTATAAGGAATCCTGCATGACGCAGAGCGGTTAGAAGCGGAATAAGCAAGCATAACCGGAGCCTCAAAGCCAGGAACCAAGCGTTTATAACTGTTTGTTATCGGGTTTGTGAAAGCATTTACAGCCCGTGCGTGCTTGATAACTCCGCCGATAAAGTACAAAGCGATATCTGACAAATCACTGTATCCGGAACCGGCGAACAAAGGCTTATCATTTTTCCACAAAGAACAGTTTGTATGCATACCCGACCCGTTATCTCCGACAATCGGCTTTGGCATGAAGGTAGCGGTTTTGCCGTAAGAATTAGCAACATTCTGCACAACGTATTTATAGACTTGGAAACTGTCCGCAGAAGCAATAAAGCTTTCAAAGCGCATACCAAGTTCATGCTGAGACGGTGCAACTTCGTGATGATGTTTTTCGATAAAAAGCCCCATGTCGCCCATGACCGAAAGCATTTCCGCCCGCAAATCCGATGCAGAATCAACCGGAGGAACGGGAAAATACCCGCCTTTACACAAAGGCCGATGAGCATGGTTTCCGCCTTCCATTTTCTTTGCCGAAGAAGAAGGATTTTCGTCTGATTCAATTTCATAGAACATACTGTTTGCGGCAACATTAAAGCGCACATCGTCAAAGACAAAGAACTCCGGCTCTACTCCGGCATAGAATACATCGGCAATACCGGTTTCCGCCATATAAGCTTCCGCCCGTTTGGCAATAGAGCGAGGGTCTCGGTTATAAGGCTGCGCCGTAGCCAAATCAAGGACATCACAGATAATAATCATCTGTGGCTGAGCCGAAAAAGGATCCATAACCGCCGTAGAACAATCCGGTTTTAAAAGCATATCAGACTCGTTAATATCCTTCCACCCGACTATGGAAGAGCCGTCAAACATAATCCCTTCTTCCAGCATATCTGCATCAATACTGGATACGTGCTGCGACATATGATGCCATTTTCCCTTAAAATCGGTAAAGCGAAAGTCGATAAAAGTAATTCCGTCTTCTTTTATTTTTTCCATCACTTCCTGAGCATTACTGACTTTGCTAAGCATTTTTATCCTCTTTTTAATTAAAGTTACTATAAATTATAAAGCATCTTTTCCGTGTTCACCGGTACGAACTCTGATAGCGTCATACACCTCATAAACAAAGATTTTACCATCGCCGATACGTCCGGTATCCGCAGCCCTTACGACAGCTTCAATAACCTTTTCCGCCATATCGTCATCAACAACGGTTTCCACTTTGACTTTTGGCAAAAAATCGACAATATACTCGGCGCCGCGATAAAGCTCTGTATGGCCTTTTTGACGACCGCAACCTTTAACTTCGGTAATCGTCAAGCCTTGGATTCCGATATCTTCCAAAGCCTCTCTTACCTCATCAAGTTTAAACGGTTTTATAATTGCTTCGATTTTTTTCATTTTACCCTCATCAGATTTAGAGCCATACTAAAGCGAAACATTTTTATAATAAAGGAGTTTTTATTTTGGCGTCTCGTTTATTCACCCGCAACAAAGAAGATTTCACCTGTGAGGTATGCGAAACTTTCGTAGAAGGCAACGGCTATACGAACCACTGCCCTCACTGCCTGCACAGCAAGCACGTTGACATCAATCCGGGAGACCGAGCTTCTTCCTGCGGCGGGATATTGGAACCAATCCGCATAGAGAAAAAAGGCGACAGCTTTATTATTGTTTTCAAGTGCCGCAAGTGCGGAGAAATTAAAAAGAATAAAACCTCTCCCCAAGACGACTTTAACAAGATTTTGGAAATATGTCGGAAAACCGAAATACCGCTTTAAGCGAAAAAACAAAAACTCTTCTTGACTAAAGCGCAAAGAAACTGTACATACGAAGCTTTCCAAAGGTGGCGGATATAGCTCAGTTGGTAGAGCGCCAGATTGTGGCTCTGGATGTCACGGGTTCGAGTCCCGTTATTCGCCCCAAAAACTCCCTCTTTTCATACCAATCAGAAAATCTGTTTTTTCTTGTTAAAACCGTAAGGTTTTAAAGCACAATCCATTTCAGAATATAAAATATGACCGCAGAAGTTACTGCGGCTATCGGCAGAGTTAAAATCCAATAGGCAAAGATTTTATATAAAACCCGCAAGTCGACCGCACCCAATCCTCTGGCAAGACCGACACCTACCACCGCCCCGACCGTCGTATGCGTAGAAGAAATCGGCATTCCGAGATTAGAAGCAATAAGCACCGTAGTTGCCGCACTGAAATCCACCGAAAATCCACGGGTATTGTTAATTTTGGTAATTTTCTCACCCACAGTAGACATAACGTTTTTACCAAGCACGGCAATACCCATGGCTATTCCGAACCCGCCCATGCACAAAAGCCACAAAGGAACCTCTGCCGCATCTTGCATTCCGGCATTTACCTGCCCAATCATAATAACAATTGCCGCCACCGGACCGATAGCATTGGCAACATCATTTGCTCCTTGCGACAACGCCACAAAACAAGCCGTAGAAAGCTGCATCTTTTTGAACATATTTTCCACTCTGCGCACCGGATTTTCGCCGTTATCAAGCACGATATGTTTTTGCAGATATTTTCCCAAAAGCACCGCCGCAGAAATGACAACTCCCGCAATTATCAATGCATGATACCAAGATAAATCGAGGCTTTTTCCCCACGGAGTTTTAAAGCACAGCGACAAAAGAATTATGGTCATGGTAAGAGCCACCCACACCGGCGCCCAGAACAAGGCATGATACATAATTTTTTTGCGATACAGGATACAGGCACGGATTTGCACGAATACAACATAAGCGACAATAGCCCCGAAAAACGGAGAAGTAATCCACGACAACACGACAAATCCCAAAGTCGACCAATGAATATCGGCAAAAGCTCCAGCGGCAACAGCAAACCCTATAATACTTCCGATAATGGAATGAGTTGAAGATACTGGAAAAGCGGTAAATGATGCAATCAGCACCCAAATCCCCGCCGATAAAAGCGCCGCCAACATTCCGAGCATAAATATGGACGGGTCGACAAAAACTTCCGGCGGCACAATTCCTTTGGCGATTGTACCGGTAACCTGCGCCCCTAAAAACACGGCTCCGATAAAGTTCAATACGGCAGCGATATAAATCGCCTGCCGGATTGTAACCGCCTTTGAAGCGACCGACGTAGCCATAGCATTAGCGACATCATTGGCTCCCAGACTGAAAGCCATTAAAAATCCGCCGGCAACCGCAATAATAAGAATCAGCGTGTAATAATCCATACAGCCCTACTTTACAACCTTACTTGGCAATCATAGCCCTTAACATATCGGCACAACCTTCGGTATTATGGCTCATGTCATGGAGTTCTTCGACAAAGCGAAGCAGCTGATAAGTATGCTGAAACGGCATATCCAAAGCATAAAGCTTGGAAATAATATCTCTTTGCTCTCGGTTAACGATTTTATGCCGGCGCAAAACTTCACGGCAAAGCTGTTTTGTTTCGTTTCTGTCTGCCGTTCCGCCGTTTACCAATTCAATTGTCCCTTCCAAAGGCGGCCGCAAAGCATTGATACATTCCTTTACGTCTTGCAAATACGTTTCCAAATCCGGCTTTATTTCGTTGGGTATTTTGATATTGTGCATAGCAAGCCAATTCAAGCAATCCTGTCCGGAATCTAAGATATTGTCTTGCGAGCGGGTATAAGTAAAAAATATCGTCTTATCCACCGGCATAAACAAACCTCTGGGCATATGATTACGAATACTCCGTTTTACTCTGTCGGCTTCTTCCTCTATCTGGTCGACTTGTTCCTTTAGATAAAGAAAGTCTTTTTCGTCGCCGTCGGCATAAGCTTTCACTGCGTGCTGTATCAAAGTCATTCCCGAAGCAATCAGCTCATAATGCTTTAACAATCCGGTCAGAGGTGATTCAAAAGGCAATATTCCCATAAAAGGTATTCGTAATGCTATTTTCATTCCTTTGCGTACTCCTTTTATATCCCGATATCTTCATTCCACAAAGAGGGCTTATTTTGGATAAAATCTTCCATCATTTTCTTACATTCGGCATTATCCAGATTAACCAGTTCTATTCCGTTTGCCTGCAAATAATCTTCTCCGCCGACAAAGTTTTTATTTTCGCCGATAACCACTCTGGAGATTTTATAAAGGACGATAGCCCCCGAACACATCGGACACGGAGAAAGCGTAGAATAAATCGTGGCTTTAGCATAATCCTTAGCCGAAAGCCTTCCTGCGTTTTCCAGACAATCCATTTCTGCGTGTAAAATAGCACTGCCTTTTTGGACTCTTTTATTATGGCCTTGGGCAACTATTTTCCCGTCTATGACCAAGACTGCGCCTATGGGAATACCGCCTTCTTCCAAGCTTTTCATTGCTTCCAAATAAGCACTATGCATAAACTTTTCATCTTCAGTCATGATTAACGTCCTCTATCATTTTTAATTCTTCCCCGTTATTAAGGGAAACGGTTTCCACATCTTTCAAGCGGCGTTCAATCGCTCGGGTGCGAACTCCGACTTTATCCACCACTTGCGAAGCTTGGTCGAGTTTCTTTTTCAGTTCTTCCATAACCGCCCCGTACTTAGCAAACTCTTGTTTAGCCTCACCCAAGACTTTCCAGACTTCACCGGAACGCTTTTGAATAGCCAAAGTTCTAAAGCCCATTTGCAGACTGTTCAGCAAAGCCCCCAAAGTAGTCGGCCCGCACACATTAACCCGATACTTTTGCTGTATTTCATAAATCAGACCGGGACGGCGCAACACCTCGGCATAAAGCCCTTCCGTAGGCAAGAACATGATTGCAAAGTCCGTAGTTTGCGGCGGACAAATATATTTTTCCGAAATATCCCGTGCAGCCTTTTTGATACTGTTTTCCAGTTGCCGGGAAGCTTCCTCTAAAATCGCCGTATCGCCTTTTTCCGAAGCGGCAAGGATTCTTTCATAATCTTCCACGGGGAACTTAGCGTCCAACGGAATTAAGACCTGTTCATCTCCACCGGGCATTTTTACGGCATATTCCACCAAAGCATCGGAATGAGGATTGGTTTTAACGTTTTTAAGATACTGTTCCGGCGTCAACATCTGCTCTAATAAAGAACCAAGCTGGATTTCTCCCCACGTTCCACGCAGCTTAACATTAGTAAGGACTCGCTTTAAATCGCCCACTCCACTGGCAAGATTTTGCATTTCGCCCAAACCTTGGTGAACTTTTTCCAACCGCTCGCTGACAATTTTAAAAGACTCGCCCAACCGCTTTTCCAACGTTCCCTGAAGCTTTTCATCAACGGTAGCCCGCATTTGCTCCAGCTTAGCCGAGTTTTCTTCCCGCAGTTTATCCAAACGCTCTTCCACGGTTTTGCGCAAGGAATCACTAAATCCCAAAATGGTATTAAGGATTTCCAAGCGCAAAGATTGAGACTCCTCTCTGGTCGTCCGTTCAAGCCTTTCCATATCTTCGGTATTATTCTTCCGGCAAAGCATTAAAACTATAACCGCTATCAATAAAAGCAGATTAAATGCAGAAAGTATAACTAATATATCCATATCAACCCCATGATAAGATGTTACGAATATATTAAAGCCTGACAGCTTTGGATTACAAGCACAAAAAGCCCAAAAAACATTCCTTCGGAATATTTCCTTCGCAATTAAATGGGCTTTAAGATTACTGGTCTTGTTTTACATTCCAAATATCTTTGGCGTACTCGGCAATTGTCCGGTCACTGGAGAACTTACCCACTCTGGCGACATTCAAAATAGCCTTTTTAATCCATTCATCTTTGTTAGTGAAATCTGCGCTTATCTTATCCTGAGTATCAATATACGCACCCATATCAGCCAACAGCATATAATAATCACTATACATCAGATTTTGGAACAACGGCTTAAAGATTCCCTGTTCTTCCGGACAGAAGAAATCAGAGTTCAAAGCATCAAGCACCCGCTTAATTCTTGGGTCATTATTATAATAGTCCCAAGGATTATACTTACCGCTTGCTTTAAGCTTTTGAACTTCCTGTGTAGTCAAACCGAACAGATAGAAGTTTTCCGGACCGACTTCTTCCCGTATTTCGATATTTGCCCCGTCCAAGGTTCCGATTGTCAAGGCACCGTTCAAAGCAAACTTCATGTTTCCGGTACCGGAAGCTTCAAATCCGGCCGTAGATATTTGTTCGCTCAAATCTGCGGCAGGGAATATTTTTTCCGCCACGGATACTTTGTAATCGGGGATAAAGACAACCTTCATATATTTTGAAGCCACTTTATCTGTATTTATGATATCCGCCATATTATTGAAAAGCTTTATAATCAGCTTTGCCGTATAATATGCCGGCGCCGCCTTTCCTGCCAGAATATATGTCCGCGGGCAAGCGGGTATTTTCTTATCCTGCACGATAGAGAAATACTGATGAATTATATTCAAAGCATTTAAAAGCTGACGTTTGTATTCATGAATACGTTTAGCCTGCACATCAAACAATGAATTCACATCAACGCTTACATTTGTGCGTTCTTTTATCAGCTTAGCCAAGCGTTCCCGATTATAAGCCTTCACTTCCCAGAACTCTCTGCGGAAGCTTTTATCATTGACCAACGGCTCCAGTTTACGAAGCTCGTCAAGTTTGGTAATCCACCCCTGCCCTATTTTTGAAGATATCAAATCTGCCAAAGCAGGATTAGCACTCAACAGCCAACGTCTTGGGGTAATTCCGTTAGTCTTATTATTGAACTTCTTTGGCCACATTTGATAAAAATCCGGCACCAGATTTGTTTTAATCAGCTCGGAATGCAAAGCCGCCACACCGTTCACGGAATGAGACCCGACAATCGCCAAATTAGCCATACGGACTTTCTTTACCGGCCCTTCTTCAATAATCGACATGCTTGCCATTTTATCCATATTTCCGGGATAAAGTTTAGCCACATCGTTCATAAGGTTCATATTGATAAGGTATATTATCTGCAAATGTCTTGGGATAACCTTTTCAAACAAAGATACCGGCCATTTTTCCAAAGCTTCCGGCAACAGCGTATGATTGGTATAAGCCAAAGTGCGGGTAGTAATATCCCAAGCCTTATCCCAAGGCAGTCCGTGAATATCAAGCAATACACGCATCAATTCCGCTACCGCCAACGCCGGATGGGTATCATTTAACTGAATTGCGATTTTTTCCGGCAAGAGGTTGAAGTCGATATGCTTTTCCATAAAGCGGCGGATAATATCGCTTATTGCGCAAGACACGAAGAAATACTGCTGAACCAAACGCAGTTCTTTACCTGCCTCACTGGCATCGGAAGGATATAAAACCTTAGAAACGGTCTCCCTTCTAATTTTCTTTTCAACGGCTTTAATATATCCGCCTTCATTAAATGTCGCTATATCAAGCTGGTCGGAAGAGCGAGCCGAGAACAAGCGCAGATAATTCACTGTTTTTCCGCCGTAACCGACAATCGGCATATCATATGGAACCCCGACCAAGGTTTCCATATCCACCCAATAAGAAACCTGTTTTCCGTTTTCAATTCGGTTTTCAATCCGCCCGTATATAGGCACTACACAAGCTCTGTCCGCACGTTCAATCTGCCAAGGCGAAGAACTGGTAAACCAAGAATCAGCTTTTTCTTTTTGATAACCGTTTTCAAAATACTGTTTAAACAATCCGAATTGATAGTTAATACCATAGCCGTATCCGGGAACGCCCAAAGTCGCCATAGAGTCCAAGAAGCAAGCCGCCAAACGTCCCAAACCGCCGTTACCGAGCGCAGGGTCATACTCGGCGTCCAAAACTTCCCGCAAAGGTATTTGAGTATCCAAATCTATATCATCAAGCAGCTCATAAAGCCCAAGGTTATGCAGATTATTTTCCAGTGACCGACCGATTAAATATTCCACGGAAAGATAAAAGACTCGCTTCGGGTCATTTTTCTCATAGCGAGCCGCCGTATTAAACATACCGTCAGCCGCAATTTCCCGCACTGCCAAAGCCAAAGCGGTAAACAAATCGTCTTTGGTTGCTTCGTTAACTTGTTTAGCAAGGTAATACTTTAAATAATGCTCCACAATCATACCAAGATGTTGAGCTTTAAGCTTTCTTTCTTCTTTGGTAACATCTTTTTTTCTTGCAACCACGGTATTCTCCCTGCCTGTTAGATTTTCTATATTAACCTGATAAAAATATTTTATACATTAATTATTTTATAAGATTAATAGTTAATAATGTTATAAAAGTAAACCTTTAATAACAGAGAAAGAAATGTTTCAGGAATATTTGCAGGCTTTAGTTTTTATGATGATAATTGCCGGCGCTTCCGGACTTTTTATCTTGGTTTCACGACTGCTTACTCCCGAAGGCAAAAACAAATACGGCAAAACGGCGCAAGAAAACTATGAATCTGGCTTTAAAATGTTAAGCGATACCGACCAACGTTTTGCGGTTCCTTATTTCCGTCCGGCTTTGTTTTCCGGCGTTCTTATCCTTTTGGTATTACTTTTATTTCCTCTGGCCTTAGTTTTTACCTCTCTTGGCGGTAAAAGCCTTTTTCTGTTAGCCGTTTTAATGGTTCTTGGCATCGGCGGATTTATCTATGCTTTAAAGAAAGGACTCCTGTCATGGTAGATTTTTCAGGACACAATTTCTTTATAAGTTCATTGGAAAGGCTTGGTAAAATAGCGGTTTCTTCCTCTTGGTGGGGACTTTTATTTTCTTCCGGCTGCTGCTTTAACAGTTTTAAAAAACTCCCCAAAGAGCTTTCCATTTTACTGGAAAACGACCCTCGCAAAGCCGATGTTTTAATCATTGCCGGAGCGGTAAACAATAAATCTGCCCCGATACTAAGGCGGCAATACGAACAAATGGCTTATCCGAAATGGGTCGTTGCCATAGGCGATTGCGCCTGCGGCACCGGTATGTTCATAAACACTTACGCCATTTCCGGAGGCGCAGATTTATTTGTTCCGGTTGATATAAAAATACCCGGCTGCCCACCTTCGCAAAAGGATATAGCCAAGGCTTTAAAAACTTTAAAGAAAGGACGGAAAAATGCTTCCTGACATTCTTACCCTTTTGGAAAGTTCGTTTGCCAGACATTGGATTACAAACAAAGAAATCCAAGAAGAAACAATAATTATAACTTTAAAAAAAGATTATATCGCCAGATTTTTATCTTTTATCAAAGAAGAAAAAAGATTTTTATTTAATCAACTTACAGATATATATACCGTTGACTTACAAAAAACTAAAAAACGATTTCAAATAAGTTACAATTTACTAAGCATAAATCTAAAGACTCGAATAAAAATCAATATTTACTTTGGCGAAAATGAATCCATACCATCTATTTCCGAAGTTTTTCCGAACGCTTGTTGGTATGAAAGAGAAATCTGGGATATGTTTGGCATAGTTTTCGCGCACAACCCCAATCTGTGCCGCCTGATTAACGACAGCGGCTTTGTCTGGTTTCCGCTCCGCAAAGACTTTCCGTTAAAGGGATTTGTAAGCCTTAAATACAGCCCGAAAGAAGAAGTCTTCCTCTATCAAACCACCAAAGAAGACGGAGGAAAGCATGGCTGATTTTACCCCCTTCTCTTATGAACATGACAACGAATACGAATTAAACTTCGGGCTTCAGCCGCTAAGTATAGAAGGAACGGCACGCTTTATCCTTACGTTACGGGGCGAAGAAATCAAAAAATGCTACCCATGCATAGGCTTTGACCACAAAGCTATTGAAAAGCTTGCCGAACATACGCATTACCTTAAAATACCGGAATTACTAAAGTGCATATCACCGTTTAACCGGTTAAGTTTTTGCTATCCTTACGTCCTGCTTATGGAAAAATTACTTGGCCTTACGCCGTCGCTGCGCACTCAATCTCTGCGGGTAATTTTTGCAGAACTGGAAAGGATTCGCAGTCATATGAGAATTATTTCCGCTCTTGCCCAAGACCTTGGCTCCGATATTCCAAAGATATATGAAATAAAACAATCAACAATTATTGAGCATTTTTTAAAAAATAAAGAAGATTTATTTCAAATAGGCGGCATAAAATACAATATTACTGATGAAGGAATCGAAGATATTTACAATTGGTCTTCAAAAAAGAACAATCCTTTTTTGGAAAAAATATCTTATTCATTATCAAATAACCGCATATTTAAACAAAGGACAATAGGCATAGGCATCATTTCTGCCGAAGATGCCGTTTCTTGGGGATTAAGCGGCCCGAGTTTAAGAGCCTCTGGAGTTTCTTGGGATTTACGGCAAAGCAGTCCTTACGATGCTTATTCTTCTTTATCTTTCACGCCGACGATAGAAAACAGCGGCGACGTATATTCCCGTTATCTGGTGCGGGCAGAGGAAATAAAAGCATCTTTATCTTTGATTTCTCAAATCATAGAAAACATTCCGCCCGAAGAAAACTCTACTATTGACCTAAGCGAAGAAGATTTTCCTTCCCCACCGGCAAAAGAGCTTTATCTGGCAACAGAATCTCCGGCAGGGGAATTAGGCATAAGCATTATTTCCGACGGCAGTTCCTGCCCCTATCGGTTTCATATTCGCACGCCGTCTTTCCCGCACCTTCAAGCACTGAATTATCTGGGCAAAGACACTAACTTCGGCAATCTGGTTCCGATAATAGCTTCTTTCGATTTAAATATGGGAGAAGTAGACCGATGATTTTAAACCTTATTTTTGCCTTACTTTTTATTGCCGTTGCCATTTGGATTATCGCCTATGCCGAAAGCAAAATCGACTCGCCGAAAGAAGCCGCTTTTTTCAAAGCCCCTTTGGATTTAGTAAAGCTGATATTTAAACGGACGATAATTCCTTCTGCCGCATCAAAGAAACTGTTTTTAATGCTTCCTGCTGCCGTTATAACTTTTGCGGTTGCATTATATGCCGTAATCCCGATTAAAGATAATATAGTCATCGCAGATTTAAATATTGGCGTAATTTATACTTTAGCTTTACTGTTTTTACTTGGTTATTCTTTAATATTAACCGGTTGGAGCTCATCTTCCCGTTATGCACTTCTGGGAACTTTCCGCCTTGCCGGTCAGCTGTTGATTTACATTATTGTCTTTGGATTTATCTTACTTTCTTTGGTATTAAGCGCCTCCTCATTCAACATCGGAGACATTGTCGAAGCCCAAAATAAAGTATGGTTTTTATTTCCGCATTTTCCTTTATTCATTGTCTTTTTGATGTGTATGTTGGTTCTTACCAACCGTATGCCGGGAGACTCGCCCTTTGCCGCATCGGAAATCGGCGGAGGCATCAATGCCGAATATTCCGGAGCCCCCTTAGCCTTACTTTTAATTTCTCAATATGCCGCCATGCTAAGCATGAGCACATTGGCAACCGTGCTGTTTATGGGCGGGTGGCAGCCGTTATTTGGTCTTTGGCCTTCTTTATCCGGACTTCCTTGGCTGTTAATCAAGCTTTTCCTTTGCGTAATTTTCTTTATTTGGGTTAAAGCGGCACTTCCCCGTTATCGCTATGACCAAGTTATGAAAATCGGCTATAAATACTTAGTTCCGGCAAGCGGTTTATGGTTTATACTTACCGCCATAACAATTTTTATTATAAAGGAGTAGAAAATGATTACCTTTTTCCTCTTTTCTGCTTTGCTTTTAATCTTTGCTACCGGAGCAGTACTTCGTAAAGACACCTTAGAATCTTCCATTTTATTTCTGTGTACGGCATTTTGTGCTTCAGCATTATTTATTTTATCCAAAGCCGAGTTCCTTGCCGCCTCGGCAATAGTATCCTACACGGCCTTAACCATAATTATTTTCCTTTTTACGTTCCTTTCCATGGACACCAAAGAACGCCGCCGCAAAAGAAGCCTTCTTCCTTTCGGCATCATCACGGCGATAGCGTTTCTTACCGAAACCGTTCTTTTATTCGTTTCTTTTATCCCCAAAGAAGGTTGCAGTTTATGCAAGCTTTCCCTAACCCTTTCGGCAAGAGACTATCCCATGCTCAACAAAGATAACGCTTGGGAACTCAGCTATCTTTTATTTGGCAATCTATGGTTTTTGGTAATTATAACCGGCATAATTCTGTTTCTTATTATGCTTTGCGTCATGTCGGTAAGCACGGCAAAAACCGCCGATACGGAGGAAAAATGACCATTGATTTTGCATATTATCTGATTTTATCCTCGCTTTTATTATTCATCGGCATTTTCGGCATGGCGTTCAGACGAAGCAACCTTATCCGTGTATTGCTTTCGCTGCAAATCATCATATTGGCAATCATTTTATGCTTTGCGGGATTAGGAGGCTTCATGGAAGACCGCATGGGAGAAGCTTACGGCTTAATCACCCTTTTGCTTGCAATTGGCGAGGCTTTTCTTTTCTTGGGAATAAGCTATGCCTATTTCCGCAAAAGCGGCCACATAGAACTTGAACCGAAAGAAAATCCCAAAGTTTGAAAGGAAAAACCATGCTGACGCTTTCTTTAGTTATTCCTTTGTGCGGATATTTCGCCCTCCTTTTCACGAAAGCAGAGGATAACAAGCTTATTCCATGGCTTTTAACCAGTATTTTTCTTACCATAGGAAGTATTTTTTCGCTTATAAGCTTTGTTGATTCACTAAGTTGGGAAGTTCCAAAAGTAATATCTTTATTTTCTTTTATGCATTTTGGAGATTTTAAAGAAGCTTTTTCCTTAAAGTTTACATCTTCATCAAGTTTTATATATTTTATTATTTATATCTTATCATTATTTATTGTCTTATTTTGCCTGCCATATATGCAATACAAGCAAAATATGCCTAGGCTTCTAAGCGACATCTTATTGCTTGTCTTTACCATGCTTCTGTTGATAAGTGCAGACAATCTTTTACTGCTTTTATTTGCCTATGAACTGCAAAGCATTTGTATTTATCTGGCCATTAACTTCACCAAAAAGCGTTATAAATCAAACCAAGCAGCTTTTACCTCCTTAATGATGAACCTTTTTGCCGATGCCCTAATAGCCGGAACCGCCGTTATTATTTTTATGCATGGCAGTCCAGAGCTTCAGCACTTGGGAATGATTTTGCTTGTTCTTGCCGCAATGGCAAAAGGCGGCCAAACCGGCTTCAGCGTTTGGGTATCCGGCACCATGGAAGCCCCAAGCCCGACCGCAGCTCTTTTAAACGGCTTAGTTATACCGCTTGGCAGTATTACGCTTTTAATATCCTTCCTGCCGCTTGCCGAAAGCGTATTTTTCCCTTCTGCCGTCATTATTATCGGTGCATTAGGAGCATTAGGCGGCGCACTGGTTGCCTGTCTTCAACATGAAGTAAAAAAGATTTTAGCCTATTCAACCGTATCACAGATTGGCTTAATGTTTATCGCTATCGGAGAAGGAAGTTTTTATCCGGTTTTATTACTTTTTGCCCTTCACGGAGCCGCCAAGATTCTTTTATTCCTTGGCTATGCCGAAGTTATCCGTACAATGTCTGGCGAACACGATATTCGCCATTTTGGAGGCATCGGCAAAACCTTAAAGTTTTCCTGTCTGGCTTGTTTTGCCGGCAGTATCGGCATAATTCTCACCACCGCCTCTGCCATTAGTATTTTGACGAATTACTGGCTTCTTTTCACCGGCATTATGACCGCATTTTTCACCGGCATATATTTATTCCGCCCTTGGTTTCATATTTTCTTTGGCCCGTTAAAGGGCGAGGAAGCTCTTCTTGCCCGCCTAAGCCGAGAATCAACCTTAAGCATCACCGCCATCACCGGCTTGCTTTTAAGCACGATTTTAGCCAGCATTTACTTTTTCCAAACCGAAGACAGCGAAACCTATCACCAACTGTTATTAGCCGCCTTAATTGGCTTTGCTGCCATAGCTTACGCATTTAAAAAGGATTTATCTTTTCGGGATTATGTAGAGTTTTCTTGGCCTCGCCTGTATCAATTTTTGAAAAAAAGCTTTGGCGGCGAAGATTTTTACTATCACCTTCTCCCTGCTTTCATAATTATGGCAAGCAAAGAAATATCAACCATTCCCTATAAATACAGCAAATGGCTACAAAACATCTTTTATGAATTAAGCGAAAAAATATCATCATTAAATATTCATACAAACCAAAACAATATAACTGTTAATATTTTTATTATCATTATAAGCACAATTATTCTGCTTTCTTTTGCTTTAATTATTATAGGATTATAAATTATGAGTTCTATTTTATCGGCAATGATATTTATTCCTTTTATCGGGATTTTGTTTTTAATGACAATCCGTGGAGATGAAAACCGTATTTTCCGCAATTCCCGAGCCGTAAGATTTATCATCACTGCCTCAGAACTTCTTTTATGCCCGTTTTTATTGACCGGTTTTGATACCCAAATATCCGGCTTTCAGTTTGAAACTTCCGCACCGTGGCTTGGCGCCTTTACTTATCACATAGGCGTAGACGGACTTAGTGCGATATTCATCGCCGCCGTAATTGTAATTTTCTTTTTAATTACGTTAATTGATTGGCAAAATCGTCTAAAGCTTCCGCGTGAATACACGATTTTTATGTTATGGCTTGAAGGTATGACTATCGCCCTTTTGGCATCGTTGGATATTTTACTGTTTGCGCTTTGCTTTTCCGGCCTTTTCATTCCGTTCTTTTTCCTTATGGGCATTTGGGGCAAGAACGAAGGCAAAACCATTAACATCTTTGTTTTGTTTGTAAACTCTATCGGCATAATTTTATTGGTTTTCGGGCTTATAATGCTTTATTTAAAGCTCCACGATGCTTCATTAATTTCCCTTGCCGCCACAAAAGCGCCCCTAACGGATAAAGAGCTTATTTTCTGGTCTTTATTTACCAGTTTTGGCATAAGCATTCTGTTATTCCCCTTATCGGCAGTGAATAAAATCAACGCCGAAGCTCCGGTAAGCGTTGTTATAAGCATCTTTACCATACCGGTTATGGCGGGACTATTTGGGTTTGGTAGGATAATCTTACCGCTTTTCTCAGAACAGATAGCCAATTATAGCGGCATTATCATTGCGCTTTCAGCCTTAGGATTTTTATATTTCTCCCTCAAAGCCTATTCCCAAAGCGACTTACGAAAGATTTTCGCCTGTTTTGCCGGAGCTTTAATCTGCATAATTTTCAGCGGTGTTTTCTCTCTTTCCGCCATAGCTGTCAGCGGCAGCTTTTATCTGTTTTTAAATTACTTTTTTCTTCTTTCGGCATTTTGTGTCTGCGGAGAGATTATTTACTCCCGCCGCAGCAGTTATCATTTAAACGGCCTTGGAGGATTATTTGCCAGTATGCCTGCTTTCACCAAGCTG
>JAFWAG010000050.1 GCA_017507765.1 Alphaproteobacteria bacterium | reverse complement strand
GTGAGACAGTTTGGTCCCTATCTTCCGTGGGTGTTAGGATACTTGAGAGGAGCTGCCCTTAGTACGAGAGGACCGGGGTGGACATATCTCTGGTGTACCAGTTGTTCCGCCAGGAGCATTGCTGGGTAGCTAAATATGGACGGGATAACCGCTGAAGGCATCTAAGCGGGAAGCCTCCCTCAAAACCAGGTATCCCCATTAAGGTCGTGGCAGACTACCACGTTGATAGGCCGGGGGTGTAAGTACAGCGATGTACTGAGCTGACCGGTACTAATAACCTGATTGACTTAAATTAACCCAAACGTGTGATCTAAATCATGCAATCAAATCTTCTCTTTGCTCGTGCTTGGGTCTGTTTATCTTCTCTGGTGGCTATAGCACAGGTGTCCCACCCGATCCCATTCCGAACTCGGTCGTTAAACCCTGTCGCGCTGATGGTACTTTGTCTTAAGACACGGGAGAGTAAGTCGCTGCCAGAGATGATAAACAGACACACGTAGATAAACTCCCCTATAAAATCTACTCACCTTATAAACTCCTTGAAGTAAAATTATTTACCCCGCTTAATCATAAGCGGGTATTTTTTTTGCTTGAAATTAAGCAATTAGCTTTAGTAAACGTATTTTTTATTGATTTTATCCTTATTTTTAATATCCTAACTCCGACAGTTATTAGAACTGTTAGGGCGTCGAAAACCCTTTATAAGCTTAAGTCGTATCCATACGACTCTAAAAAACACCGACATAGTCTAGCTGGACGGATGTCGGTGAATAAGGTTACGGCCAAATAAGCCGAGCCGTTTAAGCTTATACGGTTTTCGAACATCCGCCCGCCTTTTAGGTGGGTTTTGTTTTTTATCATAAGGAAAGGATGTTAAATGTTTTGTTCAAATTGCGGGAAAGAAATATCTGAAAAAGCGATTATTTGTGTGCATTGTGGTTGTGCACTTGAAAATCAAAACTCATTGGATAGTAAAGAAAAAACGTTTTTGACAACTGTTTTGCTTTGCTTGTTTGCTGGAGCTTTAGGGGCACACCGATTTTATACCGGACATTCAGGAACAGGAGCGACTATGTTGATTCTGACATTATTAAGCCCATTTACTCTCCTTATAAGTTTAATAATTGTATATATATGGGTAATAGTTGATTTAATTCGTATTGTTTCTGGAAGTTTCAAAACAGCCCAAGGTAAATCGTTAAAACAATAAAATAAGTACAGAAAGGAGTTGATTATTTCTCTCCTTTCTGTGAAATATTTTGCAATAAAGTAACTTACGGTATTAAATATAAAAATACTTTAAGGGGAGGGTTGCGGAGTGCAAAAACTTTTTAAAAGACTGTCTGATATACTTATTTTTGTTGCTTTGTTTGTTACGGTTCCTGCCGTGTTTACAAAAATGTTTTCCTATGTATTCCCAGACTCTCCCGATAAGTTAATTTTTATGCTTTCCGGAATATTATTTCTTGGGCTTTATTTATTTAGAGAAAAATTACAAAATATTTTAAAGGTAAAGCGTTTCTTTTACTTGTATTTATTTGTTATCTATTCTTTCGCCTTACTTGCGCTTATCTTTATTATTTCTTTCTATTTATAGTTAATTAGCTTAAAAATCGTTCGGCATTTTTATAATCTGGTATTACTGCGGACACGGAGGGAAAATCTTTTAAATCTCCGGAAGTTCCCATATAGTCCACAATGATTATTTTATATGCTCCGGCAACATTTGCCGCCCAAGCTCCGTTTGGAGAGTCTTCAAAAATTATGCATTTTTCCGGCGGCATATTCATGCTTTCAGCCGCACGGAGGAAAATATCAGGGCAGGGCTTTCCTTTGATATTTCCATCATCGTAAACAATATTTCTTTGGGAAAACCATTGGCTCAGATGAAAATGCTTTTCATAGAAATCCATATTTATTTTAGGGGCTGCCGTTCCGATAGCCGTAGGAACTTCATGTTCTTTTAAATAAGAAAGAAAGTCTGTCAGCCCGGGGATAAGATGAAAGTTATCGACATCTTTTAATGCTAATTGCTGATATATCATTTCTTTTTTGGTTAAGGCTTTTAAATATTCTTCCTCAGAAATATCTCTTTCCAGCATAGCAATTAAAATATCTTTTGTTGTTCTGCCGTGGATTTTTTCCTTAAACTCTTGCGGAGATATTTCTCTGCCGATTAAGTCGTTCAAAGTTTGCAGCCAAGCTTTTTCATGTTTTTCGGTATCATAAAACATAGTGCCGTTAAAATCGAAAATAACCCCAAGTTTCTGCATACTTTCCTCCCTCTATCGGGATTAGGATAAAAATATAGCCGTCTGTGTAAATCTATTCTTTAGTGGTGCTTTCATTTTTTTGTAGCTTTTTAAATGTTAATATTAGAATATGCATAGTCGTAAAATAACCTAAAAAGTGAAATGCATATGTTGGCAAAGATTAAAGAAAAACTATCATCTTATTATTTGGTTCAGAACTATAAGAAAATCTATCCGTACGTTCGTCCATATTGGTTCAGAGCTCTTATGGCCATTTTGATTACTATCCCCGTAGGTTCTATGGACGCGGTTATAGCTTGGTCGTTAAAGCCGTACATGGATGTAGTTTTGATTGAAAAAAGCGTTCGTTCTGCCGCATATGTACCGTTGCTGATTATCATTTTCAGCTTGACGCAAAGCTTTCTTAATTACGGAGCTACCTATTTAAACGGTTGGGTAGGGCGCAGAATAACGAACGATTTAAAAGACGATTTGTATAAAAAGCTTTTAAAAAACGATGTTGCGTTCTTTGACAAAACCACTTCCGGAGATATCCAGATACGCTTTAACGGAGATGCAGAGACTGCCTGTAGCGGCCTTATCAATAATGTCAAAGTCTTTGCTACACGCTTTTTCTCCTCTGTCGCATTGATTGGGGTTTTATTGTATAACTCATGGCAGTTAAGTATTGTTGCGCTGATTTTTATGTTTGCAGCGTTTGTTCCTTTGGGAAAAATCCGTAAAAAGATAAAGCATTTGACGTTGCAAAGCATTACGGCAGGCGGCAACATGGCAACGCAGTACAACGAAGCTTTTAGCGGTAATAGAGTTATTGCCTCTTACAATCTGCACGAAAAGCAACAAAGAGAGTTCGCCGAAAATCAAAAGCGTATTTTCAAATTAAGTATGAAGATGATACAGCGTACCGGCATTGTATCTCCGATGATGCACTTTCTGATTTCTTCGGGTATAGCGGGAGTAGTATGGTTTGGAAGCTATTTAATTGTTACCGGCCAAATGACCGGAGGCAACTTTGTTTCCTTTATTGCCGCACTTTTGATGCTTTATACGCCGATAAAAACCATTGGTAACAGTTATAATGCGTTACAGACGTCTTTCTTGGCTATGGAAAGGGTGTTTGCCATTCTTGATAAAGTTCCGACTATCACGAATGCTCCGGATGCCAAACCTTTGGATAAGATTAAGAAAGATATTAAGTTTAAAAACGTATCTTTTGAGTATCTTTCCGGAAAGCCGGTTTTAAAGAATATAAACATTGATATTCCCGTAGGCCATATGATTGCTTTAGTAGGCAATTCCGGCGGCGGTAAAACGACTTTTGTTAATTTGCTTCCTCGGTTTTATGACGTTACGGCAGGAGAAATCTCAATCGACGGCACGAACATAAAGAATCTGGATTTGTATTCTTTGCGGGATAAAATTGCCATAGTTTTTCAGGACAATTTCCTGTTTACCGGCACAATCAGAGACAACATTTTATTAGGCAAGGAAAACGCCACGGAAGAAGAATTGAATGCGGCGATTGAAGCCTCTTGCTTGCGAGAGTTCATAGATTCTCTGGAGGAGGGTGTTGATACGCACATAGGTGAAAGGGGCGTCCTTTTATCCGGCGGTCAGAAGCAAAGAATCGGCATCGCCAGAGCCTTTATCAAAAACGCCCCGATAGTCATCTTGGACGAAGCAACTTCCGCTTTGGACAATAAGTCCGAAGCCGTTGTTCAGCAAGCTATCGACAATTTGATGAAAGATAGAACTGTTTTTGTAATTGCGCATCGGCTTTCCACGGTTCGCAATGCGGATAAGATTATCGTCATCAATCAGGGCGAGATAGCAGAGACCGGTTCGCATAAAGAATTATTAGCCAAAGAAAACGGCATTTATAAATCTTTATACGATACCCAGCTCAAGATATAATTTAATTATTGTCCACGGTTATATTTAGCCAAAGCCGCGGCTACACATAATTCAGGATAATTTTTCTTGGCATAGGCAAAGTCTTCGTTTGCTTTCTCTTGCAATTCCAGAACAAAAGCCGTAACTCCGGAAGGGTGATAGGTCAGGTTTTCCACCCCTACAATGTCGGCAAGCTTTTTCGTTTGCTTTCTTTCGTCGTAATGAGATGCGGCGATAAATCCTAATCCTACATAGCCATTTGCTCCGGTTTCCGGATTTCCGGCCAAGCCGTCCGAAAAGTCTGCCAACTCTTCATGCTGTTTATAAGCCCCCAAAGACCCGCTATCTTCAAGTACTACGCCATAACGGGTAATGCCGTGCTTTTTGACGGATTCTTTAAAAGCAATTCCGTGAATATCTCCATGCGGTTTCCGGTTTTTAATGTAATCCCGAAACTCTTCTTCGCCCGCACTAAAAAAATTACCGGTTTTCTTAACCGCCTGATGAAAAGCTTCCCAATCTTCCGGTCTGTCATGTTTGACCGCTTGCTCAAAAAGCTTTTTATGCCAAGGGGTTAAGCCGAACTGTTTTTGAATCTTTTCCGACAAGCCAAAGAATATGCTGAACACTCTGGGATTTTCACTGGAGGTTACAATCGCCACATGAATATCCGGATTTTTCTCCATAGTATCCAAAAAGTCTTCCCAACCGGCAATCGGCTCTTTTATCATTTTGGGCACGAATTCGTTAATAGCCCGAACTTCAACATTTTTTACAATCGTAGTGTCGATGTAATCCAAGCTAAGAAAAGGTTTGCCGCTTTCTTGTTCAATAAAGGAACCGATTTCTTCCGCCAGAAGTTTATTTATGGGCTTTCCGGCCATAACATTTTTATATTCTTCAAAAGAAGAAAACTTTACCCCTAAATCACTAGCCAGATATTTTTGCAAAGCTTCTTGCTGTGCCGGCTCTAACGGAGAGACATAAGCACTTATCGCTTCGTCAACATCAAAACTGTTTTCAGCAATTCTTTGGTATATTTCATCACGTTCGCTTGGTACGCCCAAAGCATTGTTTATTACGGACTTTACGACCGTATAGTCAACTTCCAGATTCTTTCCGTCATTATCAACAAAAGTGGCATCAAAATCCAAAGCAACAAAGATGTTTTTACCCAGCAAACGGTCAGAGGGAAGGTTGCGATTGATAAAGGCAATGTCTTCATCGTTGTTTACCGATAAATCAATAATTTCCAATATGTTCGGAGCGGAGTATCTGTTCATTTTATTTCTCCTTTGCTTTGGTTTTCTTGGTATAAGTTTAACATAGTCTATTTTGTTGTCAAGTATTGACAAAATAATATGCTATAAAGATGCAATAAAATAATTAAAGAAAAAATAAGATTTTTGATAAAAAAGCACTTGCCAAAGCGTTATTGATTGGTTATTCTCCGCACCCTAACGCTTTACGCCGCTGTGGCTCAGTGGTAGAGCACTCCCTTGGTAAGGGAGGGGTCGTGAGTCCGATTCTCACCAGCGGCACCATTTATTAAACGCACCTTTCAAAAGGTGCTTTTTTGTTGCCAGAAATGCCCTTCGTGTTTTAATCGGGGTATCCCCTTGCTCTTAAAATCTCCCACAAAATCAAG
>JAFWAG010000049.1 GCA_017507765.1 Alphaproteobacteria bacterium | reverse complement strand
TTTTTGCTTAAAAGATTGAAGGTATACGTTCCCGCCGCATTTTTATAAAAGTATTCGGTTAACGCAGGAGTTTGACTCATATCACAAGTATATGATGAACCCGAAGCATTCGTAAGCGTAAGTTTGAAAGAACCATTTGCCGGAATAGCACCATAACTTTTCATCGTGGTTTGAACTTCCGCACAGGTACGGTTTAACTTGTTATCACTTCCAATCTGGCAAGCAAGAGCCGTTCCCGCATTACATTTTTCAATAACTTCTTTACTGGAATAACCGGTAGTACTCTTAAACCAACACGCTGTATCCGTACCGGTTCCAAGCTTGTAAGTGCCATTTTCCGGCGTCCTATTTAAAGTCTTATAGGTATCTATGATTTTCTGGCAAGTAGTGTTAAGACCATAGGTATTTGCGACCGTACAGGCTTCCATATTTTCACCGTTACAAGCTTCGATAAGCTCTATGGCGTTATATCCGGCATTAGCGGTAAAATAACACTTTGTCTTATTGCTTTCGCCCGCCGCATTACTTCCGGTAAGACGGAAAGCACTATCCGACACCGGAGTTAATCCTTCCGCTCGATAACTGATTAAAATATCGTTACAAGTTTGATTGCATCGTTTATGATATGCATTATTACATTTGACACTTCTATTACACAAATCAATCAGTTCCGTGCAAGTTTCAAACTCCCAACTGTCTATGCATCTTTCTTCTTCGGGAACGGCTGGATTATCGACACAGAACTCCTTAGCGGTAATCTTTTCAAAAGAATGATTTTCAATCTCTGAGAAGATTTTTTCCATATCAAGGGTATCTTCTTCATCATAAGCCGTTGTTAGAACCGGAACACCCGTCGGAAGAGAAGTAAATCCGTAACTGGAAATATTTTCCGCCCATATACCATTGATTCCCCAGGCTCTATCCGTATCTTGCGCCGAATAAATACCGGCGGAAACACCAAGTAAAGAAGCAACCTTTGCCGCATTTACATCATTAGTTCCGCTTGTAGCAGCAATCATCGCATTTATCAGGCCATTAGCCTCTTTCTTTATCCCGATAAGATAACCTGTTACATCAAGCCCGACATCAACAGGATTAAGCAAAGTCGTTCCAAGCGAAAGGGTATCTTTATTTGCATCTATATATGCTTTGGTTTGTTCTTTTAATATCTGTAAAGTATTTGCTTCCGTAACATTATCAATATCCTGCTGTCTGTCAGCAACATGCTTATAAAGCACAGGAGTTAATGCCGCCACCAGACCCAATACAATAATAACTTCCACCAGCAATCCGCCTTTGGAAGTTTTTTCCTTATCAGAAATCGGCTGAGAAGTTTTTTTATCTTTGAGTTTTTTCATGAGCTAAACTCCTAAAAATCATCGTCTTCATCATCAGAATCTCCGGGCTCGGTATCCAAAGAATAGCCTGCCGCCCGTACGGTACGGAGTAAATCAGCTTCACCACCTTCGTTTAAAGCTTTCCGCAAGCGGCGAATATGGACGTCTACCGTCCTT
>JAFWAG010000048.1 GCA_017507765.1 Alphaproteobacteria bacterium | reverse complement strand
TGGTATCCAATCGGACTGGCGTCCTCTTGGAAGGGAACCCACTAAGGTTTCCTAATTTCCTCCGGAAATAAATAAACCTAAGAATACGATTGAAATTATATTCTATCATTTCAATCTATTCCTTCACCCGCTCCAACATCACACTTGCTTATACAATCCCTCACCTATAGCCGACTTACCGGATTGCTTGGTATCCAATCGGACTGGCGTCCTCTTGGAAGGGAACCCACTAAGGTTTCCTAATTTCCTCCGGAAATAAATAAACCTAAGAATACGATTGAAATTATATTCTATCATTTCAATCTATTCCTTCACCCGCTCCAAAGTTATATATATCATTTCAATCTATTCCTTCTCCCGCTCCAACATCACACTTACTGATACTTGCTTGCCTCCCTATCTGTTTATTTACGTTGCGGGAATGGAATTATCGTAATATTATAAAATCCTTAGTTTTAATAACTCTAACCAGATGCGATGAGGATTGTTATGAATAAAGCCCTTTTTGTCCTGCCGGCAACTGCTTTCGTTTTTGCCTGTGTCGGAAGTTATAATGCCGTTCATATGGAAATGAATAACGGAAATCAAGTATTCGTGGGAGAAACGTTGGAAAACATCGGGTCTTCGGGAGAGTTTACCATTTCTTCGGCTGACGGAATTACCTGTGAAGGTGAATATTCCTTTAAAACCAAGTTGACCGGTAAAGGTGATATAACCTGTTCCAACAAACAAAAGGGAACTTTCGTATTTGCTTCGGAAAGAAAACAGAAAGAAAGCGAGTACGCTTTAATTAAAGGTTACGGTAAGTTTGCTAACGGAGATAAGTTCTCCATTACTTTTGGCGAGGTTGCTCCGAAATATGCTCCTCAGCCCCAAAATTATCAGCCGCAGCCCATATACGAAGGGCAGCCTCCGCAGTATAAAGGGCAATTAAATATTCCTTTGGACTAAGCAAGTTCTTAAAAGAGGTTTGGAAGTCTCAAAGCCTCTTTTTTTGACCTATCTTTAACATATATCCTCCATTCCCGCTCAGTTGTTTTTCCGGCGGCACAAAGTATGTTGCCGGAGAAATATTCTTATCTTTCCTCATTCTTTATTAACTTTTTTAACTCATAGTCTTTGCCTTTGCAGAGGATTCTCTGCCTGTCTGCCTATCAATAGAGTCGATTTAAGAAAATATTTACTTTTCCCATTGACTCCCATGTTATCCCATGCTATCCCATAAGAAATCCTATGGGAAAACGGCCCGTGCACGGGGAGTAAAAAATGGGCAGAATGCAGGGAAAAACTACTTTATTTTTTGATACAATCACCAATAAGGTCGATTCGAAAGGTCGCGTATCTGTCCCGGCTGACTATCGTGCAAGAATAGAAAACGGCGAAACCGAACTGGTCGCCTTCCGTTCTTTTGTATATCCCTGTATTGAATGCTGTACCTCTGATTTACTGGAAAAAATGGCGGCGGGAATAGAAGCCGGAATGGCAATGTTTTCCCAAGAACAAGATGAATTAACCAGTTTGATTTATGCCGATGCCAAAGAGTTTTCTTTTGATTCCACTGGACGGATTATGCTTACCCCAAAGCTTTTGGCTCATGCTGAGATTACGGACAGTGCGGTTTTCGTTGGTAAGGGACGGACTTTCCAAATCTGGAATCCGGAAAATTATGCCAAGGAAGAAGCCAGAATACGGGCAAAAGCTTTGAAACAAAGGCCGATTTTAAAACTGCATGACGGAGAGGAAGGCTAAAATGGCGGAAAAACCTCCTCATATTCCGGTTTTGCTTTCCGAAGTTTTAAGTGTCCTTACCCCTAAAAAGGGGGGGATTTATGTTGACGGAACTTTCGGTGCCGGCGGATATACAAAAGCTATTTTAGAAGCGGAAGACTGCAAAGTAATTGCGATAGACCGTGATCCGAACGCCATAAAAATGGGCGCAACGCTGCAAAATGATTTTAAGGAACGCTTAAATCTTGTTGAAGGCAATTTCGGAAATATGAAGGAGCTTGTCCAAGGTTTGGGTGTTACCAAAGTTGACGGCGTAGTTTTGGATATCGGCGTATCTTCCATGCAAATAGACGATGCGGACAGAGGCTTTTCTTTCCAAAAAGACGGCGCATTAGATATGCGCATGAGCGGGCAAGGTCTTAGCGCTGCCGATGTAGTCAACGATACTCCCGAAGAAGAGCTGGCAAATATTATTTATGAATACGGCGAAGAAAGAATGTCTCGGAAAATAGCCAAAGCCATTGTTTCCCGCCGCAAGGAAAAACCTTTTTCTTCCACTTTAGAATTGGCGGAGGTAGTTTGCTCAGCCGTTCCTCGCTCCAAAGACGGAATCAACCCTGCAACCCGCACGTTTCAAGCGTTGAGAATCCATGTGAACGACGAACTGGGCGAATTAAAAAGAGGACTGGCCGGAGCTGTTGATATTCTCGCTCCCCAGGGAAAGATTGCGGTCGTTAGCTTTCACTCCCTCGAAGACCGCATCGTAAAATCTTTCCTGCAAGAAAAAGCCGGCAAAGCTCCTCGTTCCTCCCGCCATCTCCCCCTTGCCAAGCCGGAAGAGATTCCGATGCTGAACATTGTTACAAAATCGCCGATACGTCCAACGGAAGAAGAAATAGCCCTTAATCCAAGAGCTCGCTCTTCTCGTTTGCGCGCCGCCGTGAAAAATGACGGAGGTGAGGTATGAGAACCTTCCTTATCGGTTGTGCATGGTTGGTAGTTGCCGGTTTTATTGCTATCGGCTCTTTTGTCTTAAAAAACCACGTCATAGAATTGGAAGACAATTTAAAAACAACAAATCGCCAAATACTGGAAGACCAAAAGTCTATTCATGTTTTGAAAGCCGAGTGGTCGCATTTAAATGAACCGGGACGCCTTAGAAAGCTTAGCGAAAAGTACCTTCATATGCACCCGTTAAAAGCCGAACAATTCATTTCTATAAATGATATACCGTTTCAAAATAAAGCTCCGGAGGGGAAGATATGAAGCCTCATTTTCCCTTTAATCAGGCTCAATTCTATTATCCGGGGCAAGAAATACGGATTAAAGAGCATTCTTATTACAATATAAGTGAAAACGATTTTAAAGACTTAGAAAAAGGACGAAACCGTCTGGTCGTAATTGCGGTGTTTTTTGTTTTTGCCTTTGTGGCTATTTCTGCCAAGCTTTTTGAATTCACGGTTTTAAAGGAAGTCGGAGAAGTTAAATCGGCCAATGCTTCTTCCTACAGTCTGGATATAAAGATGAGCCGTGCCGATATAACCGACCGCAATGGTATAGTTCTGGCAACCAGTCTGCCAACCGTTAATCTTTATTCGGATAATTCTAAAATCGAAGATGTGGAAAAAGCGGCAAAAGCTTTGGTAGAGACTATTCCTTCGTTAAAATACGAAGACGTTAAAAAGCGCTTGGAACGCAAAACTCATTTCGTATATTTAAAAAGAAACCTTACCCCAAAAGAAAAATATGCCGTAAACCGCTTGGGTTTTCCGGCTTTCAATTTTGAAAACGGTGAAAAAAGAGTATATCCCCAAGGAAAACTCTTTGCTCATATAGTCGGAGCGGTTGATATTGATAATAACGGCTTGTCCGGATTGGAAAAAAACTTTGATGAAGAACTGACGACTAAATCCGAACCATTAAGGCTTTCCGTCGATGCCGGCGTGCAAGATTCCGTACGCTCGATTTTGGCAAGCTCCTTAAAACAATATAAAGCTTTGGGAGGAACGGCTATTGTCATGGACGTTAATTCGTCCGAGATAATTTCCATGGTATCTTTGCCGGATTATGACCCTAATAATGTTAAATCCGCAGATTATAACTCTTTGTTTAATCGCTCTACACTTGGGGTTTATGAAACCGGTTCGGTGTTTAAAATCTTTAATACCGCTATGGCTTTGGAAAGCGGAAAACTGAAACTGTCAGATAAAATAGATTCATCGCCTTTGGTTCTTGCCAACTACACAATTAAAGATTTGCACCCGCAAAATCGGCCGTTAACGCCAAAAGAAATTATGGTGCATTCTTCAAATACCGCTTCGGCACGAATAGCAATGTCTTTGGGAGCGGAAAAACAAAAAGCATTTCTGGCCAAGGTTGGTTTGTTGCGCCCGTTAAACGTTGAACTGCCGGAAAAAAGTAAGCCTTTAGTTCCTGACAGGTGGTGGGAAAGCACTATTGTAAACGTATCTTTCGGATACGGTATCGCAGTTACTCCCCTGCACGTCGTAAACGCAGTCGGAGCAGTTGTGAACGGCGGGGTTTACCGCCCTGCTTCTTTATTGGTTTCACGGAATAATAAACTTCCTCCGGGAACCAGAATTATGACCGAGAAAAACTCTAAAATCATGCGGCAGCTTTTAAGAGCCGTGGTTACCGAAGGAACAGGACGCAACTCTGATGTATCTGGATATGATGTCGGAGGAAAAACCGGCTCGGCAGAACGCTTAGGCGAAAACGGTAAGTATCTTAAAGGCTCGCTCCGGACTTCTTTCGTTGCCGTATTCCCAAGCGAAAAACCGAAATATGCTCTTATCGTAATGCTTGATGCTCCGCAAAAAACCAAAGAAACTCATGGCTTTAATACTGCTGGTTGGAACGTGGTGCCGACTGCTAAGAATATTATTGAAACCATTGCGCCGCAGCTTGATGTTTTACCCGACTTTAGCGTAAAAGAAGGAAAAGGATTTATTTAAGCTTCTTTCGAAAAACAGTTTTAAGGAGATTTATAATGCTGGCAGCGAAATTAGCAGAATTGTCAGGGTGTAGCGTTACCAATCCGGAAATAGAAATAGCCGGTGCTACCGATAACTCCAAACAAGTCGAAGAAGGATTTGTTTTTGCCGCTTTATCCGGTGCAAAAACAAACGGAGAAAAATATATCGATGAAGCAATTGCCAACGGAGCGGCGGCAATTTTGCTTCCCGCAGACAAAAAACGCAAAGATAGCCGTATTCCTTATTTTTATGCCGAAAATCCCCGCAAAGCTTTTGCTTTAATGGCGGCGGCGTTTAATCCCTTACAGCCGGAAACCATTGTTGCCGTTACCGGAACGAACGGGAAGACTTCTACCTCCGTATTTACACGGCAGATTTGGGAACAAGCCGGTTTGTGCGCCGCAAGCATGGGAACTATCGGTATTATATCTCCGGTAATGACCAAAGAAGGAAACCTTACGTCTCCTCCGCCTTCCATTCTTTATAAAGACGTGAACGAGCTGGCGAGCAAAGGCGTAACTAATCTGGCGATAGAGGCTTCCAGCCACGGAATAGACCAATGCCGGCTTGACGGATTAAAAATCAAAGCTGCCGGCTTTACCAACCTTACCCGCGACCATTTAGACTATCACGGCGATATGGAACATTATCTGTTGGCAAAACTGCGCTTGTTTTCCGATTTAATTGTTCCGGAAGGCGCCGGAGTCATCAATGCAGATATAGCAGAATGTAATATTATTACATCAACTTGCAAATCCCGAAAATTACAAACCTTTACCTATGGATTCCAAGGAAAAGAGTTAAGGATTTTAAACCACCGTGCAGATGCTTTGGGGCAGAATCTTTTACTTGATGTACTGGGTAAACGTTACAATATCCGCTTGCCTCTGACCGGAGACTTTCAAGCCATGAACGCTTTATGCGCTTTGGGACTGGCAATAGCTTGCGGGGCTGATGCCGATAAAGCGGTTGAAGCCTTGGAAAGTTTAAAAGGGTCTTGGGGGCGTTTGGAGAACGTTGTTACGTTAAGTAACGGAGCGGCGGTGTATGTCGATTATGCTCATACCCCTGATGCAATGGAAAATGTTTTAAATACTTTGCGCCCGAATACTGTAGGAAAACTTAGCATAGTATTTGGTTGCGGCGGAGACAGGGACAGAGGTAAACGCCCGCAAATGGGTGCTGTAGCGGCTAAGCTGGCCGACAGGGTGATTGTTACCGATGACAATCCCCGTACCGAAGATGCAAACTTTATCCGCTCGGAAATTATGCCCGCCTGCCCTGATGCTTTGGAAATAGGCGACCGTCGCAAAGCTATCTTTGCCGCCATAAAAGAACTTAATGCCGGAGATGTCTTGGTAATTGCCGGAAAAGGTCATGAAACAGGACAAAAAATCGGTGATACCGTTCATCCTTTTAATGACACCGAAGAAGCAATCAATGCCGCTTTGACGATTGATAAAAATGCGTACGAAGGAAGCGGACCAAACACCGCTGTTATCTGGAAGTCTTTTGATTTGACTGAAATAACCGACGGAGCAACAACCGCAAATTGGGATATTTACGGGGTGGCAGCAGATGTAAAACAGATAAAACCAGGCGATATTTTTATTGCTTTGGAAAATGAAGAGGAAGATACCCATGAATTAATCGGTAAAGCTTTGGAAAACGGGGCAAACTCTGTATTAGTTCACAAAAGCAAAAAAGCCTTCACCGATACGGACAAAGTGATTGTGGTCAATAATTCCTTAAACGCTTTGGAAGAAATGGCAAAATATGCACGGGAACGAAGCGAAGCAAAAACAATCGCATTTTTTGAAAACTCGATAAGCGAGCAAATAAGCAAAGAAATAAAATCATTTTTAAAAAATAAAGGAAAAGTACATTTTATAAATGATAATCGTTTTAAACCGATTGATATAAATATTTCTTTGGCAAATATTTCCATAGATACCAGATTTATTATTATAAATCACAAAGGAACTAACTTTACTTTATTGAAAAATGCGGCAATCACTTCTCAACCAGATATAATTTTACTTACAGCAGAAGAAACAGATTCTCAGATAAGTGATTACTTTGCCGGAGCAAATGTTGGGGCAGCGTTGATAATTGAAGATACTAACCCTGACCTTAAAGATATTACTTTGGCTGCCAGAGCAAACGGTATAAGCAAAATTATAATCTTCGGTACTTCCGAAAATGCGGACATTAAGGCAAGTGAATATGGTAATAACCGTTCAAGATTGGCGCTTGCCGCTATACAGAAAGCTTTGGAAGAAAATTGATTACAGTTTGCATTTTTTCGGGTTTATAGTATGATTTGCTTGTTTCAAAAAAGACACTTAAGGAGATATCCTAATGTTACGTAAAAAATTGAAAGTCTCTACCCCCCCCCGCTAGAAAATAGCACTCAAATCGGCACTATTACCGTCGAAGCCATTATTGTTTTAGGCCTTATCGCCTCCTTAACTCCCGTACTCTATAAACACGTTGCCGACAGAAGGCAGGACATAGATAACATTAACGAAGCAAACACTTTGCTTTTGTTAAAGAATGCTACGAACGAATATATCGAAGAAAACAAAGATAGTATTACCGTTGGTACTATACTTCTTGAACCTACTGATGTCGGTGTGGATATAGACGGGTACAAAATAGGTATCCGCAAAGAAGATGATGGC
>JAFWAG010000047.1 GCA_017507765.1 Alphaproteobacteria bacterium | reverse complement strand
TGGTCTTCTTCTGTATATACTTTTATTTCTTTGGATACATTTTCATATATAGAATTACTTTTGGCTATATTTTTTATACTTATTTGAGATGTATCATCTTTTAATGAATTAATTATTATATGTCCACTTTTAAATTGTTTAACTTCAATGAGTTCAATTGCAATGTCTTTAAACTTTGTGGCAATTTTTTGGTTGTCATTAAACGAAGAAGCAACAAAAATAACTTTTGTTTGTTCCCAACTAATATCATCTCGTTTGTAATTCCTATTACAGCTTTCGTTTATTTCTAATATGAACTCAGCTTTGTTCTCGAGCATTAAATTAAGGTAAGCAAAACCTTGATCAATAACACTAGAACTTTTGTCTCTTTTGTATTCAATAATAACGAATGAGTTGTTTTCTTCGTCAAAAGCTAAAGTATCAAAGCGTTTATTTTTTATTCCAAACTCACTTTTAACGATAGTAAGGTTCATAATAGTGGACAGGTTATCTTCAAATATTTTTTGAAGGTGTTTTTCTAGTTTGAATGGAACTTCCTTTATTTCCTTTAAGGTTCCTTTGTCATTTGTATATAAGGCCATTTATTTCATTCTCTTAATTGTAAATATTTATATTGGTTGTGTGTTTCTCGTTTATTTCTTCCGTTTGTTGAGGGTTTGGGCGATTTGTTTTGCCAAGTCCTGTAAAAGCTTGCTTTGGGCGATTACCATATCGTCATAGTTATCTCCTATCGGGAGGGAGAAGGTGCTTTTCTGACGGGTAACCAAGCTGTTGTCTTTGGCGTTGAAGATAGACCACCAAGCTTCCAAAATTGCGGTTTTGCCTAAGGTGGCATCAAAGCGGTTTACTTCGACAAAGACGTTATAGTTGAAGCTTTCACGGGCATAAATCTTTGGCTTAACCATAGAGTTCGGAAGATATACCGATAAGTCATCAGCCATAGTCCGTTGCATCATGAAGGATAAAGGTTCGCTCCACCGGTTAAGTTCGGATACTTTTAATTCCACTGCATTTGCGTCTCGGGTTACGATTTGCGGGCGGTCGATATAGCGGGGAATGCGGAACTCTTCCACACCGACGGCGGTTTTAAGCGAATAAGTCTCGGCGGCGGTTTCCGGAGAGATGCTTTCCAAAGAGTAGAACTTAGACGGCATACTTACTCCGCCGATGCAACCGGCAAGGAATAAACAAAAAAGCAGGCTTGAAAGTTTGGTTTTCATTTTAATACTCTCCTTTACCTTTTAACAGGGCTTCCGGGTGGCGTTCGATATAATCCGCAAAGTTGCGCAAAGATTTTGCCGCTTCGCCGACGTTTTCCAAAGTCCGGTTCAGGTTGTTTAGCGTGTCAACCGCAACGCCTGGGTTTTTCTTTATTGCTTTGTTGACGCTGCCGACAATATTTTGCAATTGCGGCATGATATCATTATTAAGACCGTTAAAGAAGCGGTTGAACTTTTCTACGCTTTCTTTGAGGTTAAGAGCCTGTAAGTCTTTGGACAATGCGCCGATAGTTGACAGAACGGTTGGGATTTCCAAAAAGTTTTTGGTAGTTGCCGTTTTCTTCATGACTATTTGCGTATTTGGGAGCATTTCAAGTTCTATCATAAGCTGGCCGGTAAGGTAGCTTTGAGTTGCCAGTCTGGCTCGCAAGCCTTTGTTGATGAGTTCGTTTAGGATAATTTCTCGGCTTTCTTGCTGTTTGGGGAAATATAAGCCGCCGGATTTGTTAATTTGGACATAGACAGGAATGTTGAACTCTAAGGTTTCGGTGTTGGCAATCAGGGAAATACGGACGACTTTGCCGATTTCTACGCCTTTGAAGACTACCGGAGAACCTATGTTCAAGCCTTTGATAGATTCTTCAAAGTACATGACGACAATGTGGTCTTTGCTTGGGAAAAGCTTATCCTTTAAATGAAAACCTATTGCGCCGATAAGGATTGCCAAACCTATCAGCATAAACAGCCCAATCATTTTTGTATTAGGTTCTCTGCGCATATTATTTTTCCCCTCGAGTTAAAAAGCGGCGTACCGTTTCGTTCGGGGGATTCCGTAATAAGTCGTTCGGATTTCCTCCGGCGATGATGCTTTTGGTTTCGCCGTCTAAGAATATAGAATTAGTGCCAATGGCAAAGATAGAGCTTAGTTCATGCGTAACTACGACAATGGTTGTGCCTAAGCTGCGGTTAAGGTCAATGATTAAATCGTCCAGAAGTTTAGAGCTTATCGGATCAAGCCCCGCCGAAGGTTCGTCAAAATAAACGATTTCCGGATCTAAGGCTAAGGCTCTGGCAAGGCCTGCACGCTTTTTCATGCCGCCGCTGATTTCGGAAGGATAGAACTCCTCAAAGCCGGCAAGCCCGACTAAGGCAAGCTTAAAAGAAACAAGCTCGGAAATTAAGGAGGGCGAATAATCCGTATATTGTTGCAAGGGAAGGGCGATGTTCTCTGCCAACGTCATGGAACTGAACAAGGCTCCGCTTTGATACAGAATGCCGCACTTTTTCATAATATCGTTTTTAGCGGTTTCTTCGGCTTTGGTGAAGTTGGTGCCGTTAATGAAAACTTCTCCGCCAGAGGGATTTTGCAGGCCGGTAAGCACTCTTAGAAGGCTGCTTTTCCCGCAGCCGCTTCCGCCCATGATGATGAAAACATCGTGCTTGTTTACCTTGAAATCCAAATCCTTTAAAAGGACAAAGTCTCCATAAGCTATGGTGATTTTATCGGCTTGAATGGGTGATGTTTCCGCTGTCTTTATCATAGTCCCACCACTTCAAGCAAAAAGGTTATAATGCCGGTTAATACTATCATCCAGACAATCGCGCTGACTACGGCTTTGGTGGTAGCAAGTCCGACACTGTCCGCATTGCGGCCGCAATATATACCATAGTAACAGCCGCAAACGGCAATCACAAAGCCATATACAAAGCCATGAAAAATGCCAACCAAAAAGTTGTCAAGGCTGAGCGCATTCCAAGTATAAGTCCAATATTCATGCGGAGAAATCCCAAGCATGAATACGCCGACTGCTCCGCCGCCGATGATACCCATGGCATCAGCCAAAATTGTTAAAAACGGTATAGTGAGCAATAAACTGGTAATGCGTGGTAAGACTAGGAAATCTGTTGCCGATATGCCCATGGTTTTTAAAGCGTCTATTTCTTCGTTGACCTGCATACTTCCTATGGTGGCGGCGTAGGAGGCTCCCGTTCTGCCCGCCATGATGATGCCTACCATAATGGCTCCCATAATGCGGGTCATGGCAATGGCAACCAGACTTGAAACATATATCTGCGCCCCAAAGGTCTTTAATTGGATTGCGCCGACAAACGCCAGAATTAAGCCAACCATAAAGCTGACCAAAGATACAATCGCAATCGCTTTGTAGCTGGCATCTTCCATGGCAAAGTAAAAATCTATTCTGCGCATTACGGCTTTGCCGGAAAGTCCTTTGAGGATAGAGATTAAAACTTGCTTTATGAAGGCAGAGCCTTTGCGGGAGCTGTGGTAAATATCAAGAGTTTTACTGCCGATTGCTTCCAAAAAGGGAAGGCGGGAGAGCTTTGTGGCTTCGGGCTTGCGGTCGACGGCAAACGCAAGGTCTAAAAAATGGCGGAGATTTTCCGGAAGGCCGCTTAAATCAATATGCAAAGAGTGCTTTTGGGCAAACTTGATAACTTCAAACAAAACAACGGCAAGAGTGGAATCCCATTGCCCAAGCTCTTGACCGTTTAAAACAATGGTGGCAGGGCGTTTGTTCTTTAAGTCGGCAAACAGTTTTTGACGTATTTCCTCATCACTGAAGGAAAGATAATCACCGGAAAGGGTTATCTCCATATGCTGACGGTCTGCTTTATACGCTATGGTCATTTTGAGGTACGCCGCAAAAGTTAAAACTATTTTGCTCTTTTAGCATATTTGCCTGCTTTTTGTCTTGTATAAATTAGTCTGTATCCTTCCACCAATGAGAGGTTTTGCTGTGAAGGTTGATTTTTTCGCCCATTTTCGGGGTTGTGATATTAAAAGAAGATGATTTTGCTTCATCTATGACCATATCAATTGATTCGTGCCAAGGGTGCAGGGCAAGGTCAAATACTGCCCAATGAACCGGTAATAAAGTCTTCGTTTGCAGGTCATTGGCGGCTTGGATAACTTCTTTCGGGAACATATGAGTGTTTGGCCAACCGGTATTCCAGCCGTCAATTTCCAAGGCGGTTAAATCAAAGGGGCCGTATTCTTTGCCGATTGCGCTAAAATGTTTTCCATAACCGCTGTCTCCGCCCCAAAAGATTTTCATGTCAGGGCTAAGAATGACGTAGGCATTCCAAAGAGTTTGATTGCGTTTAAAGGTACGGCCGGAAAAATGGACGGCTTCGCGGGCGATGATTTTCAAACCGTCTTGTTTGAAGCTGTCTTTCCAGCCAAGTTCCGTAATTCTGTCTTTGGCTATGCCCCAGCCGCGTAAAGCCGCGCCAACTCCCAAAGGAACAATAAAATGGCCGCTTTTTATCGCTTGGACGGTGGATTTTTCCAAGTGGTCGTAATGGTTGTGGGTGATAAGTATGTAATCAATTTTTGGAAGTTCTTTAACGCTTATGGGTGCTTTGCCGTATCTTGGAACCGCAAAAGGTATTGGAGCGGCGTTGCCAAAAACTGGGTCTATTAAAATACGTTTGCCGTTTAAATCTATAATCGCCGAAGAATGGCCAAGCCAATAAAGCGCAAATGCTTCCGGAGAGGAGGGGAATGAATCTTTGCTCAGCATAACTTTGGGAAGTTCTTCTTTGGGCGCAAATGAGGATTGCCATAAAAAGCGGAAAAAGCCACTGTTGCCATTGCTGTTGCGGATATTGTTAAAATCATAAACCAGTTTTTCGGGGCTTTGGAACTCTGCGTTCTTATAATAAGAAAGTTTGGAATATTCGGATTTTTCTGCGTCGCTGGGTAGGGCTCCGAACTGGAGTAGGACATATAAACCTATGCCCGCAATAATAATTAAAAGGCAAAACAACATAGTGATAATTTTCTTCCCCACGTTAAAAATCTCCTTGGGTGGCAGGTAAGTGAATATATTTTACGGCGGAAGGTAGCGGCTGAGTCAAGAGATAAAACAAACTCTTTAGAAAGAAAAAGCGGCAGTTTTTTGTCTGCCGCTTGTAGTCTAGTTCTTAATCGTTTCGGAGAAGCTTTAAATCAAGCAAAACTACAGAGGTGCTTTTAATAAGCTGAATACTCCACCTTAGGATAACTAAGCCACCAAACAGGCCGATTATCGGGTCTAATGACGCAAGGCCTAAGTACTTGCCGGACAAAAGCGCAATAATGGCAAGAACAGAAGTCATAACATCGGTTAAAATGTGTAAGTAAGCAGCTTTGTAATTGTAATCTTCTTCGCGTTGGTGATTTTTAAACTCCATAACAAAGATGCAGATGAGATTGACAATTAAGCCAATGCTTGCCACTAAAATTGCTTCATTAAAAGAGATTTCTAACGGGTTGATACATCTGGTCAGCGATTCAAATATAATCCATAGCGCAGAACATAAAAGAAATAATGCGCTGGTGTAGCCTGAAAATGAAGATATTTTTTCGCTTACTTCTTGCGAGCAGGCGTGTTTTTGAGTCTTTATTCTGCCGATAAAGATATAGGCTATATAGGTAACCGCAAGAGCAAGTGTGTGAGTTCCCATGTGCCAACCGTCGGATAATAAAGCCATGGAGTTGGTTAAAAAGCCATACAGAACTTCAGCAAACATGGTGATTAAAGTTATAATGATGACGAATAATGTCCGGTTGGCATTTTTTATATGGTGGTGATGATGATTGCAATGGGTCATTATCTTAACTCTTTTAAACGGGAAACAATTTCTTCAATTACTTGGTTGCGTTCGGTAACTTCCATTTCCGCAACACAATATTCAATATGGCGGGCGGCAATGATTTCCCAAACTCCCCTCATCGCACAAGTGGCGGAACGTACTTGGTTTAAAATGCTCATACAGTCGCATTTGTCTTTGTCTTGCAGCTGTGTCCGTATGGTTTTGATTTGACCTTCAATACGGTTGAGGCGGACAACTAAATCTTTGTTTTCTTCTTGGCTTCGGCAACCTTTTTCCATAATATTTTCTCCTGCTTTATATAGGTATACCCCCTATACCTATACAAACGTATTCCAGCGGATTTGTCAAGGGAGAATGTAGTGTCGAGGCGGAAGAAAGAAGGGGGAGACTTTTTTTGGGTTTTGGTAGGTACAAAAGGCAGGAGAGGTATTGGAGCAAGAAATTGCCGTTTCTGTCGTAATGTTGGGCATAAAAAAGGCCGGAGGGTTGCTCCGGCCGGAGGATAGATGTTTTAGAAAATTAACGTTTTTTCTGGTACATATCCAGTAAACTTATTTCCATGGGGGTTAATTTGCGGGTAGGGTTTTCATCGCTTTTAAGTATCTTTGCGCAAGAGGCTAACACTTTGGGATATGGTTTATTATAGTCGTATATTTGTTGTTCGACTTCTTTGCGTTCTTGTTCGAGTTTAGCTATTTCCTCCGCAATTGCGTCTCTTCTGGCTTCAAAAGGACGAAGACCCGCCAGATATTCCGCAAAATGATTCATGCAATACTTTTCTTCGGCGTCATAAATATTTTTAGCGTTTTGGTATTGTTTTACTAAGTCCTCTAATGTGAAATCAAATATACCGCTACAGAAATTGTCGTATAATTTTCCGCCTTCATCACAAATGCCGTCTCTGGGGGGCATTCTGACCCCAAAATGCGAGGCAAACGCTTTTTCATAAAAATCTTTTACATCTATATCCGGAGCTTTTGCAAAATCAGCACTGTAAGAATGTAATTCTGCGTCGTTGAAACGCAGAAGCGGCACGGTTTCATAGGTGAACTTTATACAAAAAGAGGAGTTGTTTTCTGTTTCTGCTTTTAAAAAGAAACTGTGTCCATGAATGCCAAACATCTCATTGGGGGCTTCAATAAAATACTTTTTCCCTTTTTCGATAGTAATATGGTACTTTTCTCCGTCAACCGTAACATTATAGGAATTATCTTTTAGGTTGCTGATGCCAAGGTCTTTATAAAGTTCTGTTCCGGTCATTTCTTACTCCTAACATTGGTAAAAAGTTATTGATGTATTTTTTGAAAAGCGTTTCTTAGGTATATTTCTTGGGGATTTAGTTCTTTCTTGCCGGTTGCTTTGGCTCGTTCTTGGGCTTCCATATTAGCGGCATAAGCGACTACTTCCTCCGGATACTCTTGGTTGTAAACGGATATTTTGGCATCAATGTTTTGCAGTTCTTCGCCCAAAGCAGAGATTGTAGTATAAACTTTGGCTTTTTCTGCTTTGAAAGGGCTGAGTCCGGCTTGGTATTTCGGTAATTGCTCGGCGCATTTTTGTTTATCTTTTGCAAAAACGTCGTCGGCGGTCAGGTAGGCTTCTGCCAATTCTTCCAAAGAAATATCTTCGGTAAGGAATCTGTCGACCAATGACTTGCCATGCTTATATTCGCCGCTTAGCATGACTTCTTTGAAGGTGGGCGGTGTGCCAAGATTAAACGGTTTTGCAAACGCTTCGTCGTAAAAGGCGTTTACAGGAATGCCGTACTGGATTTTATACGAAGGAGCGTAGTTGCGGTATTCTTTTGGTTCAATCGGAGGTACCGGTTTATCTTCGCCATTTAATCGGTAAGAGGTGAGGGAAAATCCGGTAAGATGATTGTCTTCAATTTCAAAATAAATGCTGAAAGAGCGGTTGTTTGCGGATTTTGCTTCCAAGCAAAATGGCTGGACTTCGGCAAAGTCTATTTCTGACGGGAAGCTTCTGTCGATATATTTGCGAGTATGTTTTGGGCCTTTTTTCATGGTTATGCGGTATTTTTCACCGTTAACCGTAATGTCATAGGAGTTACCTTTTACATTGCTGACGCCGGGTATTTCATTATGAATCATTGGGTTGTTTGTCATTTTATACTCATATATCAAGACTTTGGGAAGGAAGGACTATGTCCTCTCTTTGCCAAGTTTCTTTGCCATATATATTACCTCAATAGGGAAGTTCTGGTTGTAGGTAGATAGATTGCTGTTCATTTTTTCGGTGTTTAACGCTATCTGAGCAGCAATGGCTTCCTGCTGTGCTTGAAGTTGTGCATTTTCAGCGGCAAGTTTGGCATTTTCTTTTGCAACCAAGCTAAATCCTTCCTGATATGCAGGTATTTGGGCGGCGCATTTTTGTTCTTCTTGGGCGTAAATCTTATCGGCTTTGAAATAATTATCTACTACTTCTTCTAAAGAAATATCGCCGGCAAAGAAAATGTTGTGTAATGCTGGGCCTGCAAAATGTTTGCCGTTAAGGGTTCTTTCTTTAAACGTAGGAATACTTTTGATGCTGAACGGTTCGCCAAAGGCTTTGTTGTAAAAATCTTTTGCTTCTATGGCGGGAATGCCTTTTTCTTCCTGGAGGGTTGGGGATAAAGGCATTTCCTGTCCGTTAATGCTGTAAGATAGTAACTCGCATTGCGGCGGATAATCAAAGTAATTGTCAGAAAAGCGGAAACTAATGGCAATGGAAATATTGTTTTCTGATGTGGCTTCTAAATAAAAAGGTTGATAAGTGGTGGTTTCTACATCGGCAGGGTCGTAACTTCCCGAATAATGATAAGTATATTCCGGCTCTTTTCTTATGCTTACACGGTATTTTTCTTCATCAATAGTTATGTCGTAGGAATTACCTTTTACATTACTTACGTTCGGTATTTCTTTTTTATTGTTTACGTCATTTTCCATGTTATGTTCCCCCTATAAGCAATAATAAGTCAAAGTATGCCTTATAAATAGCATACTTAATTTATTTTGTCAAATATTGTTTCAATATATTTCTGGACGGGGAGGTAGAAGGGGTTAATCGTTAAATCTGTCGAACAAGGTTTTGAGTTCGGCAATCTTTTGCTCTTTGTCTTCCGTAGAGGCGAAAGACTGTGCAACACAGTGTTGCAGGTGTTTTTGTAAAATGTTTGATTCTACGGATTTTAGGGCAGACCGGACAGCTCTTAACTGGCTGATAATTTCAGGGCAATAACGTCCAGCTTCAATCATTTTCTTTATGCCTTCAATTTGGCCGGCAATTCTGTTTAATCTGGGAATGTTATCTATGTGGCTTGGATACTTATCCATTCTTTGACCTTCCTTAAACAAGTTGACTGGCAGTAAGAATATATCTTTTCTGGGAAAAAGTACAGCCGAGACAGAGTTTCCTATCTCGGCAATGTATTTAAGAGTTATTTTAATGCCAGATTGCTTACTCTGAAAGGTTTGATTCTTGCGCTTGGGTTTTATCAAGATAACAAGTGCATTCAGGGCAGCATTTGTCGGTTTCTGTGCATTGGCAGTTGTCGCCGCATTGGCAATTATCTCCGCACTTGCATTCGTCATTGCAACAGGTTTTATCGGTACTCATTATATTTCTCCTTAATTTGATATACCCCATATGGGTATATTAAGAATATACCGGGTGGGAGTATGTGTCAAGAGGCAAGCAGAAATTGTTATAAAAGGTCAGTAATTTTTATAATGCTTAGAAAATAAAAAAAACGACAGTGCGATGCCTGCCGTGGTAATGGCGACCCCAGCGGGAGTCGAACCCGCGTTACCGCCGTGAAAGGGCGATGTCCTAGGCCTCTAGACGATGGGGTCATGAAACCTTCTCTTAACGAGAGGTGCATAGATACCTTAAAACTTTCTGCTTAGCAAGTCCTTTT
>JAFWAG010000046.1 GCA_017507765.1 Alphaproteobacteria bacterium | reverse complement strand
CCTTTCGTCAAAAAACAACCAATTCAATGGTTGTTTTTTATCCTCAAGCCCCGACAGTCGGGTGTTCAAGTCTGCCCCCGCTATACAAAAAAAAGACACCTAATGGTGTCTGTTTTTGGTAGCGGAGGAGGGACTTGAACCCCCGACACGCGGATTATGATTCCGCTGCTCTAACCAGCTGAGCTACTCCGCCATAAGCAAAGGGAGCATCTTTGTATAAAATCTTATCCCTTATGTCAACCCCTGTTTTTTAGCTTTTTACTTTTTTTGGGGTTAAATAATGAGCCATGATGTTTAAAGGCGCTTCCTCTTTTCTTTCTTTCACCAAGTTTAAGCCGATTGTTTTTTCAACATGAGAAGCAAAAATAAGTTTGCATTCCGGAGAAATGTTTTCTTTGCTTAATTCTTTGAAAATGCTAAGAGCTTTCTGCGTATTCAAGTCATTACGAAGCGCAGAATCAAACTCTTCCAGTTTGCGAGAGAAAATCTTTAAATCATTTGGTGTTACCGGACGAGATGAAGCCTGCCACTTAGCAATATCGTCCTTTATTTCAGCATATTCTTCCGCAGCGGCTCGCAGATTTTTCCATGAAAAGGTCAATCTTTGGCTGTAATTTCCCCGAAGGAAGAAATATTTTAAATCATCAGCCGTATAACCGTTATCCGTTATCCGTTCTAAGGACACCCCTTCCCTTTTACCGTCGGCAAACTTCAAAGAAGCAATATGGAACCAGTTATCAACCCATTTATGGCCAATAAAAGCTTCACTTTGCAAAACTTCGGAAGCATGGTGGGCGCTTTTATGCTCACTGCTGCCGCCGTGAATGCTTAAATATTCTCCGCAATACTTCAAAGCCATAACCGAACATTCAATATGCCAGCCGGGGAAGCCCTTTCCTTTTATACCTTTGGGTGAAGGATAAAGCCTGTCTTCCGGCGGGTTGGGATATTTTTGGGAATTACCAAACCAGAGAACAAAATCTTCCGCATTGTGCTTGCCCGAAGTATCTTTGACCGCTATCGGTAACGGAGTATCTTCGGAACGGAACTTTCCGGTCGCAAAATAAAGGTTGTTGTCATAAACATAGGTGTAGCCCTTTTCCGTTAATCCGTCCAACAAGGCTATCATATCCGGAATATGCTCTGATGCACGGCAAACCGTATCCGGAGCTTCCAAGCTTAAAGCCGAGAATAAAGAGAAAAACTCTTCTTCCATTAAATGCGAGTCTTGCATTCCCTGCCATGGAGAAGTGGCAATATCGGTAATGTTCATAACGTGATTTACTTTATGGCCGGAATTACGCAAAACCTTTACCAACAGGTCATACATAACATAAAGGCGAAGCTTTTCTATCGGCATATATACTGCTTCCGAATTTTCGGGAGAAAAGGCGGTAAATCCGCAAAAATAAGCGTTTATAACTCCACTGTTGGCGACAATATGCTCTTCACGCTTTTCTTTCGTAATATTAAAATTGTCTTTAATGGTAACCGCAGCTGACAGCTCGTTTGGATTAAAACTTCCCCCTAATATAGATATTGCAGACATTTCCTCTTTCTCCTTTAATCAACCTGCATAATAGTTCAAAAACATCAGAAAACTATGCGGTCAACAGGAACGATAGATTTTCATGCCTTCCAAAGTTACGTCCTTGGAAAGATAGCTATCTTTATACGGGAAATCTTCTGCATATTCGGAAGTAAGGTACTTTTTATTGTCATCGGCAAAAACCGTAACAACATTGGCGTTCATACCCATAAGCTCTTTAGCTTTTAAAACGCCAAGGAAGTTGGCTCCGGAAGAAATGCCCACGCCAAGCCCTAATGAACGGCTGAGCTTCTGTGCCATTAAAACAGCATCAATTTCATTAACGGTTATAACTTCGTCCATGGGATATTTTGATGCTATCTCTGGAACAAATCCGTCGCCTATACCGTAAATAAAATGTTGGTCATTGGCTAAGCCTTGGGAAAGCGCCAAGGAATTATCCGGTTCAAGCGGAAAAACCTTTAATGCAGGGTTCTTTTCTTTCAAATATGATGCAATACCGACAACCGTACCGCCCGTTCCTACGCCGGCAACAACGGCATCGGGAATAATATTTAAAGGCTGTAACTGTTTATAAATCTCTCGCCCCGTTGTTTGATAGTGGGCTTCAACATTGTCTTGATTGGAAAATTGTTCGGTTAAAAAGACGTTTCCTTTGGCGGCAAACTTTTTAACCAAACCAAACATTGCATTTAATCCGCCCTCTTCCTTAGAAATAAGGCGAACTTCCGCACCAAGGCTTTTAAGAAGGTGTTTTCTTTCGTCTGTCATCCAGTCAGGCATATAAATGACTACTTTATGACCCAAGAATGCCCCAACCGCCGCAATCGCAATTCCCGTATTACCGCTGGTTCCTTCGCAAATGGTGTCTCCGTGATGAATGATTTCTTTTGCATAAGCCTTTTCAAGCATATGTAAAGCAATGCGGTCTTTAATGGAACCAGTATAGTTATAATATTCAACCTTTGCATAAACTTTTGTATTTATGCCTTTGTATTTTAAGCTAATCTCGGCAAGAGGTGTATTGCCTATCATCTGATGCAGAGTGGCAAACTTTTCCTGAATATTGAATGACATAATTATATGAAAGCCTATGTTAAAAATTGTTGTTAAAGATACTTAGGGTACGCAATAAATCAACAACAACAATTTCCCGAGAAAATATCTTTGATATTTTTTAATACTTTTTCTTGCCTATGCATTGTTTTTTCTCTACATTTAACATAGTTTTTTATACAACGAGCGCATATACTACATAAAAAATTAAGTATATGCAAGAGAGTTTTTTATTTATAGAGGCGAAAAAAAGAATGTCAGAGGTAATTTTTGCAGGTCCGGAAGGTCGTCTTGAAGGCCGTTACCACAAAAGCGAAAACGAAAATGCACCCATAGCTTTAATCCTTCACCAAGAACCACAGTTGGGCGGGACAATGAATAATAAAGTTGTTTATGCTTTATTTCAGGCTTTTGTAAACCTTGGCTTTTCCGTATTACGCTTTAATTTCCGAGGGGTTGGACATTCTCAGGGTGTGTTTGACGGCAATACCGGAGAACTTTCCGATGCTACGGCAGCTTTGGACTGGCTGCAAATGGATAATAAAAATGCCAAGATATGCTGGGTTGCCGGATATTCTTACGGTGCTTGGGTAGGTATGCAGCTTTTAATGCGCAGACCGGAAATAAACGGCTTTATTTCTGCCGCCCTGCCCGCTAATTCCAAAGATTTCTCTTTCTTAGCTCCTTGTCCGACTTCCGGAATGATAATACATGGGGCAAAGGATACCTTAATTCCTGAAGCTTCGGTGGCTTCTTTGGCGGAAAAGCTTGGGCATCAGCGGAATATTTCTATTGATTACAAGCTATTTCCTCATGCAGATCATGACTTTACAAATCATCTGCGGGAAATCCATGCCGCCGTTATCGAACACGTAACCGAAGCGTTAAAGAAAAAGCCTAAAAAAGTAGGAAAGCACAGAGCCAGCAGAACCTAAAACGGCAGCTTCTTTAATCATACCTTCAGTCAAGGAGTCTTTTATGTCTGTATCCGAAAATGCAAAGCGTATTGCCGTAATTATTCCCTGCTATAACGAAGAGGCGACAATCGCAAAGGTCGTAAAAGACTTCAAAAAAGCTCTGCCGGAAGCCGTTGTATATGTATATGACAATAACTCAACGGATAATAGCTTTGCCAATGCGCAAGAAGCCGGCGCAGTAGTTCGCAAAGAACATCGCCAAGGAAAAGGATATGTCGTTTGCCGTATGTTTGCAGACATTGATGCCGACATCTATGTAATGGTTGATGCGGACTGTACATATGATGTTTCTGCGGCTCCGGCTATGGTAGCAAAGCTTGTTGAAGAAAATCTTGATTTAGTTACCGGTGTTCGCATAAGCGAGGAAAAAGAAGCTTATCGCTTTGGACATCGCTTTGGTAATTGGATGTTTAAGAAAATCGTCTCGGTTATCTTTAAATGCAAGGTAACGGATATGCTTTCCGGATATCGGGTATTTTCCCGCCGATATGTAAAAACTTTTCCGTGGCTTTGCGAAGGTTTTGACGTGGAATCAAAGCTGACTATCCATGCAATTGGAATGGATATACCTATGGCAGATGTTGAAACCAGATATTTTTCAAGACCGGAAGATTCCGCAAGTAAGCTTAATACTTACAGAGACGGAATACGGATTTTATCAGCCATTATTCTGATGATGAAGGAAGAACGCTCTTTGCTGTTCTTTTCCTTGATTGCGGCTTTCTTCCTTTCGTTAGCCTTCATCTTGGGCGTGCCTATAATTATGGAATACTGCGAAACCGGAGCCGTACGCAGAATACCGACGGCAATCTTAATCGTCGGCATTCTAACCTGCTCTTTATTAAGCTTTGTGTGCGGGCTTATTCTGGATACGGTTTCTCGTGGTCACAAAGAAAAACGCCGCTTGGCTTATTTGGAATACAAAAGCCCTCAAGACAGCTAATAGCGACTTTTCCTTAATTTATGCCGGTCGACCCTATATAGGAAAAAGCCGCCCTCTTCGGTTAGGGCTTCGGGAACCGGAGTCAGCCAGTTCGGCAAGTCCTTACCGGTCATAATCTTACCGTAAAGCTTTGCGGTGTTTTCTTCCGGCTTTTTCATGTAACGCTTGTCATTCTTATAATTCGCAGGAAGATAAATATCCGTAACTCTATGCTTTAAAAGAAGCTTCTTTACTTCCCGCATATCTTCGGAAAAGAACATTCTGTGCGTATCCAAAATGCCCATGACATTACGATGATAAGGCGTGCCGATTACCGGACGGTTGGTTTTCCACATAACCTCCGGACCGAGGAAGGTGTCGGTCAACACTGCTCCTTTTCGATTACTGAGTAAGGGCTCTAAATCCTTAAAATCACTTACGATTTCCGGCTTGTTGAAGTTAAAATCCCTTTTAATAATAAGCTCTGTCCACTGCAAAACGGTCGCAAAGAATAAGGGGCCTATGAAAACGCAAAGCATAACCGCCATTACGCTGTCCGGAATCTTTGCTTTGGGATTTTCATAAACTTGAGATTGCAAAAGCTTTAGGCGGGCAAACAAGATAACCGGAAAAATGGAGAAAATCCCCGCATACATGGCAAATCTTATGCTAAAACAGCTTAAAAGGAAGAAAACGCCAAGAGGAATCCCCATAAAGAGCAACCATAAAATAGAAACTTTTTGTCGCAAGGCGAAGCAAAGCAAAATACCGCCGGCAATTAACGGAACCAAAATATATTCCGATGCCATAACCGGATTATAGAAAGCAGACATAAGCTCGGAAACTCGCCAACTCCATACTTCTTGAATCTCCGGACTTATCGGTTGGGCAATCAAAGCATCAATGCCTACCTTCCAGATTAAAAGTCCTAAAGCTACTGCTGCCGTCAGAATTAAAGTCCCTCCTCTTTGCAGAGATTTTGCAAACTTTACTTGGCTTAAAGCTATCAGGGCAAGATAGGTAAAACCGCTAAGCAATACGATAAGCACCGAAAGACGTCCGTTATCAAGGAAGAAATAGCCCGTAAGCGGCGGGTTTATCAGCCAACCGGCAAAGATTGCCATGAACATGGAGGCGCCAAATAATCTCGCTTCCAATATCCCCTTGCCTTTTAGCACCCAAAAGATAAGCAAAAAGGCTAAGAAACCATAGCCGAGAAACAATCCTTCAATCGCTATCCATACCGAAATGCCGGCAAAAAATCCGGCGGCGGCGATGGTTCTGTCGTCTTTAAAGGCAAAATAACGCAAGAATAAAGCTATTTCCGTAACGGTCAGCAAAGCCATTACAGAATGGTGGTCAGGACGCCCCCAAAAGAATATCTGCAAAAGAGAATACTGAGATAACAAAAGACCTACGGCTAAGCCTCTGAGAACCGGACCGAAATACGGGCGCAATCCCCATACCAACACCAAAGAAGAAACCAATCCTATAACTGGGGAGAAAACCGCTCCGCCATAATAAACGGCATCTTTTAACGGCATAAAAAGCATTAACGGAGACGATATAAGCAACCATAAAATATCCATTGGTCGTGTCCAGTGCAGGATTTCTCCAAACGGATAGTTAGAGTGAATAAAAAGCGTCTCTTTCCAAGTTCCGCTACCGATAAAATCAAGTATCCTAATTGCTCGGGTGAAATTGTCCGTGTCTTTATAATCTCCGTTCCACGCACCGTATGATGCTATGAACAAAATGAGTATCAAAGCCGTAATAAATACATATTCATATTTGTGATACCATGATGCCATTTTATTCTCCTTTGATTATTTAGGACACGGTTTTTGAACTTTCTTCATGTCTACCCGATACAGATAAACCTTGAAAACCTCTCCTAATGCATCTTTTGTCAGCCAACACGGGATATTTTCATTGGTGATAAGACGGCTGTATAACCTTTTATCATAATCCCAAAAGTCTTTAAAATAGGCTAAGTTAAAAAGGCCGGGCAGGAAAATATCCCTGATATCATGCTTTAAAACTAAACGCCTAGCTTCTTCCATATCCTCGGCAAAAAAGATTTTATGCGTGTCCGTTATACCTTCAACATTACGATGATAAGGCGTGCCGATTACCGGACGGTTTGCTTTCCAGATTATGTGAGGGCCGTAAAAAACATCGCTTAAAACACTGCCTTCCCTATCGCTTAAAACTACTTGATAAAACTTATCGGGAAGATAACTATGAGACACGTTATTACCATGTACCCAAAAAACATTGATGAAAATCGTATAAATAAACAGAAAGCTCCAACCAAAAACAGCAATAATCTTACGCTTTAAGGGAGAAAAACGCCGAACATATTTATCGTTAATCCCAGATTTTCTTAGCCATAAATCAACGATAAAAACAAAGACTAATACCGCAAAGATTGAGGCGTAATTGGCAAAGCGAACTCCTATGGTATAGTTTAAAGTCGTATAAACAGCCAAACAAAACATAAAGAAACAAAACGGCAATTTAAATGTATTGTCTTTGGCAAAAAGAGCAAAACTGCCGATTACCAAAGCAATCAAAGGTATCAAACCGTAGGAAAAGAAGAAAATTATCCCTTCCATGGGGGTATATAATTCACTGATTCTTTCTACCCAAATGTCTTTAATTTCCTTAGGAAACGGAGAAGCGAAAAGCACGTCAAAGCCGTAAATGCTCCAAATAACACCGAAACAAGCTATGCCTATCCCTAAAACTACCAACAACTTTAGCGGAGATGACATAGAAAACTTTCCGGCAAGGAAATTAAGAAGCGAAACGGCAAGTAAGGTTATGCCAACTATCACCACATATAAAACCGATAAACGTCCGTTGTCCGGATAAAAATAACCTTCAAACGGCGGATTTATCAGCCAAGCAGCAAAAACGCCCAAGAAAAAGTAAGCCGAAAAAATACGAGCTTCCTTTATCCCCTCTCCTTTTACAAGCCATAAAAGGAGCAAAAAGCTTAAGAAAGAATACGCAAGGAACAAACCTTCTATCGCTATCCATACTGACATGGCGGCAAAAAATCCGGCGGCAGCCATTGTTCTTTTATTCCTAAACGCCAAATAACGAAGACCGCAAGCAACCGTGGCGATCGTTAAAAGCGCAAGGACTGAATGGTGGTCAGGACGGCTGAATATGTAAATATGTATCACCGGAAGCTGCAACATTAACAGAAAAAGCGCAACAAAGCGCAACTTTAAGGAAAGATACGGACGAAGCCCCCAAAGTAAAATCAAAAAAGAAACGACTTCCATAAGCGGAGAAAGCATAAAGCCGGAATTAAAAATTGCCTCTTTGGTATCCATAAAAAGCATAAACGGAAAGGCTATAAGAAGCCATAAAATATCCATTGGCCGTGTCCAGTGCAATACTTCCCCAAAAGGATAATTCGAATGCATGGATTTAGTTTCAAACCAAGAAAAATTATTTAGCCAATCAAATATTCTCTGCGCACGCATAAAGCCGTCAGTGTCAATATACGTCAAAGCAGAAATTAAAAATCCGCAAATAATAACTAATGCAGTTAATAACACGGCAATAATATTTTCATGCCGAGAGAAAAATAAAAACATTATCTGTCCTTAAAAACGTTTCTGACTATTAAAGAAGGATTATTTATTTCTTTTGCTACAGCATAAATATCTTTGCTTATTCCTTTGGTCATTTCTGCCAATACGGTTACTTCTGCGCCACGTTCCAAGAAACCTTCAACCGCAGAACGAACACAGTAATCAGAGGCTAGACCGACAACATCAACTTTCCAACCGGCAAGAGAAACAGGGAAAAACTTATCCCTTGGGAGTGTATTCTTATCCGCATACTGATTATTGCCGACACAGAAAAGATTTTGATAAACGCTAACTATCTGCGGATTATCAGGATTGGCTTTTTTTACATATTCCAAATAGTCTGTGTGATTTTCCGTCCACATGGAAAAATAATTTTTATTCATAAAATACAAAGGAATACCTTTGGCTTGCAAAGGCGTAATATCAACCGCCATAGAGGCTCCCTTGGTTCCGTACATACAGTGTTCCGGAAAGGCTTTGCTTTCTTCGGTTTGCTCGTATTCTCCGGTGAAATGCAAGTCATTAACAATGAAAATATAATCATAGGTTTCGGGAGTAATATGGTCGATAAACCTCTGCAAAAAAGTAATCGTACTTTCACCACCCGGAACATAAAGCTTTCCGTCCGGCTTAGCAAAATCATAATTCATATCGTTAATAAGAAGAATCTTCATAGCACCTGTTCCTTATATAAACATAGGGGACAGGTGTAGCATAGATAACCGCAAAGGAAAACTTTTTATTCCTTTGGGAAAATAATTTTAAGATTTCTCTTTTATTTTCATAAACTTAGAAAACAAGCTTTTTCCAGTATAATTTTCACCGTATTTAATTTCCAAACGCCTTTGAGTATCTACACGAGCATAGCCCCAAACCGTATGTTCAAAACTTTTCGGAGCATTAAGAACATCTTCAATAAAGACTTTCGACAAATATTCTCCTTTACAAAGGACAAAATCATCATCTTTCCGAGGTTCAAAAACTAACTTCGGCCTCTTGGCAAGCTTTATATGAGCGGAAACGGCTTTTTTGTATTCTTTCAAATATTCTTCCGCCGTATCTCTATCCTTAGAAAGGAAAACCTTTATTTCCACTTTGCCGTCTTGAAGAGTTTGCTTTTCCAACTGTCTGGTACTAAAAATATCAATTGCGTTATCAAGAGGACTTCTGACCCCGCTACTTACTTTGTCCTGCGCCGGAAAAACAAAAGTCGCCCACCAACCGTTACCGCACGAACAATTATCTCCGCATTCAGAAGTACACCCACAGGAAAAAACTTTCTCTATGACAACATTATCAGCACTTTGAGACATTTTCTTACTCCTCAACTTATTAAAGCCGTTATAAGTTAGCAGAAATCAATGACAAAAACAAGATTTAAAACATATTCTGCGGATTTTGGATTTTGGCAAGGTTCTTGCATTTATGAAAACAAGTTATAACTTTTAAACCAAAGGAAATAAAAAATGAGCAATATTCCTTTAACTGCGAATGTAAGACAAACTTTATATGCGTTAAAAAATGTGCAGCAGCTTACCGCACAGACGTCTTTACGCCTTAATACCGGAAAGAAAGTAAATGACGTTACCGATAATATGCCGGCTTACATAAAGTCTTCTCAGCTGTCAAACAGAGCAGCAGAAATGAGTAAACTTCTGGATAATGCCCAACAAACCATTCAAATGATAAAAGTTGCTCAGGAAGGCTTAAGTCAGATATCCGCTTTGATAGAAAATGCTAAATCCATGGCAAATCTTGCCTTGGGAACCAATGCGGACTTTTCTTTATTAGTAGGGACGGAAAAAATTGCCAGTACAGAGCAAATTATTACCGATATACCTTCCGTAACCGCCGGAGATACTTTTATACTTAAAACCGGGGAGATTGATAAAGCCGTAACTTCGGGAGGAAACTTTTCCGAATCACAGACAGTTAGCGAGGCAGGAATTGCCGCCGGAGAACCTTTGTATATAAAAATCGGCGATGATGCTTGGGTTGAAGTAGCCCCCTCTTCCGGCAACATGACAATGCAACAGTACATGGACAGCATCGAAAAGACTATCGGTGAAGATAAAATATCCGCAGAAATTAAAGACGGAGAAATAGTCCTGACCGCCAAAGACGGAAAGCCTATTTTTTTACAGGACAATCCGGTTAATAACGCAGGAAATCCTGATGCTGCTTCTACTTTAGGTTTTGATACAGGTAACGTTCTTACGATAACGGACGGAATGACTGCGGAAGACCTGATGACGCAAATATCGGCAATCAACGGGATAAATGCAGAACTATCTTTGGATAACAATATCCGAATAACCGATGATTTCGGCCGTGAGTTAGCTATCAGCGATTTACAAGGGCAAAGCGCAAAAGCTTTGGGAATTGCCGGCACGACAACAAACGGAAGAACTGCAAATAAAAGTTATGCCGCTTCCTTTGACAGCATCATAGAGCAGATAAACTCTATCGTTAAAGACTGTTCTTATGGCGGCATCAACCTTTTGGAAGGTGATAATTACACAGCTTTCTTTGATGAAAAGCGCCAAAACGGTTTTACCGTCAGAGGTATTGATGCAAGTTCCGAAGCCCTTGGATTTACCGCCACCGAAAACAATTGGGAACATAAAGCCGATATCGAAAAATCCTTAAATCAAATAGAAACGGCTTTATCAAAGATTAACTATGCAAGCGAGATTTATGCTCATAATTTCAGCACCGTAACCGCTTCAAGCGATTATATGCAGGTGATGCAAGATACCATAATCTATGCTTCCGATGAAATCGTGGCGGCAGATGACGAAGAAGAAGCGGCTAAGCTTTTATCTTTGGAAGTTATGCAGGAATTATGCGTTAATGCTTTGAGTTTAAGTTCCCAAACAACTAGCGCTATCTTAAAAATATTCGGATAGTTTTTGCCTATAGACTTTTTTGGCTTTTTATGTAAGAGTTTCATTTTAGTAGGTAGAAAACCTTAAATGAAAGGGAAAGGAAATGCCCCTAAAAATCGAATTAAAACCCGGTGAACGCCTGATTGTCGGCAAAGCTTTAATCACAAATGACAAAGAAAGAACCCGCTTTTATATAGAGGGAAATGTTCCTATTCTGCGGGAAAAGTTCGTCATGATGCCGAATGAGACAAATACTCCGTGTAAACGTGTGTATTATATTATCCAAGAAATATATCTGGAAAAGAATCTGGAGGAAATGCAGGAAAAATATTTCCAAGAAATCAAAGATATTACTCTTGCCGCGCCAAGCCTTTTACCTTTTATTGATGCTATCAGCCAAGATATATTATGCGGAAACTACTATAACGCTTTAAAAGGCGCTATGGCTCTTATCGGCAAAGAAAAAGAACTGATGGATTCCATAAACCATTAAGCAAAAGCTCTTTGCCGGTCGTATATCTCTTGTATGCTGGCAACCGTGAAAATGCTATTGTAGTAACCATGTAAGCAGAACGTTTTGGTCGGAGCTTTAAAGGTGAAGAAGTTTGCTTTTTCGTCATAAAGCTGCGAATAGTCATGGCAAACGCTCATACGCTTGGCAAAGTCTTCTCTTGCCTCCGGAGTCTTTAGCTCCATGCTAAGCAACTGATTAAGCTGGGCAACAAAACGGTTTTTGAACTTATCCCAACCGCCGGCAGAAACTCGGTTCATAGCAACCGCAAGCGGAGAAAGAACCGTTAACTGCCCAGGCCAAGCAAAATAAGACCCGATATTTCTGGCAAACATACCATCTTTGCGCAGATGATCGCCGATAACCAACGTTTCTTCCGGTTTAAGATCATAACCACGCATAGCCATACGATATTTTATTTTATTAAACGGAGAAGTCGCAGGCTTTACTTCTTCCTTAGTATTCAGAACGACAAATACGCCGGCTTTTTCCAATGCTTCAACATAGGGAGCAGTCTCTTTGTCATCAACGTTTATATTCGAGTTTATGGAAAGCCCCGTGAAAGCTGATTTAGTAACCGTAAGCTTGCCGTTAACGGTGGAAAACTCAACCAAATCCGTGCTTTTAAGTTTTTGAATAAACTCTGCCAACGGAGAATCCGTATGAATAATGATAGGAACTTTTTTGGCATTCAAATGCTCTATCATAGACTTGGCATCGTCATATGTATCTGAGTACATCTGCTCTTGCATTTTTACCAAAATATTATTTATAAAATTGTCGTCTATGGCATCAAAAAAGCCAGGAGCCGGCTCTTTATAAGTTTTACCGGAATAGTATTTTGCCAAAATCTCTCGGCAGCCTTCTTTCGAAAACAAAAGGCGCCCAACTTCATCATCGCGCCTTACCTGCCCCTTTAAAACATCTTCTAAATAAAAACGATCCGTAACATTACGGGTAATCGCAATATGGTTAAGGAAAACATTCAATGTCTCGGCAAACTTTTCGTAATAATTTCCAATGGTTCCGTCCCAATCCATAATGACAGTTTTAATAACCGGAGGATTTTCCGGATTAAGACGACGGGAAACCGAAGCCTTATCTATGGAATCATTTTCGGAAGCCTGTAAAAAATCATGTATGTTGATACCCAAAGAATCAAAAAAAGCATGCATGTCCGCATACTTTTTGACTTGCCAGTTTATTTTTTTCAGCCCAGTCCCTTTGGTGGCATCATAATTGCGCTTTTTGTAAAGGTTTTGCTCATAATAGCGAATATAAGCTTCACCATAAAGCTCTTGTAAGTTAGTCATCTCTTCTCCCCATCAGAGAAACATAATTACGATGCGGTGGATTCTTATACGATTATGACCATAATGTCAAATACTTTTTTCTATATTGCGAAAACCTTAGACTAAACGGACGGGCGAGACGGTATGACTCCGACAATAAAGGCAAACATATTCCCAACAACAGGGATTAACGAAACCAGACTCCATGGCTTTTTAATGCCGATATCAGTTAAACGCTTGGCAACAAGAAAAACTTTGGCTACAACCATAAGCATTAAAACAATAGTAACAAGCATTAACAGCGGCATTGAAGGCTCTATTGCATTGGGAGGCGGAGGGTCTTGCTGGACATAAGCCATAACTCCACCAACGTAAAAGCCCAAAATATTCGCAATAATCAGAACAAAAATCAGAGCATACCAATATTCTCTTCTTGGCATTTTTCCCTGATAGCTAAAAAATATATCCAGCAATTTATCCATTTTGCGACTCCTTGAAGACCTGTTGTTTGGAAAGTATATAGCCTTTTTCAAGCGGATATACATAATAAAATTATTATTTTTTAAAGAAAAAAGGCAAAAAAATAATCCGACCTCTTGATATCGGAAGCCGAATTGGGGAAGAGACTTCCTTTTATCAAGACGGTAAGATTAATTGTTTTTATAGTCGCAAAAGTTTAACAAATAGTTAATTGCTTTTTAGAAAATTATTTTTATTCTTTTAAAATACGGAAATAAAATCGGCGGAGACTTTCATGGTTAAAGAAAAAATACAAGGAAAGCGGATACTTCTTAGCCGACCGCCCTCTTCTATGGAAACGGCGGAAACTGTTTTTGCGGTGATAGATAAATCTCGGGAAGCATTTGCGCCTTGGCTTGATTGGGTGCAAACCACTACTAAGCCTGAAGATACTTTGCAATTTTTGGAAAATGCCAACAAAGATTGGAATAACGGTACGCACTTTTTGTACGCTATATATCTTGAAGGGCAATTTATCGGCTTAATCAGTGCTTTTAATGTGGCAAAAGAACATAAGCGGGCAGAAATAGGATACTGGCTGGATACCGATTATACCGGCAAAGGATACATGACCGAAGCAATAAAATTGCTTGAAGAAGAACTGTTCAATAATGATTTTAACCGTATAGTTATCTGCACCGACGTTTTAAATACAAAGTCGGCAAAACTTCCTCAGTCTTTAAATTATACTCTTGAGGGCGTCTTAAGGCAGGATTTATACTCCGAACCCCTCGCCCGCTTCCGAGATATGAACATATTCGCAAAACTGCGAACAGATGCAAAAACCAGAGAATATTAGGGGGATTAATAGTTACAGCAATTGACACTCCAAGCTTATTTATTGCTTCTTATATGAAGATAACTTAATCTTATAATAAATACTCTCAATACAGAGGTTGTTATGAAAAAATATCTTTTATTTACATTGTTTGTTTTATTCGGTTGCAATCAAATGCCACCTATTAATGATTTGTCTCCACAGACAGAACGCAACCCAAACTGTATGGATATGCGCAGATTTAAGGTTTTTCAAGTTTTTGACGATTATTACGCTTTAGCCAATGCGTGTACCCATGAAAAATTTGAAGACCTTTGTACTGGGGCTGTCGTTTTATTAACACCACAACGAGGAATAGAATATTATGATGAAATGTATGTTTCT
>JAFWAG010000045.1 GCA_017507765.1 Alphaproteobacteria bacterium | reverse complement strand
TGTTTTCAATTATAAATTGTATAAAAAACATGTCTAAAAAGCATATATGCACAGTTTTATTTTATCCCACAGAGTTATACACAATAGTTCACAGAACGACGTAAGCGATTGATTTACGGTAATAATATTTATCGGGGCGGGGATAGCCTTCACCTCCATTTGTCGCATAATGTATATTATGTATAGTAAATTGATGGCAGAGGGTGGGAATGGCAGGATTCCGCTGATGGTTACGCAAATGAGCTGCGGTTATTTCTTTTGTCTTTTGTGATGATATTATTTAGTCGCTGATGATAAGAAAAATCTTTTTATCGCAATATAAGCTTTACCGGACAGAAAAATATAATCGCCATACTTTCTATCAGTATTTATTTTCCGCATATTTCTTTTGTCGGCATTTTAGAAAGCATCTTTCAGCAATTTCCTTACTTACCTCCAAATTGACATTAAACCGATTTTGTGCTTATAATGAACACATAAGCTCATTCGGTTCGCCTTATTACGGCGGAATCCGCTTGGGTTTATTTTTTATCCTTGCATCGAATGTATAATATTTTTTATGCTGTTTATTTTCCAAAACAATAATTTCCAGTATACAGCTCCTTCCCGCTTTTATTTCACTTGCCAAAGGAATAAAAATCGGCTATAGTTTTGTCAATCATTGCATGAGGATATAAAAATGATAGACCTTGCCGATATTATCAGGCCAAAAATGCTTTATCGTGGACAGGAATTAAATGATTTTCCATGGTTAACCGATGAAGAAATTAAAACTCCGGCAAAAAGCTTTCACCCTCGTTCCTCTACCAGTAACGGGAAAACTGCAACCGGTCAGCGTGTCGGTGATGCTGTATTTGCCGCAAGTTCTTATGCATATGCTTCGGTTTATACAATACCGAAAGTTGATAGTTTTTCTGCCGGTTATATCGGCTATAATATAAATCAAAATATCCTTATTATAAGCAATTTTGCCAAAACTTATTACGAACATTTTCCTGATATGTTTGGCTATGTTTATACAATAACAGATACCGAACCTTTTCAGCCGGTTGTAATTGACGGTATGGTTGCAGAATGGTATTCAACCGAAACCGTCTACCCTTCCGAGGCAACAAAAATAAACGGCTTAGGCGATATCTGCCAACATAATCAGGTTTTATATCTTTCTCCGGAATCAACATGGAAAGATTTCTATCGTTTTTCCCGAAAACAGCACGGAAGTATGAATGAACTACATAATGCTATTCAAGAAGGACTTTTGATTAGTTACAATCAGGAACATAATATAAATTGTGTTGATTTTAAAATAGCGGAAGAAAGTACTAATATTCTTCAACGGTTGCGAGCTAAATTATCCCAGAAAGTACGCATTTAAATATCTATGGCTATTAAATATCTATAACCATTCCGTCATAAGCAGGACGGATATTGGTTGGCAGCATCTGACACAAAGTATCGTAATCCATACCGATAGACATATGGGTTAAGTAAATCTGTTCGGGATTGACAATTTTTGCCCATTCCAAGACTTTTTCCAATCCTGCATGAGAGGGATGAGGATTAAGGCTTAAACACCCGACAAGCCATACTTTTACCCCTTTTAAGACTTCAAAAGCTTTCTCGTCCAAATCCACCGCATCGGTAGAATAAGCAAAATCACCCATGCGGAAGCCTAAAGTATCCATAAAGCAATGATTTTGAGAAAATGGTTTTATTTCAATATCTTTTACTTTGAAGTTAATGTATGGATTTATGATATTTTTCTGTAAAATAACGTGATATAAAGCTTCTTTGCTTAAGTCTATATCTTTAAAGGCATAATCAAAACGGGTGTAAATGCTGTCTATGGTAGCGGTATCTCCGTAAATAGGAATGGCTTCTTGAGTTAAACGGTTTATTTCTCTTAATTCATTAACTCCGTCCGTATGGTCAGCATGAAGATGAGTATACAAAACCGCATCTATGTTCCGGATACCTGCGCTCAAAAGCTGTTCCCGTAAATCCGGTCCGCTGTCAATTAAAATATCCGTTCCTTTGTCCGAAACAAAAACAGATGAACGCAAACGACGGTTTTTGGGGTTAGAAGGAGAACAATCGCCCCACCCTCTGCTGACCATAGGCACTCCTGCTGCTGCGCCACACCCAAGAACCGTTATTTGCACTATCGTTCCGCCTTTGAAAATAAAGTAAAGAAATTATCCGTGGTTATTTTTGCGATTTTATCAAAAGTAATCCCTTTGATTTCCGCCAGTTTTTCCGCTGTATATTTGGTAAAGGCAGGTTCGTTACGCTTGCCTCGCATCGGTGTCGGAGCAAGGAACGGAGCATCAGTTTCAACCAATAAACGTTCCAAGGGTATTTTTTTGACTACGTTTCTTAAATCTTCGGCTTTTTTGCCAAAAGTGATAATGCCGGAAACGGAAATATAAAATCCATGTTCAATAGCAAAATCAACCAGTTTTTCCGTACCGGTAAAGCAATGAATCAAGCCTTTAAAACTGCCCTTTTTAAACTCGTCCTCCAAAATCGCCATTGTTTCGTCTTCAGCTTCCCGAGTATGAACAATTACCGGAACTTCGGCTTCTCTGGCGGCTTCGATATGCACCCGAAAGAACTCTTCCTGTACGCTTAAAGGAGGAGCGTCAGCATAAGACATATCCAAACCAACCTCCCCTATGGCTACAAAGCCGGGAGTTCTTAAGATATTCAATAATGCATGAATGGTAGGAAGCTCATGAACATCGGTATATTCAGGATGAACGCCGACAGAACCAAAAATGCCGGGGAACTTTTCTATGCACTCGGCGATTTGAGGAACTTCCGATAACTGCGTGGCTACCGATAATATATAATCAACTCCGGCAGCTTTGGCATTAGCAATAACTTCCGGCAAATCCTTAAACTCAGAGTAATCAAGGTGGCAATGACTATCTACAAGCATGACGATAACTCCAATAAACTGTTTACCATAACCTGTTTCTTATCCAAATAAAGGTTATCCGCTTGATTAAAAAGTACAGTGCTTTTTTCCCATAGGCCAAGCAATTTTTCTTTGTCAGCCAAAGAAATAACCCGAGAGGAAACGGCTTGCTCTTCATCAGTAATCGGAGCTTCCATTTCTCCTGCCGCTTGCATACGAATCAAACGATACAACCATGTAATATATAAATCCTTTAAGGTCGTATATGCAAGCTCATCTTTTTCGTATTTTTCGGCAAACTTATAAAAATCAGCGGCATTGACTTTGGGAAAGTCGGAAAACAGCCTTAACAACCCACCAAAAACACTTAAAGCATCGGCAGAAAGCAAGGAAATAGCTTTCCCAGGGCTGCCTTCCGCTAAACGAGACAAGGAGGTTATTTCCGATGCCGAAAGTTCCGGATTGGTTTTACGCAGAACTTCCGCTACCTCTGTTTCCGACAACGGAGAAAAAGAAGCTTTGCGGCAACGGGATAAAATCGTCGGCAAAAGTTTCGCCGGATTGTGGCTGATTAAAATCATTACGGTTTGAGAAGGAGGCTCTTCCAAAACCTTTAAAACCGCATTTGCCGCATTTATGTTCATTTCGTCCGCAGAATCAATTATGACAACCTTCCAAGACGAAGAACCGGAAGCCGACATATGAATAAAGCCATCAATGCCTCTGATGTCATCAACGGTTATAAAAGGATTGCGGCTTCTTTCCGCTTCGGTTTTATCATCAAGGGCTTTGCCGGAATCAACAATCTTTTGCCGCTCTTTCTTTTCTTTATCCGTTAAACCTCTACGGATTAAAAGCATATCAGGGTGAGATGCCGTGGCAACTTGGGACTTAACTGTTTGGTTGGCATACGTTCCGCCGGCAAGGATATATTCCGCAAGCTCTATCGCCAAGGTGGCTTTGCCCAAGCCTTCCGGACCGGAGAAAAGCCAAGCTCCGGCTAAGGTTTGCTTTTGCCATAATTCTTCAAGACGGGTGCGGATTTCATCTCTTTGCATTAAAATAACCTTTGCATAACCAGAGATACTATCCTTTCGTGAATACGTTCTTTGGTATCTGCCGCATTGATTAAAACGCATCGCTCCGGATTGGCATCGGCAATATTGACATACGCAGAACGAAGCTTTTTATGAAAATCAAGTTTCATTTGTTCAAATCTGGTAATAGCTTCGGAACGAGCCTCGACCCTTTTTAAGCCCTCCTCGACCGGAATGTCTAAGATAAACGTTAAATCAGGCTGAAAATCACCGGCGGCAATTTTATAAAGAGCCTCTATATCACTTAAAGGAACGGACTTTTCCCCATAAGCATAGCCTTGATATGCCATGGTGGAATCGGCAAAGCGGTCGCACAGTACCCACTTGCCTGCCGACAAAGCCGGAAAAACCTTGGTTTGCAAATGATTCCTGCGGGCGGCGGAAAACAACAAAACTTCGGATACCGGATCCCATTTATCTTCGGCTCCGTTTAACAAAAGCTCTCTGATTGCTTCGGCTCCGGCAGAACCGCCGGGTTCTCTGGTAAGAACGACGTCAATACCTTTGGAAGCCAGAAAGTCCCGTAACAAGCTTATCTGGGTTGACTTGCCGGCGCCCTCTCCGCCTTCAAACGTCAGGAAAAAGCCTTTGCTGTCCGTCATTATTGTAAACCCAGAAGATATTTTATCCGCTCTTTAAGTTTGCCAAACCAACCTAATTCCGTAACATCATCTTTGGCAATTAAAGTAAACTCTTTATCCGCAAAATCCGGAGAAGTTACGATAATCTTAGCAATCTCGGTTCCTTTGGCTACCGGAGCAAGAATGGGCTTTTCATACTGCAAAAGCACTTTAAGGTTCCTTTTTCCGGTCTTGGAATTGGTAATAATGATATCTTCCGTCGGAACGGCTTTGACCGTTTTCGAACTACCCATAAAAACCGGCACTTCTATAACCGTTTCGTCTTTGGCAAACAAAGAGGTGTTTTCAAACTCCCGCATTGCCCAAGTCATCAAGCGAGTGCTTTCTTCACGGCGGGCTTTCATGCTTTTCAAGCCGTTTAAAACCAAAATAATCCGGTGGCCGTTGTCATCTTTCGCCGAAGCAGCCAGAGCAAAACCGGAACCTTCCGTATGGCCGGTTTTTAAACCGTCTGCCATGCCTGCCATGCTATATAAAAGAGGATTGCGGTTGCCTTGTTTAATTCCGTTATGCGTGAAATCCGTTTGCGCAAATATGGAATAATATTCGGGGAAATCTTTGATTATACGGGCGGACAATATCGCAATATCTTTAGTCGACATCTTATGCCCTTCGGAAGGCCAACCCGTAGAGTTTTCAAAATGAGAATTCGTAAGACCAAGTTCTGCGGCTTTGGCATTCATAAGTTCGGCAAACTGTCTTTCCGAACCAGAAATATTCTCCGCAACAACAATGCAGGCGTCATTGCCGGATTGAATAATTATGCCTTTCAACAAATCTTTAACTTTGACTTTTTCTCCGACCTTTAAAAACATTGTAGAACTGCCGGTTTTAACGCCGCCTTTGCGCCAAGCTTTTTCACTTACCGTAAACTCGTCATCAGGAGAAAGAACGCCGTGCTTCATCTTTTCCATAAGAATATAAATCGTCATCAATTTACTCATGGAGGCAGGAGGAACAGGCATAGCCCCTTCTTTATCCAATAAAATTGTGCCGGTTTCATAATCCATTACTACCGCATATTTTGCTTCAGTTCCCATAACCGCCGCATTTACCGGAACGGCACAGAAAAAAGCAAGCGAACTAAAACACAACGTTTTCTTTAACAAAGACATTCTTTAACCCTTATATTTATTATTAACTAAAACTCTTTATCCAGACGTGAACCGGCCTGAGAATCAATTTTAACGGCTTTGGTCGTTACTTTTTTTATAACTTTTTCTTCGACTATGCGAGCATCTTTATAGCCCTTTGCCTTTAATTTATCCAAAGTTTCCAAAGCTCCTTTGGAGTCTTCAAAAGGTCCAAGACGAACACGATGCAAAGTTTTGCCGCTTTTTCCTTCCATGGGATTTATTTTGGCAGAGCCATAATTAGATAAAGTCTTCACCATTCTTTCGGCATTAGCTTTATTGGAAAAAGCTCCAGCCTGAATATAAAGCCCGCCTTCGGCAATCGGTTCGACAATAATCTTTTCCGACTTTTTAAGAGATACCTCTACTTCCTTGGTTTTCGGCTTTACATATTCGGATAAAGCGCCTTTGAACCGTTCATCTTGGGACTGGACAGTTATTTGCGCAGGCGGCTTGGTTACCGAACGAATGCCGCTGCTGTTAGAAGAAACTGAGGGCGACGATATAAGTAAATCGTCAACCTGTTCCTGAGTATTTACCGTTTCCTCAACATAAGAGGATTCTGCCGCATAAATATTCTGAGAAACCGATGTGCCGTATAACATAGCTTCCTTTATTTGACGGCTTTCTTCCGGCATTATCTCTACCCTAACTCTTGTCGTTCCTTGGGTATGGAAATCAAGAAGCTGGGCGGCTTTCTTGGAAACGTCAATAATACGGTTATTGACAAACGGTCCACGGTCATTCACCCGAAGGAGTAAACTGCGGCCGTTTTCCAAATTGGTTACTTTAACTATGCTAGGCAGAGGCAATGTACGGTGTGCAGCGGTTAAAGCATACATATCATAGGTTTCGCCGTTCGCTGTGGTGCCGTTATGGAAATCCGGTCCATACCAAGAGGCAACGCCCTCTTCCACATAACTGTAATTTTCTCCGGGGTAATACCAAACTCCGCCTACTTGATAGGGAGTTCCTACTTTATAAACGCCCCCAGAAGATGCGGAAGATATATTTCCCGACGAAGGGGAACTCTCAAAGAGTGAAACTCCGCTTGAGCAGGAAACCGCTCCAAAAAGAGTGATAAATGACAAACCGATTACTTTAGAGATTTTTCTATCCATTTGCGTCCCCGTATAGCATAGCAAAAAGTTCTGGGCTCTAGGATAAAAACATTATTTAGTTTTCGCAAGCAAAACTCTTTTCTTTTTTTGCTTTTTCTTTGTTAATGATGTCTAAAATATCTCTGTCCGCATAACCGTCAGCAGGAAGATTGACACTACGCTGGAAGTTTTTTAAAGATTCTCGGCTTTTGCGGCCAAGGATTCCATCTATCTTTCCTTGGTAAAATCCTAAACTGCATAATCCTGCCTGCAGTTCTTTGGTTTGATAAGAGGAAAAAACGTCTTCTCTGGGGTAAATCTTTGGCAAACGGGGAGCGTTGAGCAATCTGTCTGCAAAATAGCCTACCGCCAACGCATAATAAACCGAACGATTCCAATCCGAAATGACGTTAAAGTTATGGTAAACCAAAAAGGCGGGACCTTTGTATCCCATAGGAAGAACCAGTTCTGCCATAATATCAGAATCCGGCAAATCTTTATGCTTAACATTCTGTACGCCTAACTTTTTCCAAGTTTTTAACGGCATTTGTTTACTTATATCTATCTTATCCCAAGGAAAATCAGCAGGAAGAATAACCGGCCTGCCCCATTTTTCCCCTTTGCGCCAACCGGCAGAATAAAGATAGTTAGCCGCCGAAGAAAACGAATCTTCTATATCACTTATGATGTTTATACGCTTGTCTTTGTTGGCGTCCAAGGCGTATGCAACATAAGTAGACGGCATAAACTGGAAATTACCGAAAGCCCCCGCCCAGGAAGACGGCGTTTTATTAATGTCCAAGCCGTCTCTTTGCATGATTTTCAAAGCGTTGACAAGCTCTTTTTGGAAAAAGTCCGGACGGCGGGTATCTTTAGCCAAGGTAAGCAAAGATGAACCGAGGGTAAAATCACCTTTATTCTTGCCGAAATTAGTTTCCATACCCCAAAACGCAATCAAATACTGCGGAGGGATTCCATATTGCTTTTCCAGTTTCTTTAACATGGGTAAATGGCGGAAAAACATTTTACGCCCTTTTTTAACCCTGTACTCCGGAACGATAATATCCAAGTATTCTTGGAAGCCGAGACGGAACTCCGGCTGTTTTCTATCTAAAGCTATTACTTTAGGATTTTCTTGTACGTTTTTGAAAAAATTATCTAAAGTTTTTTTGGTTATGCCTTTTTCACTTGCCTTGATACGAAAGTCTTTTTCCCAAGACGATGTTTCTTCTGCCCGCACCGGCAGAGAAAAAAACATAAATGCGCCTACAATCATAAGCACGATGCGAATCATAACCTACTCCTTTATTGTATGGAGTATAACAATTCTTGGTTAAAAGAGCGTAAAGGGAAGAAAAGCCCCGACAGTCGGGTGTTCAAGTCTGCCCCCGCTATACAAAAAAAGACACCTAATGGTGTCTGTTTTTGGTAGCGGAGGAGGGACTTGCTCTTACTCAATAATGCTTGCGATAGCGCAAGCATAACTCGTTTCGGTCAGTCGGTTTGTAACATTGCTAAAATGCTGCCGCTATTTTAGCAATTAACAAACTCTCCCCTTTCGTCAAAAAACAACCAATTCAATGGTTGTTTTTTATCCTCAAGCCCCGACAGTCGGGTGTTCAAGTCTGCCCCCGCTATACAAAAAAAGACACCTAATGGTGTCTGTTTTTGGTAGCGGAGGAGGGACTTGAAC
>JAFWAG010000044.1 GCA_017507765.1 Alphaproteobacteria bacterium | reverse complement strand
ATAAGTACTTTGCCGGTATCAAGTGGCCGACGGAAACGGATTTAATCTCTGCCGTAATTAAGGAAAATCCTGTTTTTGATAACCAAAATGTTGTGGTGGTCAATACGCCGGATTTTCCGGACGGAAGACGGGCTGATTCCGGACGGACTATAGAATATGCCTATAAAGAAAATCCGGATATTTTTACGGCGGGAGCAAAAGTGTTACAGATTTCTTCTCAGCCCTTTACCCGCAATCAACAAAGAATTGCCGAACTTAATCTGCCCAAAGGCGTTGATGTCGATGTAATCGGCGAAGGGGTTGATGAAGGTAAAGCTTTTGATGCTCGGAAAAAAGATGTGATGCTGGGGTGGGATACTATCGCACGGACGATTTATGCCGCATATGCGAAAATGAAAGAACGGGAACGTTTGAACGTAAATAATCTTACTATACAGAAAAATATGGGTATGCAACGCTAATGACTATTGAAAAATGCTATAAGATTCTTGATGTTATCGAAACTGGTTATAACTCCATGGTTTTTAAGGTGGAAATACCCGGAATCGGTTTGTGTGCAATTAAACGTTTACGCAGAAAAGATGATTTCCGTCGCTCTGCTCACAATGTTTTGGTCGAGTTTGCAAAAGAAATAGAAATATATCAGCGCTTAAAAGGTGTTGACGGCGTTCCGCAGATTTATGATTTTTCCCGCAATCATGATGAAAATCTTTTGGAAGAAAACTATTTAATTATGACTTGGGAAGACGGAAAGGTGGCTTCTTCCCTTTGGGGACGGCATTATGATTTAGGGCTGATTACGCCGGAAAACTTAGGTAAAATATATGATACTTTGCTTGAAATGGATAAAAGAGGCGTCATTCATAATGATTTGTGGGCAAATAATATCCTGTTTAGAGAAAACGGCGTAACGATTATTGATTTTAATCTGGGGAAAGTGGTTAACCCCTTAATTCTATATGAATATAAGCATAAAGATTATTACAGTAACCTTACCTGCTTTAACCGGCTTTTCGTGGATAACTTTCTGGCTGATGTGTATGACCAAAAAGGATTGGCGGAGTTTAACCTCTTTAATAAGCATATTGCGGAATGCGAGTATGATTTTTATAAGAAAAAATCTGTGTTTATGCTTGCTCATGATGAACCGCGACACGCAGATTATCTTTTAAAGCGAGCTATGGAAGTTAAAAGAAAACTCAATAATCCCGATGCTTTGGAAAAAGAAGGCTTGGAAAGAATCCTTAACTTTTCTGCCGAACAGGCTTTTGCTAACAGAAACCGCCGTAACTTTGTTCCAGTATTTAAGGTGAATATGCCAAGAGTCTTAAAAATAATTACCGAAAATCCTCAGCTGCTGACCCCAAAAGTGCAAAAAGGATTGTTGGCAATGGCTGAAAATTGTCCAAAAGCTATTGCAGCAATGCAGATGGCTTTTCCGCCAAAGCAAAGATAAAGATAACAATTCTTAAATAATTTTATTGCACCGAATTGAATAGCGTAATAACCTTCTGGCAGGTTTTAATCCGCAAATGGAGATATATTATGGCTGACGAAAAGCTACAGAATGAAAATAATAAGCAAGCCGAAAAGGCACCGGAAGAAAATACCCAAAAGGCAAAGATGTCTTGGCAGCGATTCATTTTCCCAAATATCCATATGGACGGTTGGAAGTTCGTTGGCTTGGCGGCTTTGTTCGCTATCGTCTTGGGGGTTATTTCGGCTCCGCTTGGTGTAATCGGTTGGATTTTGACCGCTTATGTATTCTTCTTCTTCCGTGACCCGGACAGAGTTACTCCTATCGGAGATAATTTTGTAATCAGTCCGGCAGACGGTTTGGTTAATGCCATTACTATGGCTCCGCCTCCGGCTGAACTGGAAATGGGTGAAGAACCGGTTGTGCGTGTAAGTGTATTTTTGAGCGTCTTTAACGTACATATTAACCGTGTGCCGGCTACGGGAACCATAACTCGTTTGGTATATATCCCCGGTAAGTTTTTTAACGCTTCGCTTGATAAGGCCAGCAAATATAATGAACGGCAGTTGGTTGCCATGAAAACTGCTCACGGACACCAAGATTTGGTATTTGTCCAGATTGCAGGTTTGGTTGCCAGAAGAATCCTTTGTGACTTGAACGAAGGGGATAAAGTCGTTTCCGGTCAGAAGTTCGGTCTTATCCGCTTTGGAAGCCGTATGGATATTTATCTGCCCAAAGGGGTTGAACCTCAGGTTGTCTGCGGACAGGAAGTGGTTGCCGGTGAAACCGTTATTGCCGATATGGCGATTAAAGGCGGACGCAAAGGAGAAGTGCGGTAAAATGCAGGAAAATAATATGAGCGATTATAAAAATCGTATCAAAGAACTGCCTTTTAATATGATAATTCCCAATGTGGTTACTTTGCTTGCTTTGTCTTGCGGAGTTACCGCTATGCGCTGGGCCGTGCAGGAAAAGTGGGAATTAGCGGTGGTGGCAATAATTCTGGCCGCAATCTTTGACGGTTTGGACGGAAGAGTTGCTCGGCTTTTACAGGGAACTTCAAAGTTCGGAGCAGAGCTTGATTCCTTATCCGATTTCGTAAGCTTCGGTGTAGCTCCGGCTTTCGTGATGTATCATTGGGCAATGCTTAATTATCCCAAAGTCGGTTGGATTTTGGCTTTGATGCTTGCGATATGCTGTGCTTTGCGTTTGGCTCGCTTTAATACGATGCTTGATGATGAGCCAAGGCCTTCGTATTGGAATTATTTCTTTGTAGGATTGCCGGCTCCCGGCGGTGCTATGGTCGCTATCGCTCCGTTGATGCTGTATATTTATGAACCATCCGGAATATTTGCTTCGCCTTGGTTCGTCGGAATATTTATGTTCCTTGCCGGGGCATTGATGGCAAGCAGAGTTCCTACGATTTGTATCAAAAAACTCAAAATATCGGCAAAATATATGCCGATGATTTTGGTGGCGGCGGCTTTGTATGTCGGCTGTTTGTTTACGCAATTCTGGCTGACGATGAGCATTTCAACCATTCTTTATCTGTTGATGACGCCGGTTGGAGTCGCTGTGTTTGCAAAAATGAAAAAATCCTATGAATGAGCGGAGGGCTGATGGTCGAAGCTTTAAGGCGGACGCCTTTATATGATTTCCATATCGAAAAAGGGGCGAAAATCGTCCCTTTTGCCGGCTTTGAAATGCCTTTGCAATATGCAGGCGCCGGAATAATCGCTGAACATAAGCATACCAGAGAAGAAGCTTCTTTGTTCGATGTTTCCCATATGGGAATCGTGAAAATAGAAGGCAAAGATGCGGCCAAAGGTTTGGAAACCATAACTCCGGGGGACTTTATGTCTTTGCCGGTCGGAAAGCAGAAATATTCCTATTTTACCAATCAGGACGGTGGGATTGTTGATGATATAATGGTTGCCAATTACGGAGATTTCTTTATCGCCGTGGTTAATGCCGGTTCTCGGGATGCAGATTTGGCAATGATGCAGGAAAAGTTGGCTCCGTATGCAAAAGTTACCGAAATGGCGGATTATGCTTTGCTTGCTTTGCAAGGTCCGAAAGCTCGGGAAGTGTTAAAAACTTTTGCGCCGGATACGGAAGATATGGCGTTTATGGACGTTAAAGAAACGGAAATCATGGGCGAGCAAGCTTTGGTTTCCTGTTCCGGATATACTGGCGAAGACGGCTTTGAAATAGCTTTGCCTGCGGTTAAAGCCGAAGACTTTGCGGCGGCACTTTTGGATAATCCGGTGGTTAAGCCGGCGGGACTTGGTGCCAGAGATACTCTGCGCTTGGAAGCAGGGCTGCCGTTACACGGAAATGATATAGACGCAAATACAACTCCCGTTGAAGCCGGACTTGCTTGGGCAATCAGCCAAAGAAGACGCAAAGAAGGCGGCTTCCCTGGAGAGGAAGTAATCTTGGCGCAGATAGCCAACGGTACAGATTTAAAACTGGTCGGAATATGTGTAGAGTCCAGAGTGCCGGTGCGTTCTCATGCCGTGATAAAAGATGAAAACGGAGACGAAGAAATCGGTATGGTTACTTCCGGTTCATTCGGGGCAACCCTTAATGCTCCGGTAGCGCTTGGCTATATTGATCCGGCTTTTGCCGCCGACGGAGTGCAGGTGAAAGTGGTGGTACACGGAAACCTGCTTGGCGCAAAAATCGTAAAACTTCCCTTTGTTCCTCATAATTATGTAAGAAAATAGGAGTGAAAAATGTCCGAAAAAAGATTTACCAAAGAGCATGAATGGGTTGAATTAGACGGCAATACCGCCGTAATCGGAATTACCGACCATGCCCAAGAGCAGTTGGGCGATGTTGTCTTTGTTGAATTGCCAGCACTTTCCGCCGTTGTGGAAAAGGATAAGCAAATGGCTGTTGTCGAGTCTGTAAAGGCGGCAAGCGAAGTTTATGCTCCTTTGTCCGGAACGGTTATAGAGCTTAACGCTGCACTTTCTGCTTCGCCGGAACTGGTAAACTCTGCGCCGGAAGGTGAGGGTTGGTTTGTAAAAATAACTCCTTCTAATCCCGATGAGTTCGCTTCTTTGATGACCAAAGAAGAATACGATACTTTTGTTAAGGAAAGTCATTAATGCGTTATTTGCCTTTAACAGATGCAGAAAGAGAGGAAATGCTGAAAGATATCGGCATTTCTTCTGTTTTAGAGCTTTTTAGCGATATTCCCCAAGTCGATAGCAAGCCGATAGAGCTTCCGGTGCCGAAAAATGAAGTGGAAGTGGAACGGAAGCTGACAGCCTTGGCAGGAAAAAATATAAGTGCGGCTAAGATACCCTCTTTCTTGGGGGCAGGAGCATATAGGCATCATATTCCGGCTTTGGTCGATTATATGATTGAAAGAGGAGAGTTCTTAACCTCTTATACGCCGTATCAGCCGGAAGTAAGCCAAGGAACTTTACAGATTTTGTTCGAGTTCCAAACTCAGGTCGCAAGATTGTTCGGTCTTGATGTCGCAAATGCTTCTCTTTATGACGGAGCCAGTGCTGCTTTTGAAGCGGCGGCTATGGCAGAACGGGTTACCGGAAGAAAGAAAATTATCGTGTCCGGCGGGGTACACCCGCAAGTGGCAGATACGGTTAAATCTTGCCTGCAATTTAACGGTACGGATTGTGTGGTTCTTCCTCCTGATGCCGAAAATACCGAAGCTATTGAACCGGTTGGGGACGAGGCTTGTGTTATTGTGCAATATCCAAGCTTTTTCGGGCATGTAAACGATTATTCCGCTTTGGCGGAAGCCTGCCACGCCAAAGGTGCTTTACTGGTCGTTGTGGTTATGGAGCCTTTGGCTCTGGGGATATTAAAGTCTCCCGGTGATATGGGCGCGGATATAGCCGTCGGTGAAGGTATGGGATTGGCGTCGCATCTTAATTTCGGCGGGCCGGGGCTTGGTTTGTTTGCAACCAGAAAAGAGCTTGTTCGCAATATGCCCGGACGCTTGGTCGGGGAAACCAAAGATGCCGACGGAAAACGTGGCTTTGTGTTGACTATGGCAACCAGAGAACAGCATATTCGCAGAGAAAAAGCTACATCAAATATATGTACCAATGCCGGACTTATGGCAGTGGCTTTTTCCATGCATTTGGCGATGCTTGGCGAAAAGGGCTTTACGAAACTGGCGGAATCTAATCATGCCAGAACTTCACGCTTGGCGTCTGAGGTGGCAAAAATCCCCGGAGTTACAGTGCTTAACAAGACCTTCTTTAACGAGCTTACTTTAAAATTGGATAGGTCGGCTGCTGCTTTGGTGGAAAAAATGGCAGGTCATAAGATGTTGGGCGGGGTTCCGGTGTCTCGGTTCTATCCAGATAAAGAAGATTTGCTGTTGGTCGCCAGAACGGAAACAAATAATACCGAAGAAGCCTTGCATTTGCAGGAGGAGCTGAAAAAATGATTGCTGAAGAACCTTTGTTGTTTGAAATAGGCTCGGACGATAAAACGGCGGTTGATTTTCCGCCTCAGCCAGATGCGGAAGAATGCCTCGGCTCTTGCCGCCGAACGAAAAAAATCGGCTTGCCAGGTTTGTCTGAGCCGGAAGCTATGCGCCATTATACCCGTTTGTCGCAAATGAATATCAGTGTGGATTCCGCTTTTTATCCTTTGGGCTCTTGTACAATGAAATACAATCCTCGCTTGAATGAAAAAATGGCTGCTTTATCCGGATTTTCCGAAATCCACCCGTTCCAACCGCAAAACACGGTGCAGGGAGCTTTGGAAGCTATTTACATCTTGAATGAATTGTTGGCAGAGCTTACCGGAATGAAGGCGGTTGCTTTTTCTCCGGCGGCGGGTGCGCACGGCGAATTGTGCGGTATGATGACTATCAGGGCGGCTTTGACGCATCGTGGAGATGCCAGGGAAGTTGTACTGGTTCCGGAGTCGGCGCACGGAACAAATCCGGCAACGGCGGCTATGTGCGGATACAGAATTGAGACCATACCGGTAAATGCCGAAGGTTTGGTTGATATTGCCGCTTTGCAAAAACGCCTTGTCCATGGCGAAAAGAATGTGGCTGCCTTTATGCTGACAAACCCGAATACCTGCGGTTTGTTTGAACGGGATATATTAAAGATGGCTGATATGGTTCATGAAGCCGGAGCTTTCTTCTATATGGACGGTGCAAACTTTAATGCAATTATGGGTCATGTTAAGCCTGCCGATTTGGGCGTTGATGCTATGCATATAAATGTCCATAAAACTTTTTCCACTCCGCACGGAGGCGGTGGTCCGGGAGCCGGTCCGGTTGTCTTTAATGCCGAGCTTGCTCCGTTTATGCCTTTGCCTTGGGTGGAAAAAGACGGTGATACTTACCGCTTGATAGAGGCTAATGACGGCTCGGTTCATTCTTTCGGACGTATGCGGGCGTTTAACGGGCAGTTTGCGGTGTTAATTCGGGCGTTGGCTTATATATTGGCTATGGGGCTTCCCGGTTTGCGCCAAGCGGCGGAAGATGCAGTGTTAAACGCAAACTATGTGCGGGTTAAATTGCAGGATATTTTACATCTGCCATATCCCGGAACTTGTATGCATGAAGTCTTGTTTGACGATTCATCTTTGGAAGGAACCGGAGTTACTACTCTGGATATTGCCAAGAATCTGATTGATGCAGGCTTCCACCCAATGACAATTTATTTCCCGCTGATTGTTCATGGCGCAATGCTGATAGAGCCGACAGAAACCGAAAGCAAACGGACTTTGGACGAGTTCGTGGCGGCGGTGCGCTCAATCGTTGCCAAAGCCAAAGAAGGAAAGGCCGAGGAATTAACGGCGGCTCCTGTAAATGCTTTCCGGCGCAGGCTTGATGAAACAACGGCGGCGCGGAATCCGGTTTTGGTTTACAAAGACGAAACGCAGTAGTCTTTCACGAAAGGCAGAAAAATATGAAAATCCTTGCGTGCGGAGATGTAGTTGGGAAAAAAGCCCGCAAAATGCTGATAGAGAAAATACCCGAACTGCGCCAAAAACTCGGCTTGGATTTAGTGGTTCTGAATGCGGAAAATGCCGCTCACGGTTTTGGGATAACCGAAGATATGTGTAAGGCGTTTTTTGCGGCGGGAGTCGATGTTCTGACCATGGGAAACCATACTTGGGATAAAAGAGACATTGTTTCTTTTATTGCGGTTGAGCCTCGCCTTATCCGGCCGGCAAATTATCCAGAGCATACTCCCGGAAACGGCTTTTGCGAGGTAACTTTGCAAGACGGAAGAAAGGCGGCGGTTATCCAGTTGATGGGAACATTGTTTATTGACCCTTTGGATAATCCCTTTTCCTATATGCAAAAATGGTTGGAACAACATATTTTAACCCAAGGATATCAAGCAATAGTCTTGGATTTCCATGCCGAAGCAACCAGTGAAAAAATGGCAATGGGACATTTTTGCGACGGTAAAGTGTCTTTGGTGTTCGGAACGCATACTCATGTGCCGACGGCAGATGCCATGATTCTGGATAACGGAACGGCATATATTACCGATGCCGGAATGTGCGGAGATTATCATTCCGTACTGGGTATGAAAGCTCCGGAAGCGGTTTTGCGCTTTACGGACAGAATACGCAGTGAGCATCTTTCTCCGGCGGAAGGTGAGCCGACTATTTGCGGGGTTTATGTCGAAACTGATGATTATACGGGTTTGGCAACAAAAATAGAGCCGGTAAGAATAGGTGGACGGCTTGCGTCCGCAGTGCCGATGTGCTAAAAACATTCACGATTTAAACAAAAATAAATAAAAGGTAGGTAGAAATGGCAGGCCATTCACAATTTAAAAATATTATGCACCGTAAGGGAGCGCAGGACAGAGAACGGGCAAAAGCTTTTGCTAAGCTGGCAAGAGAAATAACCGTTGCCGCAAAAAGCGGACTTCCCGATCCGGATATGAACCCTCGCCTGAGAACGGCGATTGCGGCGGCAAGAGCGCAGAATATGCCGAAAGACAATATTGAAAGAGCAATTAAAAAGGGTACTCCCGGTGCTGATGATACAGTTTATGAAGAAGTCCGTTACGAAGGATATGGTCCCGGTGGAGTAGCCGTTATTGTTGAGGCTTTGACCGATAACCGTAATCGTACGGCTCCGGTTGTCCGCTCTATTTTTAGCAAAAATGGCGGGGCTTTGGGCGAAACCAACTCCGTATCCTTTAACTTTGAAAGAATTGGCTTAATCCAATATCCGTTTGAAATCGCTTCGGTCGATGAAATGTTTGAAGCCGCTTTGGACGCCGGTGCAAATGATGTGGTTTCCGATGAAGAAGAAGGACACAGCGTTATCTGCGCCCCCGATGATTTGGCAGCCGTGCGGGAAGCTTTGGAAGCAAAGTTTAAAGACCCTATTGCCGCTCGCTTTGACTGGAAGGCTTTGAATACCGTTCCGGTTGATGAAGATAATGCTCGCAAGTTGATGAATATGCTGGAAGCTTTTAATGATGACGATGATGTCCAAAGAGTATTTGAAAACTCTGACATATCTGATGAAATTATGGCTAAGCTTAACGGATAAAACGGAAAAGATGTGGGGATAAAATCTTGCCGAATATTGGGAATTGACCCCGGACTGCAAAATACCGGATGGGGTGTTATTGACTGCTCCGGTGCGTCTTTTTCTTTTGTTGCGGCAGGAATTATCCATTCATCGACGGAAAAACAGCTTTCCGAACGGCTTGCGGAATTGTATGAAGGGGTTTCTGCGGTGGTGGCAGAGTTTAATCCTTCGGAAGCCGCAATCGAAGAAACCTTCGTTAATAAAAATCCTAACTCTACTTTGAAGCTTGGGCAGGCTCGAGGAGCCGTAATTCTTGTGCCGGCTTTGCAAAAAATCCCTGTTTTTGAATATGCGCCTAACCAAATTAAGAAAATGGTGGTCGGTTCCGGTCATGCGGAAAAAAGACAGGTGGATATGATGGTTCATACTATGCTAAAAGGAGTACAGAGTTATAAAATCGGTCCTGATGCGGCTGATGCTTTGGCTATTGCTATGTGCCATGGGTATATGCGTTCTTCGGTGATAAGGAACCTGTCATGATTGCAAAATTGTATGGTAAAATTGATACTCTGGATAACGGCTTTTTGATTATAAATGTCGGCGGAGTCGGATATCTGGTTTTTTGTTCTTCCCGAACTTTAAGCAAAATGCCGGGAAGAGGCGAAGAAGCTATGCTGTTTATTGAAACCGCAGTAAGGGAAGACGCCATAACCCTTTACGGGTTTGCCGATGAAACCGAAAAAGCGTGTTTTAATATTCTTACTTCCGTGCAGGGAGTCGGAGCAAAAGTAGCCTTTGCTATTTTATCGACTTTTTCTCCGGATAGTTTAGAGCTTGCCATCGGTTCCGGCGATGCTAAGTCTTTGACCAGAGCCGGCGGAGTGGGCGCAAAGCTTGCCGCAAGGTTGATTACCGAATTAAAAGGAAAAATGGGGGTTGGTTTAAGTCCGGTATCTTCTGTCGGCGGTGATTTTTCCTCTGCTTTGGAAAGCGCAGAGGCCCATTCGGCGGCAAAAGATGCGGTGTCGGCTTTGGCTAACCTCGGGTATCAGAAAATGGACGCACTTATGGCGGTCAACAAAGCGGCGGCGGCTTTGGGGGCAGATGCTTCGGTGCAGGCTCTTATCAAAGAGGCTTTAAAGGAGTTTGCTAAATGAAAGAAGAACGAGTCGTTGCTCCGCAATTCCAAAACGAAGACAAAGAAGAAACTTCTTCTTTGCGTCCTTTATCGCTTACAGACTTTATAGGGCAGGAAAAAGTTAAAGCTAATATCGATGTGTTTATAAAGGCAGCAAAATGCCGGCAGGACGCTATGGACCATGTGCTGTTGTTTGGTCCTCCCGGCTTGGGAAAAACTACGCTGGCGCAGATTATTTCCCGGGAATTGGGAGTTAATTTCCGAGCTACTTCCGGTCCGATGATTGCCAAAGCCGGTGATTTGGCGGCAATCTTGACTAATCTGGAGGCCAGAGACGTCCTTTTTATTGATGAAATACACCGCTTGAATCCCGCTATAGAAGAAGTGCTTTATTCCGCTATGGAAGATTTCCAACTGGATTTGATTATCGGAGAAGGTCCGGCGGCTCGTTCGGTGCGGATTGATTTACAGCCCTTTACTTTGGTCGGGGCGACTACCCGTTCGGGACTTTTGACGACACCTTTGCGGGATAGGTTCGGTATTCCTTTGCACTTGGATTTTTATGAGCCGGAAGATTTGGAAAAAATCGTTTCCCGTGGGGCAGCTCTGCTTAATATGCCGATAACCGAAGACGGGGCAAAAGAAATTGCCATGCGGGCAAGAGGAACTCCCAGAGTTGCCGGACGCTTGTTAAAAAGAGTGCGGGACTTTGCGTTGGTGGCAAAAGCCGAAGCTATTGATAAGAAGATTGCCGATTTGGCTTTGCGGCGCTTGGACGTGGACGATAAAGGTTTGGATTCTATGGATAGGCGTTATCTTTGCTGTATCGTGGAAAAGTATGCCGGAGGGCCGGTCGGAGCGGATACTTTGTCGGCAGCTTTGTCAGAAGAAAGAGATACTATCGAAGAAGTTATTGAGCCGTTTTTAATGCAGCTTGGCTTGGTGCAAAGAACCCCCAGAGGGAGAATGCTGTCCGCCGCCGGATATAAGCATTTGGGAATTGCCGCACCAAAAATAAACGATATGCCGGATTTGTTCTCAGGGGTTCAAGAATAATGAAAACTTTTACTTATTACAGACGGGTTTATTTTCGGGATACAGATGCTGGCGGAGTCGTATATCATGCCAACTATCTCGCCTTTGCCGAAGAAGCCAGAACGCAGGCTTTGTTAACTTTGTCTCCCGATTACACAAATCAGGCTATGATGGCAAAGGGAGAGGTCTTTGTCGTTTGCCGCTGTGAGGTTGATTTTGTGCGGCCGGCTAAGCTTGATGATGAATTGGTAATATATTCCAATGTCTTGAAACTGGGAGCGGCTTCGGCTCTGTTTGGGCAGGAAATTAAACGAGGCGAAGAACTTTTGGCAAAAGTGAAAGTTCAAGTTGCGGCGGTAGATGTATCTTCGGGGCGTCCTTTGCGCTTTAATCCGCAGCTGAAAGAAGAATTAAAAGAATATCTGAAAACGGAGGAATAATTATGGAAACCGAGGCTATAAACGCTATTTCCGGCGGAGCTAACCTTTCTATGTGGGCGCTGTTCTGGCAGGCGGATTTAATCGTTAAGTTGGTTATTTTGGCTTTGTTGAGTGCGTCGGTATGGTCTTGGGCAATCATTATTGAAAAAGTGATTTGCTTTCGTCGTATCCGTGCCGGAATGCGGAAGTTTGAAGATAAGTTCTGGTCGGGAATGCCTTTGGAAAAATTGTATGCAGAAGTCAAAGATGACCGAAAAAATCCTATGGCAGTGATATTTTCTGCCGCAACAAAAGAATGGAAAACTTCCGGTTTTGTGGTGGAAAACGGAACTCATGTTATGGGATTGCAACAAAGAATTGAAAGAGTAATGAAAATTACTCTGGACAGAGAAATCGGAAAAATGGAAACCCGTATGACTTTTCTGGCTTCGACAGGTGCGGTTGCTCCGTTTGTCGGCTTGTTCGGAACGGTGTGGGGAATTATGAACAGCTTTCATGCTATCGGCTTAAGCAATAATACAAGCTTGGCGGTGGTGGCTCCCGGAATTGCCGAAGCTTTGTTCGCTACCGCTTTGGGGTTGGTGGCGGCTATTCCGGCGGTTATTGCGTATAATAAACTTTCCAGTGATATTGATAAAATCGCCGTGAGACTGGAAAACTTCGCCGGAGAGTTCGCTGCAATAATGTCAAGGCAAATAGATATGAAAACCGTGAAAGCAAAAGGGAATTAAACTGATATGGCTATATCTTTCAACCGCCGAAGTTCAATCCGTTCCCGCAAAAGGGTGATGAGCGATATAAACGTTACGCCTATGGTCGACGTTATGTTGGTGCTGTTGATTATCTTTATGGTTACGGCTCCGTTGCTGACTTCGGGTATTACGCTTGATTTGCCAAAAGGTGACGGCAAAGTTATCCAAGGAAGTGATAAGTCTTTGGATATAAGCATAAATGCCAAAGGAAAAATCTATATCGGAGATAAGACGTATAAAAAAGGCGAGGTAATCCCTAAAATCAAAGCGGTAACTGCCAATAATCCGGAAATGAGGATTATTATAAGCGCAGATACTAAAGTTTCCTATGGTCAGGTCATAGAGCTTATGGCCATGATTAAAGCGGCTGGATTTACAAAGGTCGGATTGAAAACCGACCCGAAAAAGGTGGTGAAAAAGTAAAGTGAAAAAGCCTTTGCTTGCATCGGTGGCGCTGCATATTGCAGTAGTTGTGGCAATCTTGGTGGATTTGCCGATGTGGTTTTCGTCGCCCAGACCTCTGCCGGAAGATGCTCCGATTATCGTTGACCTTTCGCAGATTAAAATCTCTGAAATGACAAATCTGCCTAAGCAAAGAACAAAGAAAACCACCAAAGAAAATCCGGTGAAAAAGAATGAAACCAAGGTGGTGAAGGTAAAGGAAACGCCAAAGCCGGAACTGAAAAAGGAAAAAACACCGGAAAAGCCCGCCGATGTTAAGTTGGAAGAAGCTAAGAAAGAGCCGGAAACAAAGAAAAAGCCAGAGCCTAAGCCAAAGAAGACAGAGGCTCCCAAAGATAACGGAATTAAGAACCTTTTGGCTTCGGTGGAAAAGATTAAAGAAAATCTGGAAAAAGAAACGCCGCCGGAAACCCCCGAAGATAAGAATAAAGGTATTGCCGGAGGGCAGGAAGGCTCGTATATGCAGGATTTGACGATAAGCGAGAAAGACGCTTTGGCGGCAAAGCTTCGTTCGTGTTGGAACCTTGACCCCGGAGTAAAGGGAATTGCCGATATGATTGTGGAAGTGTCGGCGGGATTGTCTCCGGAAGGAGCGGTTAACACGGTGAAAATTATGGATAATTACCGCTATAATCATGACGAGGCTTTTCGCTCGGTCGCCGAAAGCGCTCGGCGGGCGGTGCTGATTTGCGGAAATATGGGCGAAGAATCACCTTTTGTCTTGCTGGCAAAACGACACCCTGATAAATATTCTTTATGGCAGAATATGAGGCTTTATTTTAATCCTTTGGACGGCGGAGTTAAGTAAATGCGAAAAATAATACTGATGTTGTTGGTTTCTTTGGCAATGGTAAGTCAGGCAAAGGCTGAATTGCGTATTGATGTTTCCGGAGCTAAGTCCGATCCGATGCCGATTGCAATTCCTACTTTTCTTGCTTCGGATAAAGAGGTTAAAGGCGTTGCCGAAGATATAACCAGAGTAATTATGGCTGACTTGGAACGCTCTGGCTTGTTTGAAATTATGAACCAAAACGGCTTTATTCAAAAGTTTACTTCGGTTGACTCTCGTCCAAAGTTTAACGATTGGCAGGCAATCAATGCCCAAGCCTTAATCCAAGGGGCGGTGGAACAGCAAAACGACGGCAAGGTCAAAGTTTCTTTCCGTTTGTGGGACGTGTTGGCGGAAACCCAAATGGAAGGCAAAAATATGACAACTAAAGCCGATAATTGGCGCAGGATTGCTCATATAATCGCAGATTCCGTATATAAACGCATTACTGGTGAAGCCGGATACTTTGATACCCGTGTGGTATATATCGCCGAAACCGGAAATCAGGTTAAAAGAGTAAAACGCTTGGCCGTTATGGATCAGGACGGAGAAAATATCCGGATACTGACGGACGGAGCGGATATGATTTTAACTCCAAGATTTTCTCCGAATATGCAGAAAATAACTTATCTTTCTTATTATAAAAATAAGCCGAGAGTTTATATCTTTGATATGGAAACCGGTAAGCAGGAATTGGTGGGTAATTTTCCGGGAATGACATTTGCTCCCCGCTTTTCTCCGGACAGCAAAAGCGTGATTATGAGTATGGCGTTAAACGGAAACAGTGAAATCTATAAAATGGATTTGGCAACCAAAAAGAAAGTAAAGCTTACCAATCACCCTGCTATTGATACGTCGCCGAGCTTTTCTCCGGATGGTAAGTATATAACCTTTAACTCTGACCGCAGCGGAACTCCGCAGCTGTATGTGATGAAGGCAGACGGTTCGGACGTGAAAAGAATAAGCTTCGGTAACGGTAAGTATGCTACGCCGGTATGGTCTCCCAGAGGGGATTATATCGCCTTTACCAAAATCGCAGACGGCAATTTTTATATCGGGATAATGTTCCCTGACGGTACCGGAGAACGCCAACTGGCTTCCGGATATTTGGTCGAGGCTCCGACTTGGGCGCCCAACGGGCGAGTGCTGATGTATTTCCGTCAAGATGCTCCGCAGGCAGGTAAGCCCGGAAAAACCAAAATATATACCGTAGATATAACCGGATATAACGAACGTATGATTGATACTCCGACAGATGCTTCGGATCCGGCATGGTCTCCGTTGCTTCCGTAAGCAACGGTGCAAAAGCGGTTTTTTGTTTGTCTTTTTGCTTTTAACTGATATATTCGACCTCGGTTTAGTTTTATAAAAGCTGACCGGGGTGTCGAAACCCCTTATAGAGAAAATCCCTCTTAGCTTTAGGCTGGGAGGTAAAGGAATACCTATCTAATACTTTACACCGTTTCTCTATACGGATTTCGAACTCCCAGTCATTAGTTTGGGAGGGAATTGATGAACCGTACGCAAAAAGGAAGCATAACCGTTGAAGCTATCGTTATGCTTGGATTGATAGCTACTCTGACGCCTATTTTATATAAACACGTTTCCGACCGCCGTGAAGACATAGACAATATCAACGAAGCAAACACGATGCTTTTGCTTAGAAACACGGTTTCCGATTACATCGAAGCGAATAAGGATACGCTTTCGGTCGGCACGAGTGTACTTAATCCTGCGGATATAGGAATAGACATAACCGGCTATCAGATAGGCATTCGCAAAGATGCAAGCGGGGAAGTAAGCGCAATGATAGCTGCCACGAACGGCGGCAGCGATATAAAAGCGGCAAAGGTTGCTTCATTATTGGGCGTGTCGGCAGGTATATATTCGGCGCAAGATGCAATCAAGGCTTGGGGCATTAACGGCATTTGGGCAGAAAATATTTCCAGCTACGGTTTTTCGGGATTACCTAAAGGAATACCGGTAGTAACGACTAGCTATGACGAAGAAGACAACACTCCCGTTTTAGATATGGAAGAAATCTTTGCAGAGATTGAAGCCCATAACTTTACGAAAATAAATGCTGATGCCTTCTGTATTCAAGGCGATTGTCTGACGTCATGGGAAACTGCCAATGAAAGAAACCTGCGGATAATTGAAAAGTGCAACGCCGGAGCGGAAGGGTATGAGGAGTATTGTTTAAAGGCTTGGAACAATGTGCCGAAGCTGAACGATACCTGCCAAGCGGTGGCAAATACCTATATGCTTGCGGGACAAATACCGCCTTCGGAAGTTATGGAATACCGCCTTTCCAAAGGCGTGGGAAATTATGTGAAAGAAACGTGTTATTTCCCGTCCGGTACGAATAAAGGCTATACCGAAGATGAAATTATTTATGCTTGTTATACCGAAAACGAAACCCGTACCTGTTCGCTTATGGGGAGGGAAATTGAGCCAATATGCAATGATATCAAAACTGCCTATGCAAACTTAGGAAAGGTTGCTCCGGCACGCGGCAATTACACGGTATATTGGAATGAAGCTCAAACTTCGCACTGCGATATGAGCAAAAGTCCGGCGTGGACGTCTATTCGTGATTTTACTTCCGGAGCAACCTATACTTACACTTTGCCTCGTCCGGGAAAATATCGCTTTGATGCGTATGGCGGCGGAAAAGGTGGATATACTTGGGGAATATTCAGGACGGATAGTACACCGCAATTCTTTATTATTGTCGGACAAGGTAGCTCAGCAACAGAAATACGTTATGGACTTGATTGGCAAACTATCACTCCTATGGCTTCCGGTACGCATGCGAATAATTACCTTCGGGATAAATATCGTATAATGGTTGCCGGCGGTGGAGCTGCCAGCAATGGCGGCGGCGGAAATAATTGCGGAGGTGGAGGTACTGCTGCCGGTTGTAAAGGAGTAGGT
>JAFWAG010000043.1 GCA_017507765.1 Alphaproteobacteria bacterium | reverse complement strand
TTGATGATAATCACACCTTTTTTCATTTTCTCAAACGCTACACTGTCTAACATATGGTAATTATCTTTGGTCAAGGGGCAATGCAAAGTAATAAAGTCTGATTTTTCATAAATCTCGTCCAAGGAAACATATTCAACATCAGTTAAATCCTTGTTCGGATACAAGTCATAAGCAAGGATTTTCATACCAAGTCCGGAGGCTATTTTTATTGTATGCCGACCGATGGCTCCGGTTCCGATTACACCCAAAGTACTTTGATACAAATCCTTTCCCATATACCTATCAATATCGCAAATCCCGTTTTTTAAGTCGTTATAGGCGATATTTACTTTGCGGGTAAGGTTCAGGCACATACCCAAAGCAAACTCTGCAACGGTTGCTTCCCCATACCTTGGCACGTTTTCTACGACTATTCCGTGCTGTTTGCAGTATTCCGTGTCTATATGATTGACTCCGGTCGAACGGGTCGTAATCAATTTAAGCTTGGGAAACTTTTGCAAAACTTCTTTATTAAAGTTTGAATGGATAAAGACAGAGATTATATCTGCATCTTTAATCTTTTGATAATCGGCATCAGATACAGAGCTGACATTATGCTCAAATATGCAGGCATCGGAATCGCATATTTCCCGTTCTTTAATGTAGTTATAGGTAATTTCATCAACATCAAAAAATACAATCATAATCAAAGCCTCCGGTTTTGTTTTTTTAGCTTGTTTAATCAGAATAAAGGAAAAAAAACATAATTGAAGCTAGACCTAATATGTATATGGGCAGAAAAATAATTGTTATTTAAATAATAACTCAAAGCTTTTATCTATACGCTTATATATTTCTTTTATTGGTACAGAGCCGTCTAATTTCATAGTATACCAATGCTTTTTATTCATATGGTATCCAGCAAGGTAGTTTATGCCGTCCACAAGCCGTTCTATATTTTCCGGCGTTTCTTTTAAATCAATTATTTCTATATAGCCATCTTCATCAATGCCGATTTTTCTTTTGGCGATAGTCAATAAGGCAAGATACCATTTTTTACTTTTTGGGTCTCGGAAAATAGCATTGTTTGGAGTCTTTTCCCACAGGTATTCTGCTTTTGCTCCGTATTTATTTTCGACATATTCAATAACTTGTTTTGTATAAGGGCTTTTGAAAATATGGGCATCATAGCATTTATCTATGACATCATTTATTACTTCTTCAGAGGCAGAACGCACCGTTCCGATAAAAGAACCGACCGCATCAGAGATATAAACAAGGCGATATTCTTCTTCGGTAGAGTTGTCGATAATTTTAAAGGTTGTTTCCTTGTACGAAGCATAAATAATCAGCCGGAAATCCCCGTCCATAATATTCACCGAAAAGACATACTGCTCACCTTGCTTGCTAAACCCATATTTAGCAAGCTTGTCATAATTTGGTCTTTTATTTACGGCTATATTACTTTTTCCCCACATTATTTACCTTTTATATAATCACGTTGCGCAATTAATAAAATAAAAAAGCCCGCCATAAAGGCAGGTTTTTCATTTTATGGTCGGAGCGATAGGATTTGAACCTACGACCCTTTGCACCCCATGCAAATGCGCTACCAGACTGCGCTACGCTCCGACAAAGGACTTGCCACTATAAGATTATGAAAGCAATCTTTCAACAGTTTTTTATGTTTTTTGCAAGTTTTTTCTAAACTCCCCGTGAAAACCTTGGCCGCTTGCGATACTTCTACCTATTTTCTGTAGCTGTTTTTGCAGTTCTTGACGATATTTTTCCGGCGCAGAAGTATCCGAGTGTTTCCCCGGATAAAGGTCATAAAGCTTTCCATATTCTCCGTCAGTCAAGTTTGGCATTATCACGTTGGCTCCGCTTTGCAAGGCGAGTATTTTCCCGTTTGGATCCAGAGCTTCCATGGCCGTAGTTGCGGGAATATTTATATCTTTCAATAAAATACGGGTTAAAGCCATAACTTTTAAAGCAAGCTCAAAGCTTCCTCCTGCTTCCTTTGCCAAAGGGGTATCGGGGTGAGGAATAAAGGGACCGATACCTATCATATCTGCGCCTATTTCTTTAAAGAAAAGAATGTCGTCCGCCAAAGATTCCCTTGTTTGCTTGGGTAAGCCGATTAAGGAACCGGTGCCGACTTCATATCCGGCATCTTTTAAATATGTTAGGCATTTCCTTCTTTGCTCCCAAGACATATTGGGGTCTAAGCGATGATATAATTCTTTATCGGTAGTTTCTATGCGCAGCAAAAAGCGGTCTGCTCCGGCTTCTTTGTATGCCTGATATTCTTCGGCAGTTTTCTCTCCGATACTTAAAGTTACCGCTACGGAAAACTTTTTTATCTCTTTGATAATTATCTGCATCTTTGCGATATCGTAATAAGCATCTTCTCCGGATTGTAGGACGATAGTTTGATAACCGCATTCTTTGGCTTTTTGCGCCAGAGCAATAATTTGTTCCGGTGATAGTCGGTAACGCTTGGCGTGCAGATTTCCCCGTCGGATTCCGCAGTAAAGGCAATTGTTTTTGCAATAGTTGGAAAACTCTATCAAGGCACGCAAATGCACTTCATTGCCGACATATTTCTCTCTTACTCTGTCCGCTACGGCAAAAATCTCTTTATTCGCAGCATCGCAAAGAAGCAAGGAAAGCAGTTCGGAGTGATTTAACTCTCCGGTTTCTTCTGCTTTGGCAAGTAAATCACGCCAATTATGAGTGTTTTCTTTTTGCATAAGAAAAAAGCTATGCTATAAAAACTCCGGCTTCAAGAATTAAAATCGGCGAAGGTGAAAAATGTCTTTTATTGATTCCTCCATTATTGCAGTTTACTTGGTTTTTATTTTTGTTTTAGGACTGTGGGCAGGCCGATATGTAAAAAATATCAAAGAGTATGCGGTCGCCCATCGTTCATATTCGGCTGTCGTTCTTTTTGCTACGCTTTCGGCGTCGTTCATAGGCGGAGGCTTTTCCTTCGGTAATGCGGATACTGTGTTCCAAAACGGCATAGGTCCGGCGACGGCTTTATGGGGCTTTTCGCTTATGCTTATCTTGGTAGGTCTTTTTATTGCGCCTCGTATGGGTAAGTTTCGCCGCTGTATTTCTACGGGCGATATTATGGAGAAACAATACGGCCCTTCGGCTCGGATAGTTGCCGGAGTGTTGGGCGTATTGGTATGTATGGGTATCCTTGGTGCACAAATCGGAGCTATCGGCGCAGTTTTTGAATTGTTTACCCCGCTTACCTTTATGCAAGGCGTCTTTATTGGTTGCGGAATTGTTATTATTTATACCGCTTTTGGGGGGATAAGTTCGGTTGTCCTTACCGATGTTATCCAGTTTGTCATGCTGGTAGTCTTTATTCCTTTGACTTTAGTCCTTGGTTTGTGTGCTTTAGGCGGTTTCTCAGCCATGGCGGAAAAAGTTCCGTCCGAGTTTTTACAGATTACCGGCAATGACTTTACGCCTTTGATGTGGATAAGCCTGTTTTTATCCTTCTTAATCGGTGAGACCTTAGTCCCTCCGTATGTTCAAAGACTTTTAATTGCTAAGTCTCCCAAGGAAACCAGAAAAGGAACGTTGTGGAGCGGCTTTCTTTCCATTCCGTTCTTTTTAATCAGCGGCCTTATCGGTTTGGTAGCCTTAGCCTTAAATCCCGACTTGCCGAGCAACCTTGCCATGCCGAATGTGGTGCAGACGGTGCTTCCTCCGGTGATTAAAGGCCTTACCTGTGCCGCAATTATTTCCATTGTGATGTCTTCGGCGGACTCTTTCTTGAATGCTTCATCGGTATGCTTTATCGAAGACGTCTTAAAGCCGATATTAAAGCGTAATATTATTTTCCCGAATACTCCGGCAAAGGATTTGTGGCTTATTCAGGCAACCACTTTGCTTATTGGCGGCGGTGCAGTTTTCTTGGCTTTAAAGATAAGCAACGTATTGGATATCTTGCGCTTTGCCTATAATTTCTGGTCTCCGGTTATGCTCGTTCCGTTGGTTGCGGTTCTGCTTGGGAAAAAGGTCTGTAAGTCCGCTTTCGTGGCGGGAGCTATTGCCGGAGCATCGGTGATTATCATTGCCTTTGTCTATAATAAAAGCGGGGTAATTTTTGGCTTGGACGCCGTGGTAGTAGGTACTTTTGCCAACTTGATTTGTTTCGTGCCGGTTAATTATTTCTGCCGGAAAAGGATTGTAAAGTAATATATGACGGATAATTTACAGGAGATTAAACACTGGCTTACCGAAGCTCTGCCGGATATAAACATTGCCGGCTTAAGAGCGGCTGGCTCAGGTTTTACTTGCCAAAGCTACATTGTAAACGAGGAAATGCTCATAAAGTTTCCTCATAAAGAGAGTTTTGCCTCCGCCGTTCAAAAAGAAATCCAAGCCTTGGCTTCATTAAAAGGGCAGGGCTTAAAGATACCAGAACTTATCAGTCATGGCCATTTGCCAAACGGTCTCCCGTTTGTTTGTGAGAGTATAATCCCCGGTGAAATAATCGGCGAAAAGGGTTTTCCTCTCTTACCGAAAGAAGAACAAGAAAGCTTACTCGTGCAAATAGGTTAAACCGTACGGCAAATCCACTCTGTAGAGGTAAATAACCCGTATTTTCCCAAAGCAACCGTGGAAAACCGCTTGCAATTCGTAAGGGATAACTACACCGACCTTATCAAGAAAGAGCTTTCTGCGCCGGAAAATAAACTCCTGCTTGATTTGTTTGCCGCCTACGAAGGAGTGTTTAAAGATACTCCGTTTGTAAGTGTTTTTTCACAAGGCGATATTTTCCTTGAAAACATAATGTATGACCGTAAAAGTAAAACTATTACCGGATTGATAGACTTCGGACTTGCCGGTTATACGGACCCTTATGAGGATTTATATCATTTCTATCCGGCAGATTATGTCTTTCTTGGCAAAGCTTCCGGCCTAAAAATGGATAGGCAAGGGCAGTTAAGAGTAATTTTTTATTGTGTTAGTGCTTCCATGGACTTTTTAAACGTTCTGGCGGCGGAAAAACGCAATTATGATATTTATCTGCCTTATTTCCATAGCTATCTTGCCGACTTTCAAAAATGGCAAAACGAAAACGATGGAATAGTCAAAGATTACGCCCGTATCCAAACCGCCACCCGCCAATACGAATAGCCATAAAATATAAAGAAGTAATTTTTCTGTAAGGGCTTTTATAAATGCTAACTTGTCTTTTTGAAAAATGTGTATATGTTAAAATTACCCTTCCAAAGATGTTGAGAAGTAAGAAATGAATTGTTTAAGTATATGCTTTATAACCGATGAAGGCTATGTTCTGCCGACAATGACGGCCATAAAATCTGTAATTATGAATAAAGCAGATACCTCTTCTTTGGATATTTATGTGATTGGAACAGGGTTAAAAGAACAAACCGTTTCTGACTTTCAAAATCTCAAAGGAGAAAATACTAATTTAACTGTTTTAAACATAGAAAATGAGTATGAAAAAATTGATACGACCCATCCGTGGGTATCTAAAGCAGCCCTATTAAAGTTTTCTCTTCCCAATCTATTTTCCCCCCCCCCGTTTGAATAAATTACTTTATTTGGATGGGGATATGCTTATCCAACAAGATTTGTCTGACTTGTTTAATACCGATATATCCAACGTTTATGCCGCAGTTGTTGCTGATATGGCGGGAATGGTGCGGGAGAAACACCATATAAAGCTAGGGCATGAAAAGTATTTTAACTCTGGAATGATGTTGCTTAACCTAGAAAAAATGCGTTCAGATAATATTTCAGCCAAACTCTTGGCTAATAAAAATAATGATACTTTTAAGCATTTTATGGATCAAGATACTTTAAATCAAACATTTGCCGAAAAGGTAATATGGCTTAGTCCCAAATATAATCTGATGCAAGCCAATTTAAACTACTCCGAACAAGAAATTGCTGATTTCTATCATCTGTCGCTTAAAGAAGTAGAAGATATTTTGAAAAATCCCATAATTTTGCATTTGACTAGTATCAAAAAACCATGGAAAACTTACGAAGCAGTTAATTTTAAAGAATGGTATAAATACTTAAAAGAATTGCCACCATCTCAGCATAAACAAGATTATTTGAAAAAACTTAGGTTTTTAAAAATTCAAAAAGATATCCAAGGCATTAGAAGATTTTTCTTTGAAAAAGTAAAGAAACCTAACGGCAGAAAGAAAGTTTATATCTTTGGTATAAAAGTATTAAGTTATAAAAAGAAAATAAAAGA
>JAFWAG010000042.1 GCA_017507765.1 Alphaproteobacteria bacterium | reverse complement strand
GCAGTAACCGCATAGGAATGTCTCGATTTTTTCAGATTGCGGAAGCATTGGAGGTTTCACCGCTTTTCTTTTTGACGGATTGCAAAGGTAAAAGTTTAACGAACCTGAGCCGAGAAGAGAGTGCTTTTTTGACTGTTTTTAACAAGCTGTATCCGGAAGACAAGCAACTGCTTTTACATATTGCCAAGTCTTTGCATAAAAACCGGCAAAAACGTCAGCCTTTTCCGTTTCCGGTTATGAAAGATTAAAGGGCGATTTCTCCGCTGAGGCTGTTTAGGGTGGATTTGGTTATTTTTACCGGAATGATTGTGCCTAAAAGGTTTTTATCCGCAGGCAAATTAACGTTTTGCAGATAAGGACTGCGGCCGCAAAGCTGTCCTTGGCTTTTGCCTTCATGCTCCAATAAAACCGGAAGGATTTTGCCAATGCAGTTCTGATTGAATGCTTTTTGCTCTGATTGCAAAAGGGCTTGGAGAATATCCAGACGTTCGGCTTTTACCTTTTCGGGAATCTGACCTTTCATGGCGGCTCCGGGAGTGCCGGGGCGAGGGCTATACTTAAATGAAAAAGAGGAGGCAAAGCCAACTTTTTCCACTAAATCCATGGTTTGGGCAAAGTCAGAGTCTTCTTCTCCGGGGAAGCCGACAATAAAGTCCGAAGAAAGCGCAATTTCCGGACAAATGTCTTTTAAACGGTAAACAATATCCAGATATTCTGCCGAAGTATAACGGCGGTTCATGGCTTTTAACACTTTATCCGAACCGGATTGCACAGGCAGATGCAAATAAGGCATAAGCTTTTCATAATCGGCAAAACACTGTAAAAGTTCTTGCGTCATGTCCGAAGGATAAGAGGTTACAAAACGTATCCGTAAAAGTTTCGGAAGCTCTGCCAAACGAGGGATTAAATCTTCCAACCGCCATATCTTTCCGTCCGTGCCAATCCCGTGCCAAGCGTTTACATTTTGTCCCAAAAGGGTGATTTCTTTTGCTCCCGCTTCGGTCATGGCTTCGGCTTCCCGAATAATGTCGGCGGCAGGGCGGGAATATTCTGCGCCACGGGTATAGGGAACTACACAATAGGAGCAGAAACGGTCGCAACCTTCCTGTATCGCAAGATAAGCAGAGTAGGCTTGCCTGCCGGGGGCGGGTAGAAAGTCAAACTTGGTTTGGGCGGGAAAGTCCGCTTCGATAACTTGTTTCTTCGTTTTCCGGCGGATTAGTTCAAGCTTTTCAGGAAGGTGATGATAATTCTGGGGGCCTAAGGCTATGTCAACAAAGGTGGCTCTTTCCTGCAATTCTTCGCCTTCGGCTTGGACTACGCAGCCGGCAACAACAATGATTAAATCCGGACGATGCTTTTTTAATTGCCCGTAGCGTCCAAGTTCGGAAAAGACTTTTTCGGACGCCTTTTCCCTGATGTGGCAGGTGTTGACCAAAATTAAATCCGCTTCGGTGTATTCAGAGGTTTCCTCGTACCCAAGGTTGCGTAAGATATCCATCATACGAGAGGAATCATAAACATTCATTTGGCACCCCATGGTGCGGATAAAAGCTTTTTTCATCGTTGGTATTCTTTGTTTTGTACTTTGGCGGTGAAGTCGGCTATAGCTTCGCGGCGGAGAGGGCCGGCACTGTTATAGCGGTTAATGAAACTTTCGTATTCCGATGCCGAGGAAGCAAAAATCTTTTTGGCATTGGCGGCAATGGTTTTGGTCTTCCATTCGGCGGCAAGCTGTTTGCTTTTGGCTTTTTCTTCGTTGGTTAAGCTTTTGCCCGCACGCTCAAGGTAGGACTTTACTTTGGTCTCGTTTCCGGGATTTTGCAGGTAAAACCACTTGTTTTCCGGCTTTTCGTTGGCAAGAAGAAGCCATTTGTAGCCTTCGGTACGGTTTACTTCTCCGCCGTCGCCGCTGATGAGCATTACGCCAAGAAGAGCTTGGGCAGAAGTGTTACCTCTTTCCGCCGCAGTCTTAAACAAGCTGCGAGCCCTTTTCCGGTCGGCTTTTTTGCCGCCTTTGCCTTGATAATACAAACTGCCAAGCTTGTAAGGTGCTTCCGCTTCGCCGTTGTTAATGCACATTTGGTAATAAGAAATCGCATCGGCAAAGCGTCCCTCGGATATCGCTTTGTCTGCGACTACGCACTTCGCATTTGCAGAGAAAATCATTCCGGCGGAGGTGATAAATCCTAAAACTAAAGCCTTATACCATGTCTGTAGGTGCATATTTGTCACGCCTTTATAAAAAGGTTAAAAATTATGGGAGGCAGTTTAATTCCTATCCTCCCATAATTCAAGACCTGCTTTATGCTGTAAGGCTATTCGTGCAAGTCGCCCTTTTCAATGTTGTTGATGACTTCCGCCATGTCGTGAGAGTCATCGCCAATGTCAGAAGCATCTTCGATAATGTTAAGTTCATCTTCATCATCGTTAAGATCATCAGACATCAACTCTTCTTCACTAAGATTGATTTCATCATCGTCGTCAAGCTGCTGAACATTCTTCCGTGCCTTCTTTGCTTTGGCAGAAAATGAATGCTTCAAAAGCTCTTCCGCATCAAACTCCTTTCCGCACTTCGGACATTTGATGGGTTCACGGTTCAAGTCGTAAAACTTGGCTCCGCATGACGCACATATTCTCTTCGTTCCCCATTTATCGTTAGACATAAAACCATCTCCTTTGTAAAGGTTGCTCGGTGCGCCATTTGCCACAGTATATTGCCATTGTCAAAGGTATTTTTATTTATGTAGGTTTTCCAAGGCTTTTGGACTATAAAAGGAAAAAACTTGTATCGGGATAAATATGGGCTAAAAATAGGCGCATTAAAAAACGCCAGATAAGGAGGAAATATGCCGGTTATCGCTGTGGACGGCCCGAGTGCCGCCGGAAAAGGAACCATCGCAAAAATGCTTGCCGACCATTTCGGGTTCGGCTTTCTGGATACCGGAAGCCTTTATCGTTCGGTCGCTTGGCTGATGCTTGAGGCCGGATATGACCCCGCAGATGAAGAGGCGGCAGAAAAAACGGCTTTTTCCTTAACTAAAAATAACCTTTATGAGCTGAACGCAAATCCAAATATTCGCCTTGAAAAGGTCGGAAAAGCCGCTTCGGTCGTGTCGGCTATACCAAAAGTCAGGAAGGCTTTGTTTGAAGTGCAAAGAAACTTTGCCGAAAACCCTTATTTCGCCGATAAAACCCCCGCAAAAGGCGCAGTTTTGGACGGCAGAGATATCGGAAATAATATCTGCCCCGATGCCGAAGTTAAACTGTTTATAACCGCAGAAACAAAAATTCGTGCCGAAAGACGATACAAAGAGTTGCTAAGTAAAGGTTTTTCGGTTATATACGACGACGTCCTGGCCGACATGGAGGCGCGCGACTTAAGGGATAAATCCCGTGCCGTTAACCCTATGCGTCCGGCAGAAGATGCTTATATTATAGACACTTCTGCCTTGGATATTGATTCTGTCTTTGCGGCGGCACTCGCCTATGCAAAGGAGCGAATCGAGTCTTAGTTCAAGGTCGGGATTTTGGTGTGGCAAAGCTGTCTTGTGGTACGTCAGCAGCAATGCTTGGTCGTCGCGTTACGTACAAGACCGTCAGATACAACTGATTGGCCGGAAAGCGACAAAATGAAGTAAAGGACTTATTTTTTATGGCTAAAGAAAAAATTATGGAGGAAATGCCTCCTATGAATGAAGATTTTGCATCTTTATTGGACGAAATGTTCGATGCAAAGAAAAGTTTCGAAGGCTCCGTGGTTAAAGGTAAAATCGTTGCTATCGACGATGATTACGCTTTGATTGACGTCGGCCTTAAATCCGAAGGACGTATTGCTTTGCGTGAATGCGGAAGCAATCCTTTGAACGTAGGTGATGAAATCGATGTGTTCATCGACCGCTATGAAGACAAAGACGGTATGGTTGTCTTGTCCCGTGAAAAAGCTCGCAGAGAAGAAGCTTGGAACGAACTCGAAATCGCTTTGAATAAGGGCGAAAGAGTAAACGGCGTAATCTTTGGCAGAGTTAAGGGCGGATTTACCGTTGATTTGAACGGTGCCGTTGCATTCTTGCCCGGTTCGCAGGTGGATATCAGACCTATCCGTGATATTTCTCCGTTGCTTGGTGTTCCTCAGCCCTTCCAGCTTTTGAAAATGGACAAGGCAAGAGGAAATATCGTTGTTTCCCGTCGTGCCGTACTGGAAGAAACTCGTGCCGAACAGCGCTCTGAACTGATTAAAAACCTCAGCGAAGGTCAGATTCTTGACGGCGTGGTTAAAAATATTACCGATTACGGTGCGTTTATCGATTTGGGCGGTGTGGACGGATTGCTCCATGTTACCGATATTTCTTGGAAGCGCATTAATCACCCGAGCGAAGTGCTTACTATCGGTCAGACCATTAAAGTTCAGATTATCCGCTTTAATCCCGATACCCAACGTATCAGCTTGGGCGTAAAGCAGCTTGATAATGATCCTTGGGCCGGAGTGGAAGAAAGATTCCCCGTCGGAACTAAGTTCAACGGTCATGTAACCAATATTACCGATTACGGTGCGTTCGTTGAACTCGACGAAGGCGTTGAGGGCTTGGTTCATGTTTCCGAAATGAGCTGGACGAAAAAGAATGTTCATCCGGGCAAAATCGTTTCTACCAGTCAGGAAGTCGAAGTTATGGTTCTGGACGTTGATCAGGCTAAACGCCGTATTTCCCTTGGCTTGAAACAGTGCATGGAAAACCCATGGAAGAAGTTTGCTGAAAGCTTCCCTGTCGGTACGGTTATTGAAGGCGAAATCAGAAACATTACCGAATTCGGTCTCTTCGTCGGATTGGCAGGAGAAATCGACGGCATGGTTCACCTTTCTGACCTTGATTGGAATAAGAGCGGAGAAGACGCCGTTAAAGATTACAAGAAAGGCGATATGGTAAAAGCTAAAGTTCTGGATATCGACGTTGAAAAAGAACGTGTAAGCCTTGGAATTAAACAGCTTGCCGAAGACCCGTTCGCCGGTGCTTCTTCCGAGCTTAAGAAAGGCGACGTTGTAACTTGCGTGGTTACCGCTGTAAGCGAAAACGGAATCGATGTGGACGTTAACGGTATGCGTGGATTTATCCGCAAAGCCGACTTGTCCCGTGAACGTACCGAACAGCGTCCGGATCGCTTTGCCGTCGGCGATAAAGTCGATGCCAAGATTACTCAGATTGATGCTAAGTCCCGCAAGCTTACCTTGTCGGTAAAAGCAAAAGAAATCGCAGAAGAAAAGCAGGCTCTGTCTGAATACGGTTCGGCAGATTCCGGTGCTTCTTTGGGCGATATTCTGGGTGCTGCTTTGGCGAAGAAAGCCGGAAAAGCTAAGAAAGGTGAAGCTGAGGAAGAAGCTGAAAAGCCCGCTAAAGAGCCTAAAGCAAAAAAGGCTAAAGCGGAAAAAGCTCAGGAAGCAGAAGAAGCCGTTGAGGCTGAAGTTGCTATTGAACCTACAGCTGAAGAAGAGGCTAAAGCCGAATAAGCTTTATCTCTTTATAAAGATAAACGGGCGGGGAAGGTCTTTTTCCCGCCCTTTATGTTTTAAGGGATTATTTGCCTTTACAAGATATTTTTATCTTTATAAAATATCCTTTTTTAAGATATTGATGAGGGTCAAATGTCATTATCTCCAAATAAAATGAAAGTCTCTACCCCCCCCCGCTAGAAAATAGTTCCGTTTCCGGAAGTATTACCGTTGAAGCAATTGTGATGTTAGGGCTTATTGCCGCTCTGACACCGGTTCTTTATAAGCATGTCTCCGAACGGCGGCAGGATATTGATAACATCAATGAAGCCAATACTTTACAGCTTTTGAAAGACCATACGAACGAGTATATCGAAGAAAATAAGGATATTATTTAGGTCGGGACAACAGTTCTTAATCCGGTTGATGTCGGAGTTGATATAGACGGCTATCAAATAGGTATCAGAAAAGATTCCGAGGGAATAATAAACGCTATGATAGCTCCTTCGGGCGGAGGCAATGATATGAAAGCCGCAAAGATTGCTTCTCTGCTTGGTGTTTCTGCGGGCATATATTCGGCACAGGATACTACAAGAGCTTGGGGAATCAACGGAGTTTGGGCGGAAAATATCTCTAATTACGGGTTTACATCACTTCCGACCGGAGTTCCGGTGCTTACGACTGCTTATGAAGATGACGGCGGCGGAGAAGTTTATTTAAGTAAGGTTATTGTTGATGCGGATTTGGAAATGGACGGCTTTGCCGTTAATACTCCGCTGCTTAAAGTGGCAAATACTTGCCGGACATCTTCCGGTGCGGCTATTCCGAATTGTACGGCGGACAGTTCCAAGTTTACCGGAGACCATACTCACCTTTATTATCATGATACAGAAACGGTTACTGGAGGGTATTTAGAGCTGCCGGAGTATTCTAAGCTACAGTTGGGTGAAAAAAGCCAAATATGTATGGGGGAACATTGTGCTTATGGTTTGGAAGGACTTACCAATACCAACCGATGTGATGAGGAAACTCCATGTCCCAGAGGCTTTTTTTGTGTAGATAACCGCTGTATTAAAGACCCGACTTTGGTGATTACGGCTTGTAATTCCGGAGATACAGAAATGTGTATTGAAGGCTATAACGGAAACCTGAACCGAACCTGCAATGATATATGGAATGCATATAATCTTGCGGGTAAAACTTTGCCGGCAAATCCTTGGACAGTTCGTTTGGTAACAAGTGAAAGCGGGGCTTATAAAAGCAGAGTATGTTACTTTACTAATGCCGCAGGATATCAAGGTTGGGAAGTCGTAGAGGCTTGTAATAATGATACGGCGTCAACGTGTGCTTTGGGGTATAACCGCAGTCTTAACCGTACTTGTCAGAATGTCGCGGCGGAATATCAAAAAGACGGTAAAACCGCAGAACAGGGAATATATAAACTGGCTACTTCTTCGGCCGGAGCAACCAAAAGAGCGAATTGTTATTTCAGCGGAGCCAGTGGTTACAACGGAATTGACGATATAATCGTAAACTGTAAGGCTGCAAATGCGACATATTGTAACCTTGGGTGGACTTTTAACGTAACCAGAAACTGCGATCAAATCAGCAATGAATATACAATTGTCGGGCAAACGTTCAGTGAAGGGACTTTTCGGATATCGACAACTTCAAGTGCGAATGCAGAGGCGTTGTGCGCTTTGTATGGAACAAACTTATATACAATAACTTCTGCCTGTACGGGAACAAAGATTAACGGCGGTCCATGTTGTGGTTCGGATTTACGGGGAACTTATACCGGAGCTATGGTCTCCAGAGCTAATGTATGTCCGGGAAGATATACCTTTGATGTTAGGGGAGCGGCAGTAGTCGGAAACGGAGGATATACTTATGCTACTTATCAGGTTCCGACAGGAAAAACCTTTAAAATGGGAATATACGGAACCGGAGGAGCCAGAGGTGGCGGGACTTGGTCCGGAGCTGCCGGAGGTGATGGTTATGGAGTCTATGTCGGTTCAAACCTGTTAATGGTTGCTGGTGGAGCCGGAGGTGGGGGAACTTATTGTTGCGATGGTTCGCCTGCTCCTACGGCCAGTATCGGCGGCGGTGGAAATCAATGTGGTACTAATTATGAAACAAACAGTACCGGAAATAACCGTGGCGGAAAAGCCGGTTGTAACGGAGTGGGCGGAGCCGGAGGGTCTAACGGAGGGGCAGCAGGAACTGCTACTAACGGAGGTCGTGGTTCGAGTCCATGTGATAATGGTGGCGGAGGTGGCGGTGGAGGCTATGGCGGCGGTGGAGGTGGCGGCTGTACTTTGGGCGGTACGGTAGGCCCCGGAGCTGGCGGTGGAGGTGGCGGTGGAGGTTATCTCAGAACTTCCGGCGTTGATGGTCTGACTTATATCAGCGGAGGCGGTATCAGAGGCGAAAACTCCGGTGCGGGAAGAATTAACATAACCTTTGTTCCGTAATAGGCAGAAAAAAAGAGGCGTTAACCTACGCCTCTTTTCTTTGTCCTTTATAGGAGGTTAGATAACCGAGTTAATCCATTCTATCAATGCGCTTTTGGGTGTGGCACCGACTTTGGTCGCTATGGCTTCACCATTTTTGAATATTATCATGGTAGGAATGCCGCGGACTCCGAATGAAGTCGGTGTGTTCGGCGATTCATCAATATCCATTTTGCAGATTTTTATCTTGCCTTCCATTTCCTTGCTGATTTCTTCCAAAATCGGAGAAAGCTGCCGGCAAGGACCGCACCATTGCGCAAAAAAGTCCAAAAGTACCGGAGTGTCAGACTGTTTTACCTCTGCATCAAATTCGTTGTCATTGATTGTATTCATTTTTAGTCTCCTCCTAGTAATTAAATATACCTAAATAATAAAGCCATGACTGCGTTCGTCAAGAATACTTTTTATCAGGGGGAATATACTTTTTGGTGCTTGACTTTCGCCGGAATTGAGAATTAAAATCTTTTGTTGTTTCCGAATGCCTAATGCTGGGTTCGGCAAACACACTTTTATATTGCTTTTAAAAAGGATGTAAAATGACCGATATTTCTTTGCCCGTATCTTTGGGCAATAAAGGACTTTTTGATTACTTGCAGACGATAAAAAGATTCCCGGTGCTGGAGCCAGAGGAAGAATATATGCTGGCAAAACGCTATCATGATTATCAGGACTTGGAAGCTGCTCATAAGTTGGTTACAAGCCATTTGCGCTTGGCCGCAAAGCTGGCTATTTCATGCCGGAATTACGGACTGCCTATTTCTGACTTAATATCCGAAGCAAATATCGGACTGATGACGGCAATTAAAAAGTTTAATCCGGATAAGGGATTCCGCCTGTCAACTTATGCCGTGTGGTGGATAAAAGCCGCCTTGAATGACTTTATCTTAAAGTCTTGGTCGCTGGTCAGAATTGGTACGGTGGCGGCACAGAAAAAACTGTTTTATAACTTAAGCCGTTTGAAGGCTAAGCTTGGCCTATATAGTGATGCCGAACTTGATGATACGGCGGCAAGCAAAATCGCAGATACTTTGCAGGTCGATAAAGCCGAGGTTCTGGAAATGAATAACCGCATAGGCGGAGATTTATCCCTTAATGCTCCGTGCCTTGATGATGACAATGCGGCAGAAAAGCAAGACTTGCTTGCGGATAATAAACCTAATCAGGAAATCGTATTGGCCGAAAGCGAAGAAATGATACGTCGCCGCCGCTTGTTTGGACAAGCTATGGCAACCTTAACACCCAGAGAACAGGAAATCTTGAAAGCTCGGAGATTGCAGGAAGAACCCGCAACTTTGGAAGAGCTTGGCGATAAGTTCTCGGTAAGCCGTGAACGAGTCCGGCAGATTGAAGCTCGGGCGATGGAAAAAATCTGCAAGTTCATAAAAGAAGCCGCGTAAACAAAAAACTCTATGCCAAATAGCAGAAAGAGGTCTGTCTCTTTACTATTCTTTTATATTGACAAAAAAGTAAACATAATGTAACTTGCTAAAAAATCGCAAAAATGTCAGGAGGAAAGTTATGGCTGATGCTAAGTTATTGTATCAAAGAGCGGAAATGTTGGAAAAAGAGCTGGAAGCTTTTAAGAAAAAAGGTGATACCGATAACCGAAGAGTTGAAGAGATTTTAAATGAACTCCCCGAATTAAAAGCAAAAGCACAATATTATAGTTTGTCAGATGCTTTTATTGCTAAGGCAAAAAAGGTCTTTGCCGATAAATATGATATGCGGAAAAGAATTGAAGTGTTGGAAGAGTTCCGGTCGCTAACTTTTGATCTTTTGTACAGGGATTTAATGTCGGAAAATCCTTCTTATTTAGAGCGTTCTTATAAACCAATGTCTGATGATGAAATGGTTTTGTATCTGAAAGCTTTTAATCCGTATTTGGATATTCTTAGTTATCATTGTGCAGAAAAAAATTATAAAAAACTTACTTTCGGGTTGGAGTTTTATGAAGAAGCCTTTTTTAACGGTAACCGTCCAGAAAAAATGCAGGAAATTGTTGATAGGCATTTGGCGGATACTCATTGGGGGGTTGATATTCCTTCGGATAAAAAGCTTCTCTGTGCCTTTTATCATGAAATCGGAAACTTACAGGGAATTGATACTGACCTGATTGCGGATTTTGTTTTTGATACGTTGGTGGTTCATGATGGTGCCTTAGAGTTTGATGTTAACAAGGAAGGAAAACTTAGAAACACTATTGCAGAGTTTAAAACGCCTACAGATGAAACAGCGGCGGATACATTGCAAGCTCTGCCCTTGGATATGATATTTTATAATGATTTCTTACGAATAAATCAGGGATTGTGGTATGTGGCAAATAATGAAACTCCGTTTGCTTATTGGGTGTATATCAAAGAGATTGAAAATCCAAAATTAGCAAAAGCGATGGAAAATACTTTGTATGCTTGGAGTAATTTTAGTGATGCAAAACACAGTCTTGAAATTGACAGAACAGCTCCGATTAATGTTAAGAATACTCTGATGAATCTTATTGCTGATATGGAAAGCAAAAAAGGAGTCAAAGAAGAATTGCTTGATGACGTTTTGGTGCTAAGTGCCCGTTTCCGTGATGCTAAGGAAGGGGATTGGATGCCAAGCAATGACGGAAAGCCGTCTGTTATGCATGAACTTATTTTAAGCGAAAATAAAAGGATAAGAGTTGCTTTGGATAAAGGCTTAGGCGTCTCGAAAATGGCTAAAGCCATTGCTGAAACGGTTACGAATATGTCCCTTTGGGAGCGGTTGCAAAAACATCGTTAAAAGAAAGTGGGAATGTCTTTGCTTCTTGGTTGACAAAAAGAAGGACTTAATATATAGTTCCCGCAATAAAATCTTCATCTTTAAGGAAAAATCCCATGGGCGATATAATAGCGTTAAACAGAGAGCTGGAAACTTTGGAAAGAAATCTGGAAGCTTTGCAGCAAAGACGGTTTGAAGACGAACAGGAAAGCATTCGGCTTGAGGCAGAAATAGAAAAGGTAACCTTCCTTAGAGACAGGCAGGAAATCGATAACTTTATTGCCAAAGCATATGCTAATTTCGCTTTTGATGACGAAATGCAATACCGAATTGCCGCAATGGAAGATTTTGTAAAGGAAACCTTTTCTATGGGCGAAGACGGAAAGTTGCCCAAGAAAGACCCCTACTTGGATTACTATTTTGATGAAATGCCCATTGAAGACCAAGAGTTATATTTGAAGGCTTTTCCTGCCCATCTTATCGATGAAGAAGATATGGATTACGAGCTTGGGAAGATTTCTTTCCGAGCTGCTCTGTATGAGGAAGTAGTTTTCGGGGATAGAGATTCCCATACAATGCAGAAAATTATTAACCAAAGTATGGATTCAAGATATACCGCTTCGGTTTTAGGCGAAGATATTGCAAATACTTTGTATACGGTTTCTGCCTTAAAAGGTATCGGTACGGAAGTTTTGCTTGTCGGTGCAGACTTCTTTTATGATTATATCAACGGTAACTGGGATGCTTTGCCGCCGGTAACGGAAGAAGCTGTGAAAAGCTTTGTGAAAGACTTGCATACGGCATCAGATGAAGATGATTTAAAAGCTTTGCAAAATCAGTATGATGCTATGCGCTCCCGCTTGCAGGACAGTGAAGAAAATGTCTATACGGCTTCGGAAGCCGGTTATGTTAAGCAAGCCGATGATATAAGCGCAAAGCATGCTTATATCAACTCTTTGTCTGAAAACCTTGCAAAAAATATCGATGTTATACCTCTGACAAATGCCGTATATACAATTTTGACTACTTATAACAGATTCCAAAACTCTGAGCATGATATGGGCGTTGATTTAGATGCTCCGTTTAAAGTGGCGTCTACGTTGCTCCATAATATCTTTATGACCCGTGGACAGGAAAATCTTGATAAAGAAGCGGTGAATGAGCTGAGAGCTGCGGTGTCCCGTTTCTATAAGGCTAAGGAAAGCTATTGGTATCCGGCGAAAAACGGCAAACCTTGTGTTATGGAAGAAATTATCGCTGAGGCTGATAAGAAAATAGCAAAAGGATTCCAAAAAGAACCTATCTCCAGAGGTGAGTTAAGCCTGCTTACTTATTGTGTCCAGACGGCTTTGGTAAAACAACGCTAAGCACCACGAAACTCCTTACAGGCAAGGGAAATAAACTTTTCCCTTGTCAAAGTATCAGAAAAAGCAAACAATCTTCTTAAAATCACGCTTTTAAGGAGAATAATAAATGGTGGCAATCAATACTGGATACTTGGATTTAGTTCCGAATTACCTGTTTAAAGATATTGCGGATAAAGTAAAAGCTTTGAAAGCCGCTAATCCTGAGGCGGAGGTTATAAGTCTTGGTATCGGTGATGTAACTCAGCCTTTGCCTGATGCTTGTGTGAAGGCTATGCAGAAAGCCGCCGCAGAAATGGGCAGTGCGGAGACTATGCGTGGGTATGGGCCGGATTTCGGTTATGCTTTCCTGCGCCAAGCAATCCAGAAAAATGATTATGCCGATTGGGGAATAGACGTGGCGGAAGATGAGATATTCGTCAGCGACGGTTCTAAATGCGATATATCTAATATTCAGGAAATCTTTGCCGCAGATGCTAAGGTCGGGATTACCAATCCTGTCTATCCGGTGTATCGGGACAGTAATATCATGGCGGGACGGAAAATAACGTTTCTTCCTTGTCGGGAAGAGAACGGCTTTATCCCCGAAATACCAAAGGAAAAGCTGGATATAGTTTATTTGTGTTCGCCAAATAATCCTACGGGAACGGCTTTCACCAAAGAGGAGCTTGCTAAGTGGGTTGCTTATGCCAAAGAAAATCAGGCGGTGATAATTTTTGATGCGGCGTACAAAGAATATATAACCGATGCTTCTTTGCCCAAAAGCATTTATGAAATTGCCGGCGCAAAGGAAGTTGCGATTGAAAGCCGGTCTTTTTCCAAGACTGCGGGTTTTACGGGGCTTCGCTGCGGATATATGGTAGTGCCGAAAGAGCTGAAAGGATTTACGCCGGCGGGAGAAGAAATATCTTTAAATCAGTTGTGGGGGCGGCGTATGGCTACCAAGTTTAACGGTGTTTCATATGTTACCCAACGGGCGGCAGAGGCTATTTTCTCTCCCGAAGGTAAAAAGGAAGTGGCGGAAACAATCCGTTATTACATGGATAATGCGAAAATCTTAAAGCAGGCTTTGGAAGATATGGGATATAAAGTTTTTGGCGGAGAAAATGCTCCGTATCTGTGGTTTAAAGTTAAAAATGGCTCTTCCGAAGAGTTTTTTGCCCGCCTTTTAAATCAGGCTTTTCTGGTATGTACGCCGGGGAATGGCTTTGGCTCGGAAGGCGAAGGATATATCCGCTTTACCGCTTTCGGTACACGGGAAAATACTCAAAAAGCAATTGAACGGTTACAAAAGGTGGTGTTATGAGAGTTATTCCTTTCTTAAAAATGGACGGTCTTGGCAATGATTTTGTGATTATTGACGAACGGCAAAAGTCTTTTGGGCTATCCGATAAAGATATTATTAAAATGGCTGACCGGAAAACCGGAGTGGGCTTTGACCAGCTGATTGTTATTGCCAATCCCATTAATCCTGCCGAGCATACCGCCGCAATAAAAATATATAATGCGGACGGTTCGACGGCAGGAGCTTGCGGAAACGGAACCAGATGTGTCGGTAAAGTGCTTTTGGCGGAAACCGGAAAAGCTTCCTTGAAAATAGAAGCTCCGGGAAATCGAGTCTTGGAAGTGTTTGCCGGAAAACAGATAACCGCAAATATGGGAAAGCCTAATCTTGATTGGCATGGCATACCTTTGGCTGAGGAGGTAGATACTCTCGGTTTGCCAAAGATTGCTGAAGGACTGCCAAGGCCGTCGGCGGTGAATGTCGGTAATCCTCATGTGATTTTCTTTGTTATGGATTTGGTAAAAGTTGATGTCGAAAAATATGGTCCTATTGTCGAAAATCATCACCTTTTCCCCGAACGTACCAATGTCGAGTTCGTGGAAGTAAAAGCTCAGGATCATTTACGCATGAAAGTGTGGGAAAGAGGTGCGGGAATGACTAAGGCCTGCGGTACCGGAGCTTGTGCTTCTTTGGTTGCCGCCGTGCGCAGGGGATTGTGCCGCAGATCCGCAAAAGTAGAAATGGACGGCGGAGAATTGCAGATAACGTGGAGCGAAAACGGAGATATTTTAATGACCGGAGACGCTCATCAATCTTTTGCCGGAAGCTTTTTCCCCGATGAAT
>JAFWAG010000041.1 GCA_017507765.1 Alphaproteobacteria bacterium | reverse complement strand
GTTCCGAGGCCTTAACCGTTTCCCATTGCGCCAAAGCTCCGGCGGCATCTTTTGCTCTTTCCGCTCCGCCGAAAACATGAGGGTGGCGGCTGACAAGCTTTGCACACAAAGACCTTACGATATCATCAAAAGTAAACTTTCCGGCTTCTTCTGCCATATCTGCGTAAAACAAAACGTGCAAAAGCAAGTCGCCAACTTCTTCTTTGATAGCATCGTCATCATCTTTTTCAATGGCTTCTAATACTTCATAGGCTTCTTCGACCGTGTTCGGAGCAATTGATTTAAAGGTTTGTACTCTGTCCCAAGGACAGCCGGTTTCCGGATGTCTGAGTTTTTTTAAAATATCTTTAAGTTCTTGCATCTCGCTTTATTTTCCGTATATTTTAATAAAGTTAAGCTTAAGGGAAAGGTTATGACTGAAAAGAAAAATAAACAAGTCAAAAAAAGCGTAGGCTCCAAAATCCGCAGCTATTTCTTTACGGGGATTTTAGTTACGGCTCCGGCGGCGATTACTATTTATCTTGCGGTTATTTTTATCAACTATGTTGATACCCATGTAACCAACTTGATTCCGGCGGAATATAATCCCGAAACTTATCTTCCCTTTAGCCTTCCCGGCATTGGCTTAGTCATCTTGCTTGTCTTTTTTGTTTTGGTCGGTATGTTTGCCGCCGGTTTTATCGGCCGCTTTTTAGTCAGGGTTTGGGAGCGGCTTTTGGAATCTACTCCGGTAGTTTCCAGTGTTTACAATGCGTTAAAGCAGATTTTTGAAACTTTCTTTTCCTCGTCGGCGAAAAGCTCTTTTCGGGAAGTTGTTATGATACAATATCCTCGCCCCGGCATTTGGACGCTTGCTTTTATTACCGGCTCGCCGACTGCCGAGATGAAAAAAGCTTCCGGCGAAGATTTGGTTAGCATTTTTGTGCCGACCACTCCGAACCCGACTTCGGGATTTTTGCTGTTCATTCCCCGCAAAGATGTTACGCCGTTGGCAATTTCGGTGGAAGAGGGCTTGAAAATGGTCATTTCCGTCGGCATAGTCAATCCTACTTGTAAGCCGAAGAAATCCTAAAAAACAGCATTGGTAAAGGTATTTATTCTATCCGGAACGGATTGTCCGGAATACTTCATCTTCCGAAAAAAGATACAGTAAAGTCCGCAAGGCATCTCCTCTTTCCCCTTCAAGATTGGGATTTGTTTCTATGATTACGGAAGCATCTTTGCGGGCAATCGCCAATAAATCACCATGAATAGCTAAGTCGGCAATTTTAAACTCCGGCATTCCGCTTTGGCGAGTGCCAAGGATTTCTCCGGCTCCCCGCAAGCGTAAATCTTCTTCGGCGATTTTAAAGCCGTCTTCGGTTTGGCGCATTATGTTCAGCCTTGCCTTAGCGGTTTCCGACAAAGGAGCCGAATACAGCAATAAGCAATGAGATTCCTTGCTTCCTCGTCCCACCCTTCCTCTCAGCTGATGAAGCTGCGCAAGTCCAAAGCGTTCTGCGTGTTCAACAATCATAACCGTTGCCTCCGGTACGTTTACGCCAACTTCAATAACGGTAGTAGCCACCAAAACGGCGAGATTCCCATGGGCAAAGTTGTTCATCACGGCATCTTTCTCTGTCGGAGGCAGCTTGCCATGCACCAATCCTACCCGCCCCGGGAACAAAGCATTTAATAAAGCATATCGTTCTTCGGCGGCGGCCATATCGCTTGCTTCGCTTTCTTCAATCAACGGGCAAACCCAATATACTTTTGCTCCGGTATCCAAGGCTCTTTTAACAGCCGATATAACGTCTTCAATTTTGTTGTTAGCAATTACCGTGGTTTTTACGGGCTTACGGGAAGGAGGCATTTCATCAATTTTGGAAATATCCATATCGCCGTACATAGTCAAAGCCAGCGTTCTGGGAATAGGCGTTGCCGTCATCACCAAAACGTCGGGAAGATAGCCTTTTTGGGTAAGGTTTAAGCGTTGATGAACACCGAAGCGATGCTGTTCGTCAATGATAATTAAGGATAAGTCTTTAAACTCTACTTTATTTTGAAAAAGGGCATGAGTGCCGATAACAATATCCGTTTTTCCGGAAAGTAAATCCGCTATGGTTTCGGCTTTTTCTTTGGGTTTATCCTTTCCAGTCAAAAGAGAGATTGTAACTCCGACCGCTTCTGCCAACGGCTTTAATCCGGCATAATGCTGTCGAGCCAGAATATCTGTCGGAGCCATCAAAGCCGCTTGCTTTCCGCTTTCGACCGCTGTCAGCATCGCTAGCAAAGCTACGATAGTTTTCCCGCTTCCGACATCGCCTTGTACAAGGCGGAGCATTCGCCATTTTGAAGCCATATCGGCACGGATTTCTTCGCCCACTCTTTTTTGGGCATTGGTCAAGGCAAAGGGAAGGCAGGCAATAACCTTTTCCCGCAGCTTTCCTGTTCCTTTGATTTCTCGTCCGGCTAAGCGTTTCTGGGCATTTCTGGTCAAGGCAAGAGCAAGCTGATTGGCAAGTAATTCATCATAGGCAAGCCGCCTCCGGCACGGATTGTTTGGCTCAACATCTGCTATGGTTTTGGGGGCATGAACGGCTTGTATGGCTTTATCCCAAGCCGGCCATTTTTCCCGCTTTTGCAAAGCTTCATCAAGCCATTCCGGCAAAGTAATTACCTTCGTCAAAGCAGAGCGCATACTTTTAACCAACATTTTTCCGGATATTCCTGCGGTTAAGGGGTAAATAGGCTCTATTTCCGGAATCTCTGCCAACTGGCTTTCCGGCACGATATAATCCGGATGCGTCATTTGCAACTTACCGGAAAAGAACTCTGCTTTTCCGCTGATTATTCTGGTTTCTCCTACCGGCAGAGCTTTTTGCAGATAATCTTGATAAGCATGGAAAAATACCAAAGTAATTTCTCCGGTATTATCTTTGCATAACACCCGATAAGGCACCTTGCGGGAAGGCGGAACTTGATGTTCGCACACTTCCACCTTTACGGTAATTACTTGACCGGAAATAACCTGCCGTAAGGAAGCTTTCCGCTTGCGGTCAATAATTCCCACAGGCAGATGATATAAAAGGTCAACCACTTTATCTCCGCACAATCCGGCATAAAGCTTAGCAAAACGGCTTCCTACTCCGGTCAGAGAAGTTAAAGGGGCAAACAGGCCATATAAACATTCCGGTCTCATAACGCTTTTATATCTCAATCCGGATAAAAAAGCTATTTAATTGACAGATAAAGCCGAAAGATTTACAAACAGTGCGATTTTCACAAACAGGATATATTTATGGGATATCGGAATAATTTATTTGAGGTAGTGCAAGACTCTTCCGTAACTACGCTTTTGGTTGATATGGATAAAACGCTGACCGAAAATGGCCGAGCCTATCCCGGAGTTCCGGAAATTATGGAGCGGATTATCAATTCCGGAGTACAGGTCTTTGTTGTCAGCAATTCAACTTTTACGTCCGAAGGATTGCTTAAAAATCTGGCAGAACGGAACTTAGAGCATCAAAAGCATTTTACCGATACTTTCAGCGTTGGTGAAGTATTGCGGGATTTCTTTGCTTCTTCCGCCCTGCAAAATAAAAAAGTCCTTACCGTATTTAATGTTTTGGATAAGCGGATTTTCCCCACAAAAGGAAATATAGAGGTTTTAAACATAGGCTTTGATGCCAATCTTCTCCGCCGTCGGTTAAATGAGTTCAATCCGGATTATATTTATATTGGCACGCCGTATCCGGATAGAGCTTCACCGCTTCCGCTGTCCGAAATATGCCAAAACTTTGGTGAGCATATAGAGCTTTTATCTTCGGCAGGAAAGCCTTTGCTGTCCGGTTTTAAAGATACAAACTTTTTTGAAAACGGGCGTTATATAACCTTGCAAGGCGATATTTTAAAAGAGATTGCAAAGCTTAACCCTGCCGCTTCTATCAAGACTTTTGGTAAGCCGGATACGGATATTTTCACGGTTTTATCCCGCAAATATCCGGAAGTTAAATACCATAAAGAAAGCGTTATGATGGTTGGGGATAATCCGGAAACGGACTTAATTTTTGCCCGCAATCTTGGGATTGGCTATACCCATGTTTTGACTTCCACGGGGTTGTCTGGCAAGAAAGCCAATTATATTATTCCCTTGGTCAGCGGCAAAGAAAACTCCGCCTCTGATTATCCGGCTTTATTTAATCTGCTTAAAGACAATACTTTTTGCCGTAGTTAAAAGTAATTTTAATGTCTTTACATTTTTGGCGGATTGATAATATAATTTAGCGTTTTTTACATCTATGAAGTGGAGTAATCTCCGATGTTTTCTAAAAAATTGAAAGTGTTTACCCCCCCCCGCTAGAAAATAGCACTCAAATCGGCAGTATTACCGTCGAAGCCATTATAGTTTTAGGCCTTATCGCCTCCTTAACTCCCGTACTCTATAAACACGTTGCCGACCGAAGGCAGGATATTGATAACATTAACGAAGCAAACACTTTGCTTTTGTTAAAGAACGCTACGACCGAATATATTGAAGAGAACAAGGAAAGTATTACCGTTGGTACTACACTTCTTGAACCTACTGATGTCGGTGTGGATATAGACGGGTACAAAATAGGTATCCGCAAAGAAGATGATGGCACCATAAATGCCATGATAGCCGCCAGCGGCGGAGGCAATGATATAAAAGCGGCAAAGGTTGCATCTTTGCTTGGCGTGTCAGCAGGAATATATTCGGCACAAGATACCGCTAAAGCTTGGGGAATTAACGGCATCTGGGCGGAAGACGTTTCCAATTACGGCTTTACCTCTCTGCCCACCGGCGTTCCGGTGGTAACTACTACTTATGATAAAGATACTTCTGCTGGCATCAATGAAGAGCAGTTAAAAGAGATTGTTGAAAACACTTCATTTGAACGCTTAACGGCGAAAACGCTCTGTATTGATAATCCGGATATACCCGAAGAAGAAAGATGTATATCGGAATGGAATATCGCCAGTTTTAACCCCATAGAACTAATATCGCAATGTACTGCGGACAAAGCAGCCGGAGTAACGAATTCGACAGCTTGTGCAAAGGCTTGGGAAAAGAATCTGAACCGTTCGTGTTCGGATATTGCTATGAAATATAAAGGAGCGGGATTTAACGCCTCTTCGGGAATATTTGCGATAACAACCAGCGCAACTACCCAAGTTGAAAGGGCTTGTTATTTTGTAAACGGGGTATTACCGACTAACAGTCAGTTAATTGAAGCCGCCAAAACTGATGCTATAGCTCGCCGCTATGATTGGGAAAACAGTAAGATTACAGCGAATTGTTCCAAGATAATCTCCAGCTGGAGTTCCGCTCCAACGGCTTTTTATAGCTTTGTTACGGGTGAAAGCTCCTATAACGCCAATCAGCCTTGCGTCTTTACCGGAAGCCGAGTTGCTACTTATGCAGAGGTAATCAGCCAGTGTAATGCCTCAAGTGATGGAACTTTTGCCTCTTGTCGTTACGGCTGGATTAACGATATCAACCGAAGCTGTAATTCTATTATCGAAATAGATGCTTCAAGAGATAAAACTTCAAACTTTGTAACTACTAATACTTCCGGCCGTATACAGTTATGCATAAAAGGTGGTGAAAGTGCACTTCTCAACAACGGCGAAACTTGGGTGCGGTCAACGGAACCAAAGACATATTGGGAAACCGAAACGTTCTGTAGTAATATAGGAATGAAATTACAATCTAGAGCCGCAATACAGGCGGCAGGGTTATGGAACTCTGGTTCAAATCCGTTCAGTGTAGCTTACTGGCATTGGACAACGGATTTATGGGAAAATAACTCTGATTACGGGTGGAGCGTTTGGTTCGGTACAAGTAAACAGAATGCGGACTACCGCAATAGCAACTATGACAAATTAATGGGCGATACCAGCGGTACTTACTACATCTATGCGTTATGTGCACCAAATGCTCAGGCAAATCCAAGCGACGCACTTGGCGCAATCAGCGGTGGTGAATGCCAAGAAATAAATGGTAAGGCTTGGATACAGTCAAGCGGAATGAAGACATATTGGGAATCAGAAACATTCTGTAATAATATAGGAATGAAATTACAGTCTAGAACCGCAATACAAGCAGCTGGATTGTGGAATCCAGGCTCCAGCAATCCGTTTAATAGTTCTTGGGTATGGAGTACGGACGTTTATAATAATAACACAGATTACGGTTGGCTTGTGAAGCTCGGCACCAGTGATACGGAAGAGTACAAACGCAACACTAATTATGTCAGTAACAGTTTCCACTTCTACGCTCTGTGTGGGCCGAAGTAGGAGGATATTTTCCTTATTTTCACCTATTTTTTTGGCGGGTGTTAAGATTTCTTTAGCTAATTTTGCGTAAAAATACCTCCATTGTGTCGGCGGAGGATTTTTATGCTTTATGCGTTAGTTTCTCAATTCACAGAAGATTTACCTCTTCTTGATGTTTTTAAATATATTACCTTCAGAACGGGAGGCGCCCTTCTTACCGCCTTTTTCCTGTCTTTTATCTTTGCGCCGTCGATTATTAAATGGCTGAAACAAAAACAAACCAAAGGACAGCCTATCCGAGATTTGGGAGACGTATCCCATATGGAAGAGAAAAAAGGTACTCCCACAATGGGCGGTATCATTATCATTATTACGTTGGCTTTATCCACGCTTTTATGGGGAAAAATCAATAATTACTATATTTGGATATTATTGTTTACGACCTTGGCTTTTGCCGCTATCGGCTTTGTTGACGACTGGAGAAAGCTCGCCAAAAACAATCCAAACGGGATTTCCGCCGCTTTAAAACTGAGCTTGCAAATAGTTGTTGCCGGAGTCTCTGCCTATGCCATAACCGCCGTAAGCCGTCCTGATTTAGCCCATGCCCTGACCTTCCCTTTCTTTAAAACATGGCTCTTGAACTTAGGTATTTTCTATATCCCCTTTGCGATTTTCGTCATCGTCGGAGCCAGCAATGCCGTAAACCTTACCGACGGGTTGGACGGGTTGGCTACAGGGCCGGTAATGATATGCGCCGTCGTATTCATGCTGATTGCTTATTTAGTCGGAAACACCGTTTTTGCGAATTATTTACAGCTCCATTACGTTCCCGGAGTCGGAGAAATGGCAATATTCTGCGGAGCTTTGGTCGGTTCTTGCATGGGATTTTTATGGTTTAATGCTCCGCCGGCAAAAATCTTTATGGGTGATACCGGCTCACTTGCTTTGGGCGGCGTATTGGGAACTATTTCCGTTGCCACAAAACACGAATTAGTTCTGGCAATTGCCGGAGGAATATTCGTTTTGGAAGCGGTATCCGTAATTTTACAAGTTTTATCCTTCCGCCTGACCGGAAAACGGATTTTTAAAATGGCGCCGATACATCATCACTTTGAGAAAAAAGGCTGGTCGGAAACTACCGTAGTATTCCGCTTTTGGATTATTTCCATGGTATTAGGTCTTTTGGCTCTGGCTACGTTGAAGCTGAGGTAACCATGAGCACTTTTTCCCGAACCGATAACAGCATTCTGGCGCAATGGTGGTGGACCGTTGATAAATGGATGTTGGGCGCAATTTTTGCCATTATCGGCATAGGTATTATCTTAAACTTCTCGGCAAGTCCCGCCATTGCCGAAAGAATTGGTGCTTCGGATAGCTATTTCTTTATTAAACGTCAGTTGTTCTTCTTACCGATTGCCGTGGCAACCATGCTGTTTTTATCCTTTCAATCCCCTCGAATGATAAGAAGAATAGCTTTGGCTTTGTTCCTTTTAATGCTGATTTTAAGCTTTATGACTTTGTTTATCGGCGATGAAACCAAAGGAGCAAAACGTTGGATAAGCTTGTTTGGTTTTTCTATTCAACCGTCCGAGTTCTTAAAGCCTACCTTCGCAGTTTTGTCCGCTTGGGTAATAGCTTCGGGCAAAAAAGCCGGCACGAAAAACGGAATGATTGCTTCTTTGATTTTGATGATGGTTATTGCCCTTATCCTTTTAAAACAGCCTGACGTAGGTATGACTTTTACCGTAGCCACGATTTGGAGCGTACAGTTCTTTATGTCAGGGGTAAGTTGGATTTTAGTTGCAGCTCTTTTCTTTGCCGCAGTTTTGCTGGGAATAATGTTTTATTTCACCATGCCGCATTTCCAAAATCGTATAGATACTTTCTTATCTCCGGAAACCGGAGATTCATACCAGATAAACAAAGCTTTGGAAGCTTTCCGCTCTGGTGGAATGTTCGGTAAAGGTCCGGGAGAAGGCGAAGTAAAAAGCATTATACCTGATGCCCATACCGATTTTATCATGGCGGTTGCCGGAGAAGAGTTCGGCTTCTTTTTATGCATGATTATTGTTACCTTGTTTGCTTTTGTAATTTTCCGCGGCTTCAGTCTGGCAATTAAAGAAAATAGCCTGTTTGCTTTGTTGGCAATCGCCGGATTGTTAGTACAGTTCGGTCTGCAAGCAATAATCAATATTTCCTCCACTTTGAATTTGATGCCGACAAAGGGTATGACCTTGCCTTTTATTTCTCATGGCGGGTCTTCTTTGGTTTCCATTGCGTTGGGAGTCGGTATGGTTCTGGCGTTGGCGAGGAAACACAGCAACAGCGGAGAAATAGAATGACCAAGGACAATAAAAATAAAATCTCAACTATAGTCCTTTGCGCCGGCGGAAGCGGCGGGCATATCTTCCCTGCCGAGTCTTTGGGTACGGAGCTGCAAAAAAAAGGCTTTAACATTATTTTGTTAACCGACAAAAGAGGACAGGCTTTTAAAGGCAAAGATTTCTCCGTTCATCGGGTAAGCGGAGAAGCCGTAACCGGACGGGGATTTATTCGGAAAATAATCGCCTTGGCCAAACTTGGGCTGGGAACTTTGCAAGCTTATATTTTCTTTAAAAAGGTAAAGCCGGTAATTGTTATCGGTTTTGGCGGTTTTGCTTCCATTCCCGGATCCGCTGCCGCTGTCCTTTCCCGTATACCCTTGGTAATTCATGAACAAAATGCCGTTTTGGGCAGAGCTAACCGCCTTATGGCAAAGAAAGCTTCTTTAATCATTACTTCTTTTGCCGAAACAAGTATGCTTCCCCAAGGCGTAAGAGTGAAACACGGCGGAATGCCTATCCGACCGGAAGTGGCTGCTCAGGCAGGTGCGCCATATCCGAAATTAGACGCCGCCTCCCCTATCAATATTCTTGTCATCGGCGGAAGTCAGGGAGCTTCCATTTTAAGCCGAGTCCTTCCCGATGCTTTTAAACTGCTTCCCGATAGCCTTAAAAAACGAATTAAGCTTGCTCAGCAATGCAGGCCGGAAGATATAGACGATGTCAGAGCCGCTTTTATCGGCAGCGGGATTGACCATGAACTGGCAACCTTTTTTAACGATATCCCCGAACGAATGGCAAAAGCTCATTTGATACTTTCTCGCTCCGGTTCTTCGTCTATGGCAGAACTGTTTACTATCGGCAGACCGGCGATTTTAATTCCTTTTGCCAGAGCGGCGGATAATCACCAAACCGCAAATGCTATGGCTTTGACGGAATGCGGCGGAGGTTTCTTGATTCCGGAAGCCGGCTTCACCGTCGAAAACGTTAACGAACGTTTGCAAACAATCTTTAAAAATCCGGAAATACTCCAAAAAGCCGCCGCTTGCGCTTTGGTTCCCGATATGCTGGAAGTACCCCAAAAACTTTGCCGCATGATTGAAGACGAAATAAAAGCTAAGGAGAATAAAAAATGAAAAAACCTCGCTTTCCTTTCCCGTTCGGAACAGTCCACTTCATCGGTATCGGCGGCGTGGGAATGAGCGGTATCGCCGAAATTATGCATACCATGGGATATAAAGTTCAAGGCTCTGATGTTTTGGAAAATCAAAATGTTACCCGCTTGAAAAGCATGGGCATAAAAATATTTATCGGTCAGCAAGCCGAAAACGTTACCGATGCGGCTATTGTCGTCGTTTCTTCGGCAATTAAAGCCGATAATCCCGAAGTCAAAGAAGCCGAAGCCAAAATGATTCCAATAATCCACCGCTCGGATATGTTGGCAGAATTGATGAAAATGCGTTGGTCTATAGCGGTTGGCGGAACACATGGCAAAACCACTACGACTTCCATGCTGTCTGCAATCCTTTCTTTTGCGGGGAAAGACCCTACCGTCGTAAACGGAGGAATTATCAATTCATACGGCACAAATGCCCGCTTCGGAGAAGGCGATTGGATGGTGGTTGAAGCTGATGAATCCGATGGAAGCTTTACCGTATTTCCTTCCACCGTCGCTATCATTACCAATATCGATCCCGACCATATGAACCATTATAAAGATATCGGCGAATTAAAAGATACTTTCTGTCATTTTGCCAACAAAGTTCCTTTTTACGGCTTGGCTTGTGTATGTATCGACAGTCCTAATGTACAGGAAATAATTCCGAAAATATCTCGGCCGATTTTAACTTATGGCTTAAACCGCCAAGCAGATATCTCTGCTTTGAACATCAAAGCCAAAAAAGGAGACATTGCTTTTGATGTCGCCGTAAAAGACCGGAAAAGCGGCGATATAGAAATTATCAAAGACTTCCATATTCCTTTGTATGGAGAACATAATGTTAAAAATGCTTTGGCGGCTATCGGAGTTGCTTTACAGCTGAACGTAGACATTGCGGATATTAAACAAGCTCTGGCAGGATTTTCCGGTGTTAAACGCCGCTTTACTACCGTCGCCAAAGTTGCCGGAGTAACCATAATTGATGACTATGCTCACCACCCGGTCGAAATCGCCGCCGTATTAAAAGGGGCGCAAGATGTGGTCAAAGGCAAAATAATCGCCGTCTTCCAACCGCACCGCTATTCCAGAGTACAAAGTCTGTTTACTGGCTTTTGTACCTGCTTTAATGATGCGGAAACCGTGATAGTTACCGACATATACACCGCCGGAGAAGAACCCTTGGAAGGTGTAAACAAAGAAAGCCTTGCCATCGGAATTACGAAATGCGGACATCGCCATGTAATCTGCCTTGAAGATACCGAAAATCTTGCCGAACTGATTGCGGCAGAAGCAGAACCCGGAGACTTTGTAATCTTTTTGGGGGCGGGAAATATATCCTCTATTGCCTATAGCATTCCCGAAAAGCTTGAACCTTTGTTGAAAGCTAAACAGGAGGATAAAAATGTTCTTTAATTTCTTATCCCGCTTTATCCGCAAAGAACCCGAACAGCATTTGATTGACTTTATGCCCGAAGTACGTGGAGAGCTGAAAAAAGACTTTTCCCTTGCCAAACAAACTTGGTTCGGAGTCGGAGGGTCGGCGGAAGTATTCTTTATTCCGCAAGATGCCGAAGACTTAGCCCACTTTTTAAGCGGAACGCAAAATCTGCCCTTAACGATTTTAGGCTGTGGCTCCAATGTACTTATCAGAGACGGGGGAATACCCGGAATTGTTATAAAACTCGGAAAAGCTTTTTCTTACGTCAAGGTTGAAGGAAACGACATAATCTGCGGCGCAGGTACCAGAAACGGAGAAATCGCCAAAGCCGCAATGGAAGCCGGATTAAGCGGACTGGAGTTTTTAACCGGCATTCCGGGAAATATCGGCGGTTCGGCAAAAATGAACGCAGGGGCTGCCGGTTCGGATATTTCTAAAATCCTGAAAAGCGCAGTTATGATTGATAACTTCGGCTTTACTCATCACTTGGGACGGGAAGATTTTATCTTTAATTATCGAGACACCACCATTCCTGCCGGTTGGATTTTTACGGAAATAACCTTGAGGGGAACTCCCGAAGATAAAAGCAAAATCGCCGAAACGATGAATAACCTGCGGACGCAAAGGTTGGAAACACAACCGACAAACGTTAAAACCGCCGGTTCTACTTTCCGCAATCCGGAAGGATTGTCCGCTTGGAAGCTGATAGATAAAGCCGGTTGCAGGGGAATGCGAGTCGGTGGAGCTATGGTGTCAGAAAAACACTGCAATTTCATTATCAATACCGGTAATGCAACCGCAAACGATATTGAACAACTGGGCGAAGAAATCCGCCTTAGAGTTATGGAAAACAGCGGAATAGACCTGAAATGGGAAATCCGCAGAATGGGGGTAAAGTCCCCTGCTCAAAGTACTTTCGGAGGACGGTAATATGCTGAATCTAAAAGAAAAAATAGTTGCCAAAATCGAAGCGAATCAGGAAAAAATCAAAAAGTTCCGCTTTCGCAGTCTGTGCGTATTAGTCTTTAGTTTGGCGGCTTTGTCGACATACGGTGTAACTTATCTGTTAACCGGAGCCGGTGAACGTTTCATAAGTCAAGTAAAAGCCGATACCCAAAAAATAACCAGCGATGCCGGATTAACCTTAGCCGAAGTATTTGTAAAAGGACGAAACCGAACCAGCAAAAACGATATATTAAAGGCAATGGCAGTTAAAAAGGGAATGCCGATGATTGCTATCGACTTAGAAAACGCCAGAAAAAATCTGGAAGCTTTGCCGTGGATAGAGTCGGTTTCCATAGAACGCCGTATGCCTAATCTGGTTCATGTAAACATTATTGAAAAACAGCCGATTGCCATTTGGCAGCAAAGAGGAAAATATTTTCCGCTCGATACAAACGGGAAAGCAGTTAAAACTTTAATTAAAGGATTGGAAAACTTGCCCTTGGTCGTGGGAAAAGATGCTCCGGAGTTTACGCCTGAGCTTATCAGTATTTTAAGTTCTCAGCCGAATCTGTTAAAACGCACCAAAGCAGCGGTAAGAGTAGGAAACCGCCGTTGGGACGTAATCTTAGATGACGTTGATAAGGGCATATCTATCAGCTTGCCGGAGAATAATCCCTTAGGCGCTTGGGCTCGTTTGGCGCAATTAGAAAAAAATCATGGTCTTCTTAAGCGCAAATTAACCATGGTTGATTTAAGATTGCCGGACAAATTAACGGTACGCCTTGATGATAAACGTGGGAAGAGCATTTATGACCCACGCAGAAACATTAAAATACGGCCGGGAATCGAAGTTAACGGAAGAGACGCTTAGTATTAGGAGGAAACGTTGCAGCGCAGTATGGTCCGAGACGGGTTAATCGCAGCTTTGGATATAGGCACCAGTAAAGTATGCTGTCTGATAGCCAGAGTGGACTCCCGCGGAGGAATGCGCATTGTCGGCAGAGGTTTCCATCGCGCCAAAGGCATGAAAAACGGCGGAATTACCAATCTTTCCGAAGTTGAAAACTCCATTCGCAGTGCCGTAGATTTGGCAGAACAAAGTGTGGGTGAAAAGCTTAAATCCGTTTTGGTAAGCATAACGTCTCCCAGTATACAATCCCAAACAATTGAAGCGGAAATCCAGCTTTCACCTTATCCTATCGGCAATTCGGACGTAAATAAGCTGTTAACCCGTGCGCTTGGGCAATTCAGTACGGAAGATGAAGCGGTTATCCACCGTATTCCCATAAATTACAGTATTGATGGAGACGACAACAAAGTTGACCCCAGAGGAATGACCGGAGAAACTTTGGGTGTTCGCTTGAACATTATTACCACCAACAGTACTTCCGTTCGTAATATAAACTCTGTGGTGGAAAGAAGCTTATTGGAAGTATCCGGAATGGTTGCTTCGCCTTATGCTTCCGGACTTTCATGCTTGGTTGACGATGAGAAAGAACTTGGCTGCACCTTGATTGATATCGGGGCAGGAACTACCGGAATTGCCGTATTTATGAACGGTCAGCTTGAATATGCAGATGTACTTCCAGTCGGCGGAAACCATATAACCAATGATATAGCATTCGCTCTTACCACAACCGTTACGCACGCAGAAAAACTTAAAAACCTTTATGGGTGCGCTTTTCCTTCTCCGCATGATGAAAAGGAAATCCTTAACGTGCCTTTAGTCGGCGAAAACGAAGATACCGGAAGTTTCCAAATTAAAAAATCCGACTTAATCGGCATAATTGTTCCAAGAGTTGAAGAAATCTTCGAGTTGGTAAAAAAACGCCTTGATAGTGAGGGGCTTTACAATATTCCAAGCCGCCGAGTCGTTTTAACCGGAGGAAGTAGCCAGTTACAGGGAATACGTGAAGCCGCCGCTTTTGTCTTGGATAGGCAAGTCCGTATCGGCAGGCCGTATAATATCACTAATCTGCCCGAAGGAATGGACGGACCTGCTTTCTCTACTGCTGCGGGGATTTTAAGGTATGCTATGAACTCACAACCTAAAGAAAGAAATATTGCGACAGAAAAGAAAACCGAAAAGTTCGGGAGGATAGGAAAATGGTTTTTACAGAGCTTTTAGATGAAGAAGAAAACGCCGGCAAAAAACCTGATGCCGAAAAAGTTAAAAAGACCAAAGCCGTGCCAAAAACAGAGCCGGAAGATAAAAACACAAATGAAACGGAGATACCAATGAGCCTTAATATAAGCTTACCAAAAGATGAACCTGTTGCCTCTCTTACTCCTCGTATATCCGTAATCGGTGTGGGCGGAGCCGGCGGAAACGCTATCAATAATATGATAAGTTCTGCCTTAAAAGGTGCTCGTTTCTTGGTTGCAAATACTGATGCGCAGTCTTTATCTTTATCATTGTCAGACTGCCGTATTCAGCTGGGTTTGAAAACAACCCAAGGGCTTGGTTCGGGTATGAAACCGGAAGTCGGCAAAGCTGCCGCCGAAGAAGCTATTGATAAAATTACCGATGAAATCAAAAACTCTAATATGCTTTTTATAACCGCCGGAATGGGCGGCGGAACCGGAACAGGTGCGGCTCCGGTAATCGCTAAAGCCGCTCAAGAATTGGGTATCTTGACCGTCGGCGTAGTTACAAAGCCTTTTAATTTTGAAGGTAAGCGAAGAATGGAGCTTGCCGAACGCGGAATTGAAGAATTAAGCAAATATGTCGATACCTTAATCGTTATCCCAAATCAGAACTTGTTTAGATTGGCTACGGAAAAAACTTCTTTTGCCGATGCCTTCAAAATGGCTGATGATGTACTGCATTCCGGTGTGCGTAATATTACAGATTTAATTATGGTGCCGGGGTTGATTAACCTTGACTTTGCCGACGTCCGTACCGTTATTGCCGAAATGGGACGTGCCATGATGGGAAGCAGTGAAGCAACCGGTGAAAACCGTGCTATTGAAGCGGCAGAACAGGCAATTACCAATCAGCTGTTAGACGATAATTCAATGAAAGGCGCCAAAGGAGTTTTAATTAACATAACCGGCGGTGATGATTTAACCTTGCTTGAAGTCGATGCTGCCGCAGAAAGAATCCGAAGCGAAGTCGACCCCGAAGCAAATATTATCGTTGGTGCCTGCCTTGATTCTAGTTTGGAAGGAAAAATGCGGGTATCCGTAGTGGCAACCGGTATATCCGGCAATCGTTCCGGAGTAAACCGTGATGCTTATACGCCTGCCGAAAATCGGCGGGAAATGCCGGCGCCGATTATAGAAAAAATCGCTATTCCTACTTTGGAAAACATAGAAGAACCCAAAGAGGAAGTAATTGAAGAAGAACAAGAGGAAAGCTCCGTAATTTCTTCCATGCCTCCGGCGGATAAGTTCTTTTCCCAGATAGTTTCTCCGGTTATCAAAGATATTGATATTCCAGAGCCAGAACTTCCCAATGAGCCAATAATGACGCAAGAAATTGCTCCCGAAACAGAGGAAATCAAAGAACAAGCTTCTTTCTTTATTCCTCAGGAACCGGTTTTGACAATTTATGAAGACGGATTGGCTCCGGAAGACACGGTGGAAATTGAACCGGAAGCTCCGAAATATCAAGAAGAAATCAAGCCTAAAGCCAGCTTGTTGGAAAAAGTAGCCAGTTTAAGCCTTGGACGCCATGCAAGACCGGAAATATCTCCGCTTTCGGACGCAACTGCCCAAACGACAGAAAAGGAAAAATCATACAGTGAAGATGATTTAGAGATTCCCTCTTTCCTTCGCCGTCATTCCAGCTAAAATAAAGCGATAAAAAATTAAGCAGGAGAATATTTAACAATGAATGATAAAGACTTTGCAGAATTAAACGCAGGAATTGCAACGATAGTTCCTGCGGACGGGTTGGCTCGCAAAATTGCTCAGGCAGAAAAAGAAAACCGCCCATTAAAAGTAAAACTCGGCTTTGACCCAACGGCTCCGGACTTACATCTTGGACACGCCGTGGTTCTGCGCAAACTGCGCCAATTCCAAGATGCAGGACACGAAATAAACATTATTATCGGTGATTTTACCGCTCGTATCGGCGACCCAACCGGAAGAAATACGGCTCGCCCGCCTTTGACTCCGGAACAGGTAAAAATAAACGCAGAAACCTATGTCAATCAATTGGCAAAAGTCATGGACGTCAGCAAAGTAAAGCTGCATTTCAACTCCTCTTGGCTGGAAAAAATGAACTTTATGGACGTCATAAAGCTGTTGGCAAAAGCTACACTGGCTCAGATGCTCCAACGTAATGACTTCCGTGAACGGTACGAAAAAAGTGTTCCGGTTGCTTTGCATGAACTCGTATACCCGATTATGCAGGGATATGATTCCGTGGTTTTGGATTCCGATATCGAACTTGGCGGAACTGACCAACTGTTTAACTGTATGGTGGGTAAAGATATGCAAGCTTCTTACGGAAGCGACACCAGTCAAATCGTTGTTTCCATGCCTTTGTTGCGGGGAACGGACGGTGTGGAAAAGATGAGCAAATCCAAAGGAAACTATGTCGCATTGACCGACCTTCCCAACGATATGTACGGCAAAACCATGTCTATACCGGACGAGCTGTTAACCGAATGGATAGAGCTTACTACTGATTTTTCTTTGGCAGAAAAGAAAGAAATGATTGCTTCTATCGGCTCGGTAAATCCCATGGAAATCAAAAAGAAAGTCGCGGCAAATATCGTAAAAATCTATCATGGCGAAGAAGCCGCCAAAGCCGCCGAAGAGTTCTTTTACAACCAAGTCCAAGCAAAAGATATGGAAGCAAAGGAATATAAGCCCGTAGCCCTTTCGGAAAACGGAATTACGGCGGAAAGCAATATTCTCGCCCTGCTTCAGATACTGCAACCGGAACAGAGCAAATCCGCTCTGCGACGCTTAGCTGAAGGCGGTGGCGTATCCTTGGACGGAGAGAAAATAACCGACGTTGAACGTAAAATTAACGACTTGCCGGAAAGCTTTAAGCTGAAAGTCGGTAAACGGGGATATTTTGCCATAACCAAATAGTGCGAGGCGCACAGCCTTATGCGAGGCGCACAGCTTTATGCAAGATGTACCGTCTTATGCAAGGCGGTATGCCTTAATAAAGGGGTGGGCAGTGCCGACTTCCGGGCGTTTTATTTTACATTATGCTTATTTGGTTCTTTCACATAAAAACCGCTTCGGTTTTATCCGAAAGCGACCAGAAGTTCGTAACCATAGAAGTAATGGTGCAACATATTCGCCATAGGCTTATTTTGTCGCCTTCTGGCCTTACAGCACAGAAAGATTTTACGGCTAAGAGGTATGCCAGTCAAGTACAGCTATAACGGGATAAAAAGGACACGCTCTTAAAAAGGGCAGGTTCTTTCCAAGATTTTATCTACCTCTGCCAAAGATATATCTTTACCCAAAGCTTTTATACCGGTAACGCCGAAATCTTTGATGCCGCAGGGAATAATGCCTTTAAAATAACTTAAATCCGGATTGACGTTTAAAGCAAAGCCATGGCTGCTTACTCCATGAATAATCCGAAAGCCCATGGCGGCGATTTTGGCATCGCCTACCCACACTCCGATTTTATCTTCCTTTACCGAAGCGTTTATCCCTATTTCTTTTAACGCAGTGATAAGCCAATCTTCAACCATACGGATAAACTCTTTTACGCCGAGTCTCCTTGCCCGTAAATCCAACATTAAATACCCGATTCTCTGCCCCGGCCCATGGTAGGTATAGCGTCCGCCTCTGCCGATTTCGTATACCGGAAGCAAGTTTGCCGCTAAAAGTTCACTTTCCCGTCCACTGGTTCCTTTGGTGTATAAAGATGGGTGCTCCAAGAACCATATTTCTTCCAATGCATTGTTTTTGCGAATATTTTCTGCTTTCTCTTCCATTAAAGAAAGGGTGGAGAGATAGTCTTGCGGAGTAGAAAAAGTTTTTAAAGTAAACATTTTTAAAATCTCTTGTTGAATTATTCTTTCTGATTTGCTATGTCAACATCATGCTTTAAGCAAGCACTTTTTGTTTTAGCAACTATGTGCGGTCGTGGCGGAACTGGTAGACGCGCAGCGTTGAGGTCGCTGTGGGGAGACCCGTGGAAGTTCGATTCTTCTCGACCGCACCATTTTTTTATCCTTCATTATACTCTTGATTTTTACACTAATCCCTTTATCCTTTGGGCGGTAAAAAGCGCTAGGAGTTATTTTTATGGCTTATAACTTTGATAAAATAACGGCAGTTATAGCAGAAGATAATCCTCATATGCGGTATCTGATTAAAGGAATCTTGCAGGCTTTCGGCTGTAAATCAATTAAAGAGGCTTCAAACGGGCAAGAAGCCATGCAAATTATCAATTCTTCCTCTGCAGATATTCTGATATGTGATTGGAATATGGAACCGGTAAACGGAATAGAACTGGTTAAAGCCGTAAGGAATACAGAATCTTCGCCAAATCCTTTTATGCCGATTATCATGCTGACGGGATATTCTCAACATAAAAGAGTTATCGAGGCAAGAGATGCCGGTGTCGATGAATTCGTGGCGAAACCTATTTCTGCAAAAATCCTTTATGAACACTTGAAAAGCGTTATTGAACACCCTCGGTCTTATGTCCGCTCACCAACCTATTTCGGCCCTGACCGCAGACGCAGGCAAATACCTTTTAACGGTGAAGACAGGCGGAAAAATACTCCGGACGTTGAAGATGCCCCAAGAAGAAAAAAAGACTTAAGTGAAAGTGATATAATGGCTTTACTGCAAACCGAAGAGGGAGAAGGAGAAAGTAAATGACCCAAGTTAAAATGTTTGCCCCTTCCTCTGATTTGGCTTCAAAGGTTACCTTTGTTGATGATGCAGTAAATGCGGAAGCTTTGAAAAAAGCCGAACATTTAATCGAAGAACAGGAAGCTCAATATCCTTCTTGGTTGGCGGAAGACTTAAAAGCTTTAAAAGATGCCGTAAATGAAATTGCAAAATCTCCGGAAACGGAAAGAAAACCTTTATTGAAAGATATATTTAAAAAATCCTTGGAAATAAAAGGACAAGGCGGAACTTACGGCCACCCGCTGCTCAGCTATGTAGCGGACAATATCTGTAACTTACTTGATTCCTTAACCCAAGTAACCGATGAAGATATAGAAATTATTCGGGTTCATATTGACGTTCTTTCCGTCATTGCGGCAGATAAAATAAACGAAGAAACCGATACGCCGGAAAGTAATCAAATATTGGACGGCTTAAAAGAAATCGTCCAAAAACGCTTAAACGATTTAAAAGAGACTGCTTAACTTTTCCTGCAAACGGAATCTGGCGGCAGGAAGTTCTCCGCAAGATGTTTGGCGGGAAAGGAAATATCCCGTTAATTTTAAGGCTGATAAAATATCGTCAACAGAAGCTGTTTCTTCCCCTGTGGCAAGGAAGTAAGGCAACGGCAAAAGCTTTTCTTTCCATGGGGCGGCTGCGGCGGCGGTTACGGCTCGTCCGGTTTTGGGCGATACAAAGGCAAGGTTTTCCGTTTCTCCGGTCAAAGCACATTTCGTAAAATCCAAGGAAAAGCCAAGTTCCGCCAAAAGCTCTAATTCCCAATGGCAATATTCTGACAACCATGTCGGACTTTCCAAATTATCAAGCAAGCTTTTGGTATGTAAAAATAAGTTCGGAAATAAATCCCGTTCCGGCAAGAAAGCGGACAGTTCTGCGCACAAAGAAGATATGCTTGCCAAAAGCAGCGGATTATCAAAAACCGCAACGCAATAAGGCTTGATAATTTCACAAGTGTAATTGCCTAAATGCTCTTCCAAACGGGCTCGCCAACTTACTTCCACCAGATTACCCGTCTGCCATACCGAAGAAGAACGAGAAGACTTTCCTTGGTTCAAAAGTCCTTTATGGCGGCCATGTTCGGGGGTAAAAACTTCCAAAATAAGCTTTTGTTCTCCGTATTTACGGGCGGAGAGAACTATTCCTATATCTTGCCATTCTTTCATATTGCTCAGGCGTTAAAATCAAGTCCGAGATTGCGGTAACGGCGAGGATCATCTTCCCAATTTTCGGCGACCTTAACGTGCAAAAACAGATGAACAGAACCGTCAATTGCGGCTTCGATTTCTTTTCTTGCCGCCATGCCGATAGTCTTTATCTTTGAACCTTTGGACCCCAGAACTATTTTCCTTTGGCTTTCCCGTTCCACAAAAATTGTTTGCTCTATACGGGTGCTACCGTCCGGCTTTTCCTGCCATGAAGTCGTCTCTACCGTTATGTTGTAAGGAAGCTCCTCATGCAAAAACAGGAAGACTTTTTCCCTTGTAATCTCTGCCGCCAACATACGAAGCGGTAAATCAGAAACGTCATCTTTGGGGAACATCCAAGGGCCGTAAGGCATTTTAGATGCCAAGAACTTCTTTAAATCTTCCACGCATTCTCCCGTCGCTGCGGAAATCATGAATATATCGCTGAAGATAGGGTTATCTTTTGCTTCGGCCGCAAGCTGCAATAAATTGTTCCGATTGCTGACCAAATCAATTTTGTTTAGTACTAAAATCGTTTTTTGCTTTTTGGCTTCAAGGCCGGCAATTATCGCTTTGGTTTCATCGCTAAAGCCTCTGGCTGCATCAACGACCAACATGACGGCATCGGCTTCTTCGGTTTCGCCCCAAGCAGCAGCAACCATAGCTCTGTCCAAACGCCGCTTCGGCTTAAAAATACCCGGAGTGTCCGCAAGAATAATCTGGGTATCGTCGGAAATGGCAATGCCACGGATACGCATTCGAGTGGTTTGAACCTTCGGAGAAACAATGCTGACTTTCGTGCCGACCATAGCATTTACCAAGGTTGATTTGCCGGAATTAGGAATACCTAAGACTGCTACAAAGCCGCATCTTTCGGCAGATGAATTATCGTTTGGGGTCATTTCTTGTTTACTCCGGCAGCATTTAAAAACTTCTTTGCCGCATCTTGTTCGGCGTGGCGTTTTGAGGAGCCTTTGCCGGTTATCTTCGCATAGCCGTCAACGGCAACTTCAATAACAAAGGTAGGCTGATGATCCGGTCCGGTTACCTGTAAAACTTCATAAACCGGCAAAGCAAGCTTTTGCTTTTGTACCCATTCCTGAAGAACGGTTTTGGCGTCTATGGGCGGAGTTACTTCCTCTGCCATAAGCGGTTCCCAATGCTTTTTGATAAAACGGAAGGCTTTTTCATAACCAGCGTCAAGGTATAAAGCACCCAAGACTGCTTCGCAAACATCGCACAAGAAGGACTGCGGGCTTCTTGCCATATTGGCTTTTTCGCTTTTTGGCACGTCTATGCACTTAGCTATGCCCGTAATCTCTGCTACCTTTGCAACCGTTTCCGTGCGGACTAACGACGTATGACGGCGAGCCAAAGAACCCTCTTCTTCCTTTTTATATGTGCGATAAAGCATATCCGCTACGGCGAGTCCCAAAACCCTATCACCCAAAAACTCTAAACGCTCATAGGCGGCACGGTGCGAGCCAGAGGCAAGAGTCAATGCGTCATTAAGCAAGGATATATCCGTAAAATCGTGGCCTAATTCCTGACACAAAAGCTGTAATTCCGGTTTCATAATGTATTTGCACCTTTATGATATAGAGCCAAACAAACGTCCCCAACGAACTGAAGCCGGCCACTTCCATATCTCCCACCAAGAAGATGACCCGTCGTTAGAGTAAAATATCTTGCGAGCCTTACCGACCAGATTTTCCTTTGGAACCATGCCTACGCTGATTGAACGGCTGTCTACGGAATTGTCTCGATTATCTCCCATCATGAAGAAATAATCTTCGGGAACGACAAAAATCTCTGTGTCGTCATAACGTTCTTTATCCGATATTTCAAGAATGGGGTGTTTATAACCACCGGGTAGCGTTTCGGTATATTCGGTAAAACGTTGGGCGCTGCCGTCCGGAAGGCGTAAAACAAACTCACCTTTCTTGGCACGGGGAACAATGTTACCGTTGATATACAAACGACCGTTTCTTACTTGCACCGTATCGCCGGGAAGACCGATAACCCTTTTGATGTAGTCCGTTTCATTGTCCGTAGGAAGCTTGAAAACCAAAACGTCCCCTCTTTCCGGAGCATCATACCAAACACGTCCTTCAAACAAAGGAACTCCCATGGGTAAAGAATAACGGCTGTAACCGTAAGTGTATTTGGAAACAAATAAATAATCGCCGACTAACAGTGTCGGTATCATAGAACCCGAAGGTATACTGAACGGTTCAAAGAAAAAACTGCGAATAAACAAAGCGATTAAAATTGCATAAATAACCGTTTTGGCGTTTTCTTTAAATCCTTTGCCGGATTGGGCTGTATTTTCTTTCATTTCTCTTTCGACCTGTTAATAAGTATTTAGTTTATTCCGTAATGTCTTGGACTATTTCTTCGGTTACTTTCTTCGCATCTCCGAAAAGCATGATGGTGTTATCCGCAAAGAATAACGGATTTTCTACGCCGGCATAACCGGAAGCCATGGAACGCTTAACAAAAAATACGGTTTTTGCTTTGTTAACGTCTAAAATAGGCATACCGTAAATCGGACTGGAAGAATCCGTTTTTGCCAAAGGATTGGTTACGTCATTTGCACCGATAACATAAGCAACGTCTGCGGTCGCAAACTCATGATTGATTTCTTCCAATTCAAAAACTTCATCATACGGAACGTTAGCTTCGGCAAGCAAAACGTTCATATGACCGGGCATACGGCCGGCAACCGGATGAATGGCGTATTTAACTTCCACTCCTTTGCTTTTCAAAATATCGGCAAGTTCCCGTAAAGAATGCTGAGCCTGCGCAACCGCCATACCATAACCGGGGACAATGATAACTTTGGAAGCATTCTCCATAATGAAGGCAGCATCTTCGGGGCTTCCTGCCTTTACGGCTTTATCGCTTGAACTGCCGCTTTGGGCTGATGAAGCACCGTCTCCGCCAAAGCCGCCTAAAACAACGCTGATAATAGAGCGGTTCATGGCTTTGCACATAATGTAAGAAAGAATTGCGCCGGAAGCTCCGACCAAAGCTCCGGTAATAATCAAAAGCGTGTTGCCAAGGGTAAAGCCTATACCTGCCGCAGCCCAACCGGAATAAGAGTTAAGCATGGAAATAACCACCGGCATATCTGCTCCGCCAATCGGCAGAATAAGCAAAAAGCCAATGGCAAAAGCAAGAATCAGCATAAGGAAAAAGGCCGTATGAAACTCGGTCGCCATAAATAATGCTATCAACATCACAATAAGCGCACCGATAGTAGCATTAAGCTTATGTTGAAGCGGAAAGATTAACGGCTTACCGGAAATAAGACCTTGTAATTTGGCAAAGGCGACGACTGAACCGGAAAAGGTAATTGCGCCGATTGCCGCACCAAGCGACATTTCAAACAAACTGGAAAGATTTATTGCTCCGACAACTCCTATGCCGTAAGTTTCCGGCGATAAAAGCGAGGTAAGAGCGACTAAAACCGCTGCCATACCGACTAAACTGTGGAAAGCGGCAACCAGTTGCGGCAAAGCCGTCATCGGGATTTTCTTGGCTATGTTCGTACCGATAAAGCCGCCGATAACTACCGCCAACGCTATCCATATATAACCGGTGAATTGCATTCCTTGGGCGCATAAAGTGGTTAAAATCGCCAAGGTCATTCCGGCAATGGCGAACTTGTTACCTTTCTGTGCCGTTTCCGGAGAAGAAAGCCCCCTTAAAGCCAGAATAAAGCAAACTGCAGAAACCAAATAGGATATAAGCATTAAAGATAAAGACATATTTCCGGCTCCTATTTAGAATTATTTTTCTTTTTGAACATGGCAAGCATACGGCGGGTTATCACAAAACCACCGAAAATATTTATGGACGCCAGTAAAACCGCAAAAAAGCCCAACACTTGCGCCGATATGTTTTCCGAAGAACCAACCGCAAGCAAAGCCCCGACAATAATTACCGATGATACCGCATTCGTAACCGCCATTAACGGAGAATGCAAAGCCGGTGTAACCCGCCAAACCACATAATAACCGACAAAACACGCCAAAACAAAAATCGTCAGCAATAAAATAAATACACTTTCCGCCATTTTATCCTCTATGTCTTTACAGGTTGGGGTTCATAATTTTACCTGCCAAAGTTACGCAGGTTGCTTTGATAATTTCATCATCAAGGTTTAACTTTACGGACTTAGTTTCCTTATCCGCCAAAAGCCCAAAGAAATTATAATAATTTCTGGCTAAAAGCGCACTGGCATCAGAAGCTAAGCTTGCCGGAATATTCGGATTACCCAAAATCGTAACTCCGTGCTTTACCGTAGTTTTGCCATATACGGAACCTTCGCAATTACCGCCGGCTTCCACCGCCATATCCGCAACGACTGAGCCAAGGCGCATATCTTTTAACATGGCGTCCGTTACCAAAACCGGAGCTTTTTTACCGGGGATTAAAGCCGTACAGATGACAATATCCGTTTGCTTTAATTGTTTATGGATTGCTTCTGCCTGCCGTTTTTTCGCATCTTCGGTAAGTTCTTTGGCATAGCCGCCTTCGGTTTCGGCAGAGCCGGTATCAACATCAACAAAGCGAGCGCCCAAAGATTCAACCTGTTCCTTTACCGCCGCCCGCACATCAAAAGCATAAACGATTGCGCCAAGACGCTTGGCGGTAGCAATGGCTTGCAAACCGGCAACACCGGCGCCTAAAACCAAAACCTTTGCCGGAGCTATGGTTCCTGCCGCCGTCATCATCATAGGCATTGCTCTGCCATAAACCGAAACGGCGTCAATCACCGCTTTGTAACCGGAAAGATTGCTTTGTGAAGATAATATATCCATGCTTTGCGCTCGGGATATTCTGGGTATCATTTCCAAAGCAAAGCCGGTTATGTTGGCCTTGGCTAAATCCTCCAGCAAATCTTTGTGGGTCAAAGCCTGCAAATTAGCCATTAAAATCGTACCTTGAGGAATGGGGGAAATCTCGTCCTTTCCTTCCTTCGCCGTCATGGGACGCTGCACCTTCATTACCACATCGGCAACCTTACAAGCCGATACATAATCTTTGGCAATTTTGGCTCCAGCAGCTTTGTAATCATCATCGGTAAAGCCACTGGCAAGGCCTGCGTCCTTTTCCACCTGAACAGAAAAGCCCATATCAACATACTTTTTAACCATAGCGGGAGAAGCCGCAACACGAGTTTCAAACTCTCGCCTTTCCTTGGGTATTGCTATTTCCATATCCGGTCCTTTAAAGAAATTGTCGTTCAAATGAAAAGAATAATATCCTTCTTATTGCTTTCTGTCATTGTCAAAATAGCTTTGCTTTTGCCTTTTTTTCGCTCTATAATGTTTCTTGGTTAATCAAGTAAAGGTTAGCCGGGGGTGTCATAACCCTTACATCTAAAAAACTTCTGTGCTGTACGGCCAGAAGGCAACAAAATAAGCCTATGGTGAATATGTTGCACCATTTAGATGTATGGTTATGAACTTCTGGCCGCTTTTGGATAAAACCAAAGCGGTTTTTATGTGAACGAACCAAATAAGCATAATGTAAAATAAATCGCCCAGAAGTTGGCATTGCCGCACCCCGCTTAATCATTTTAATTTATATTGCTTTTGCCTTCCTTCTATTTATAATGCTCTTTGGTTAATCAAGTAAAGGTTAGCCGGGGGTGTAGAAACTCTCACAAGACTGTTCTTCTGTGCTTTGGCCAGAAGGTAACAAAATAAGCCTATGGCAAATATGTTGCACCATTCTTGTGTGGTTTCTAACTTCTGGCCGCTTTTGGATAAAACCAAAGCGGTTTTTATGTGAAGTACCAAATAAGCATAATGTAAAATAAATCGCCCAGAAGTTGGCATTGCCGCACCCCGCTTTTGCTTTGCTTTCCGTAACTCTGTCTTTAGGGGGATTTTTCGTCGCAATATATGGGGTAAGATTTTTCTTCAAGGCTTGAAACTCTTTTACAAATGTACTAATCTCGCCGGATTAAAATTGTAAATAAAAATATAAAGTAAGGCTTAATCATGACTAAAGTAAGAACCAGATTTGCCCCTTCTCCTACGGGGTCTTTGCATCTTGGCGGCGTTCGTACCGCTTTTTATAACTGGCTGTTTGCCCGCCAGAACAAGGGGACTTTCGTTCTGCGCATCGAAGATACCGATGCCGAACGCAGCACCGAAGAATCTGCAAAAGGTATTATTGAATCTATGCAGTGGCTTGGCTTGAATTGGGACGAAGGTCCTTTCTTTCAGTCCGAACGCTTAGGCATTTATTTCGACCATTTGGAAAAATTACGTAAAGCCGGTCATATTTATCCTGCTTTTGATACGCAGGAAGAGCTTGATGAAATGCGTGCAATCGCTAAAAAAGAAAAGCGCAATCCGATTTATGACCGCAGAGCCTTAAAGCTGACCGAAGCCGAAATCAAACAGAAAATGGACGCTGGAGAACCTTTTGTATGGCGGTTTAAAGTGCCGGATACCGAATACACGGAAATACCCGAATTGTTAATGGGTGAGCCAGACGAACACAAAATCCGTAACTCTACCATAGGCGACTTCATTATTACCCGTCCGGGAACCAATGATAACCCCGGTATGCCTTTGTATAACTTTGCTTGCGTGATTGATGATGCTTTGATGGATATAACCCATGTAATCCGAGGTATGGAGCATTTGCCGAATACTCCGAAGCAGGTTTTAATGTATAAGGCTTTGGGATATAAAGTGCCGCAGTTTATACATCTGCCCATTATTATGAAAAATAATAAAAAGATGAGTAAGCGGGATAAAGATTACGACCCGAACTTCCCCGTAAGCATATTGGAAAGAAGGGATTTAGGTTACCTGCCGGACGCAACCCTTAACTTTATTGCTTTGCTTGGGTGGTCGCATCCGGAATCTCAGGAACTGTTAACTCCGTTTGAGATTTTAGAAAACTTCTCGGTCGACCGCTTAAATAAAGCTAATCCTAACTTCGATGAACAGAAATATATGTTCATCAACGGTTGGCACGTTAAAAACCGCCACGATTATGAATTGGTGGAAACCGTTACTCCGCATTTGGAAAAAGCCGGTTATGACCTGTCTGCATACTCAAAGTCCGATTTGGAAAAAATGATGGCTATGGAAAAAGAACGCTGCCACCTTTTATCCCAGTTCCCTGAGGCTTTGAAGTTCTTCTTTATCACTCCGGAAAGTTATGAAGAAAAAGGTATCCGTAAGTCTTTTTATGTGCCGGAAGCCGACTTTATCTTGGAAACAACGGTAAAGATGATTTCTGCTTTGACTGATGAAGAAATGAACAGAGCAACTTTGGATTCCAAACTGGCTGCTATGGTTATGGACTTGGGAATTAAGTACGGTATTGTCGGGCCGATTATCAGATTGGCAATTACCGGAAGAACAAAGACTCCCGGATTGGCAGAAATTATTGAAGTTCTGGGAAAAGATGAAACCGTTAAACGGCTCGAAAATGCTCGGGCGTTTATTAAAACTCTGCCGCCGTTGCCGGTTGAATCAGAGGCTACTGCCTAGGTTCTGGATATTCAGCATCTTTTTAGAACTGTCTTTGACAACATCGAAGTTCGGCCGGAGTTTTTCTCCGGCTAAACTTTTTATTTCCGCCATTTGGTCGTAAAAAGCATTCAAATTGTTTAAAGCCAAAGCATCGCTGCCGGTCAGTTCTTTGGATAGGTTAATGCTGGCTTCCCATGTGCAGGCAAAATTATACGCTATGGAAAATGCTATGTCCGCATCACAAAGCATTGCCGCAACTTCGGCAAGGTTCGGATTTTCTTTTAACGGACGGAATACTTCATCATTGGGAGTAAACTGCGGCTTTTTAGAAGTCCTGCCCCGATGATAAGCCAAGATATCCTTTAAAATCGGCGAGGCCGGAGCTATATCCGTCGCATAAATAACCGCCCGCAAATCCGTAATAAAAGCGGCGGCTTTATCGCCTAAGACTTCTTGGATATCCGGAGAGGCAAGCTCAACCGATATCTTTTCCAAACGATAGGGTATGTTTTCTCCGTCTTTCATATTGGCGGTGCCGTCATGGCCAAGGTCATGAATCAACGAAGCAAAAAGCAAAAAAGCCTTTTCTTCCGGCGACAAGGTAACGTCTCCGTAAGCGTCGTTTATGGAAATAAGCAACATGGAGTTAAGAATAACTTCCTGCATGTGGCGGTAGTTATGGTAATAATTCATCTTGCCGGAAAATGAAAGTTTTCTTCCTTCATACTCGACTTCGGCGTGGGAATCTATTTTATCGCTTAGCCGCCTTGCCAAAGGAAAAAAGTAAGAATCTTTGGCAATACCCGTGTGGCTTAGGCAGGTATGGATTATTTGCCACGTTTTATCCGGATTGTCTTTGCGTGCCAAAAGCTGAAGAATAAAGCCCATAGTATTACCTTGGCTCTGGACACTCTGGCTTTTATTAAAGACAAAGGGAACCTTCGTAACATCAAGCAATGCTTTTTCCGATACGAAAGACGGCTGGGACATAATCTTTACCTTAACTGTTGTTTTATCGGCTATTGCTTAGCATTATTTGCCGCTTAAGTCATCATAAAACGTTTAATCTTGCACAAAAAAGCCATTAAGTATACTTTGCAAGTATCACCTTTCTTCCGGAGAATATCATGGAAAAACTTTCGGTATATATGATAACCAAAAACAGCGCAAAACGCTTGGAACCGACTTTGAACGCTATCGCTAAGGTCGCCGACGAAATCGTTATCTTGGATAGCGGAAGTACCGATAACACAAAAGAAATCGCAGAAAAATACAAGGCTTTGTTTGCGTATAACGAATGGACAAGCTTTTCCGGACAGAAAAAAGCCGCCGAAGCAAAATGCAGATACCAATGGCTATTGAACCTTGATGACGATGAAGTGCTTTCGCCGGAACTGATTGAGGAAATCAATAATTTCAAACAAAATCCCGATGCTGATGTCTGTCTTTTAAAAATCGGAGATATGTTTCCGGGATACACAAAGCCAAGAAAATGGGGGCGTATGTACAATATTATCCGTATGTATAACCGCAATGCCGCATCTATGCCCGATGATTACACAAAAGATAGAATAGTAATAAATAAAGAAAATCCCACAATAAAACAATTTAACGGTTTGGTTTATCACTATTCATTCCAAGGAATCACTCCGTTAATAAATAAACTTAATCTTTTTACTGATGAAGTAGTTAAAACCATGCTTGCCAAAGGAAAGAAATATTCTAAGGCTCGTGTATTTACAGAGTTTCCGGTACAATTTTGTAAATATTACTTTCATAAACGCTATATATTTAACGGATATTACGGATTTATTGTGGCGGTTATTTATTCCTTTTTCCGTTTTGTAAGAATAGCCAAGTATATGGAAGCAAAAAAAGCGGAGAAATAAATGCTTTATGAGCCGGATTACCCTTATCTTGTCAAAGAAACCGGACTGCTGGCGATACAGGCGGGGATAAAAGCTTTGGAGTTTTACGATAACGGCTTTGCAGTGGAAAGCAAACCGGACGACACTCCGGTTACCGAAGCAGATAAGGCTTTAGAAAAGTTAATCCGTGCCGGTTTGAAAGACATAACTCCCGATATTCCCATAATCGGCGAGGAAGGAGACAAAAACGGCGATATTTCCAACGGCGTGTTTTGGTTGCTTGACCCGATTGACGGAACCAAAGAGTTCATTAAACATAACGGAGAGTTTACGGTTAATATCGGTTTAATCGTTAATCGCAAGCCGGTATTCGGAATGGTATATGCTCCGGTGTTTTCCGAATATTACTATAACAAAGCCAAAGACATTGCCGTGTATACAGAAAAAATCGGCACTGATGAACAAGAGCTACATACCCGAAAACTTCCTGACAATCCGGAGGAGAGGACAATATTTATCAGTCGCTCGAATCATCAGGAAAAAGAGTACTTAAACCTTTTAAACGGTTTAAGCTTCGGCAAGAAAATACCTCTTGGAAGTTCCTTAAAAATATGCCGGATTGCCGCCGGAAAAGCAGATATGTATCCTTTGGGAGCATCAACTTACGAATGGGATACCGCCGCAGCGCATTCCGTACTTACCGCCGCCGGAGGGCATATATATGACTTCACGGAGAAACAAGAACTTTCCTATGCCAAAAAGGACTTTCGGAATCCGTTGCTTTTGATTACCGGCTTTGCGGCTTTTTCTTAAAAAAAGGGTGCCGAAAACGACACCCTTGTCTCCCTCTGATTGCGGAAATAGGTTAACATTCCCGCCCCCTGACATTACCCCTTAGTCTTTTTATGCTTGTTGTCGGTAATTGCTTTATTTTCTATAGAATAACACGCTTTTTGATTTTTGTAAATATTTTTGTACATTTTTTATTTCTGTACTTAAAAAGTTTTTATCTTTATACTTTGGAGCAACAAAAAAACTATCTTTATCAGGAGGAAATATGAACTTTTTTCAAGCTATGTTTTCTTTCTCCGGACACATTAACCGGCCTTTATATTGGAAATATCTGATTATGTGGATTTGGGTGCCGCTGTTCTTTTTGTGGGGAGTGGCAATTTTGTCCGGCTTTTATCAGCCGAGTATCCGTGGAATTGTAATTGTTATTCCGGAGAATCCTTCTTCGTTTGATTTTATGACCGTATTTTTAGGGGTTTATTGCTTGTTTGCGTTAACTTGGGGTTCTTTTGCCCTGATGGTAAAGCGTCTGCGAGACTTTAGTGTAAGTCCTTGGTTTTCCCTCTTATATCTTTTATTTCCAGGGATAACCATGCCGATATACGGGCTGTTTCCTACGAATATGGACGTTTATAAATACTAGCCTAATCAACTACGGTAATATGCAGAGTATTCGTGTTGCCTTGGTGGGCGAACGGTATGCCGGCAGTTACAATCAGTTTGTCTCCGGAAGAGGCAATACCAACTTCTTTCGCCTGCTTAACTGCGGTTTTGCCGACATCGTCAAAAGATTTCAACGGCTCGGCAACTCGGCGGGTAATTACTCCCCAAACCAGCGACATACGGCGAGCAACAGAAATATACGGCGTAATACTTAGTATCGGCAGGCAAGGACGCTCTTTCGCCGCCCGCAAACTGGTAGAGCCGGATTCCGTATAGGTGATTATAGCCGCCGCTCCCGGAAGATGACGGGCAACTTCCCGAGCAGAAGCCGTAATTGCTTCATCAATTTTTAAATCATCTTCTGTGCCGAAAATATCTTTACGGCCTTTGAACAAGTCCATTATCTCGCCATACATTTGTATGCCTTCGACATTTTTAATAACTTGATTCATGGTTTGAACCGCGGCAATAGGGTAAGCTCCGACCGCCGTTTCTCCCGAAAGCATTACGGCATCGGCTCCGTCAAAAACTGCAGTGGCAACATCTGAGGCTTCCGCTCTGGTCGGAGTGGGATTTTTTATCATGGATTCCAACATCTGGGTAGCAACGACAACCGGCTTTCCCGCTCTGCGGCACGCATAGACAATTTTTTTCTGAAGAACCGGAACCATTTCTATGGGCATTTCTACGCCTAAGTCCCCTCTGGCAACCATAATTCCGTCCGAAAGATTGATAATTTCCGTCAAGTGTTCTATGGCTGCGGGCTTTTCAATCTTGCTGATTATCCATGCACGGTCTTTGATGATTTCTCTGGCTTTGCTTACGTCTTCCGGACGCTGCACAAAGGAAAGCCCTATCCAATCGACTTCCATTTGCAAAGCCGCTTCCAGATTTTCCAAATCCTTTGCCGTTAATGAGGAAATGGGAAGAACTACACCGGGGACATTAACGCCTTTATGGTCGGAAATAACTCCGCCGACTTCAACTTCAACGTCCGCATAGTCTTCGCCGAAATCCAGTACTTTCAAACGGATTAAGCCGTCATTTACCAGTAAATCCATGCCTTTATGCATAACGGCAAAGATTTCTTTGTGTGGAAGCATTACTCTTGTTTCATCACCAAGAGAGCTGTCCATATCCAAACGGAAATGAGCGCCTTTATTTAAAACGGCAGAACCGTTTTTAAACTGCCCCACCCGAAGTTTGGGTCCTTGCATATCGGCAAGAATACCAAGTTCAACGCCAAGTTCTTCGGACAATTCCCGAATAAAAGCAACATTCTTTTGATGTGTCGCAATATCGCCATGGCTGAAGTTAAGGCGGAAAACATCAACTCCCGCCAAAGCCAAAGCTTTTATCTGTTCTTTATCGGAGGTTGCCGGTCCAAGAGTGGAGACGATTTTGGTAAAACAATCAACTCCGGGCTTTTTCCCGCATATCATATTTGCCTCCTGTTTATGATTATAAAGTCTCCGCCGTGAACTCTACGGTAGCTTCGATGGTTTCCTGCGGTCCGATACTCTTAATACCGGTGCCGGTAATACCCCGAGAAGCAAGGTTAAATGCGTCCGTAGAACTGGTTACCGGCTCGACAGAGAAGAAGTTTTTGTTTTCCGGTATAACAACTATGACGTGGTTAAACTCTTCATACGCCTTGATATTCAAGCGAACTTTCTGAGTCGGCCAAGTAATTTCGGCATTACCTTCAAAACCGCCGAAAGATGTATCCAAAACCATGCCGTGAATGGCTCTGCCTTCTTCAAAAGACCAGTCTGGAGAAATCTTATACGGTTTATCACGAAGCGGAGTTCCCATATGTTCCCAAACATTCTTGTTATGCATTTTCACGATAACGTCTTTGGCTTTCGGGAAGAACGGGTGTACACCCATAGCGCAAGGCATAGGAAGCATTCCGGTATTTTTTAAAACTATGCGAACAGAAAATCCGCTGTCAGAAACTTTATAAGTTACTTCGGCTTCGTAAGCAAAGGGGAAGCCTTTTTTCCCGTCATGAGCATAGACAAGGGTAACTCCGGTTGCGTCCGAAGACTTAACCGTCCAAGCATTACGCCAACCGTCTCCGTCAAAAGGTTCTTTATCAAAAGAAACGTTTGCCGGAACCGCTCTCTTTATCCCCCAGTAAACAAAAAATCCGTCATGAATACGACTTACATACGGAAGAATGGGATACATGGCGAAGCCGTTAGCTTCTTTATCATTTATGGCTTTATCGGTTGCCGGACGCATAACATCAACGGTCTTATCGCCGTTAACGACCTTGAAATAAGCAAGGGAAGCGCCTGCTTCCGGAGAAACTGCAATCTTTACCTTAGAATTACCAAGCTCAATCATCTTGTTTTCCGCCATATCTTTTGCCCATCACGTCAATTTAAAGTTACGATAGAAAAGTCCGGAAGCTTTGTTAAACTTCCTCACCTGTTATACGCAAATCTAAACATTGTTGTAAAGTTGTGCAACACAATAGTTACAATTTACGCAAAAAAAGCGAATTAGGCGATAGAGATTTCCCGCTCTTCATTCAAGGCAAAAAAGGCGTGGATATTCCGCCGGACTTCCGCCCTTGTTACCGCCAAAGCCGCATGATAAGCCGACAAACGGGCATCGTTTTCTTCACGAGCTTTTATGGCGGCGATTTCGCGCAATCCTTCCTTTGCACTTTGGTAAGCAGAAGAAGTGGTTTTAATATCTTTTATCGCCATAACTTCCTGATAATAGTTTTCGGCTTCCCAATTTTTACCTTCGGCAATGCTTATTTCCGCCAACTGCACAAACGCATCGGCATGAGACGGAGACAAAACCAAGGCTTCGTTAGCTTTGGCAAAAGAAAGTGAAGCATCTTCGGCAAATAAAAGCCGAGACTGGAGAACTTTTAAATCAGCCGCTTCGCTTTGCAAAGAAGAATACAAATGACCGGAAGGAAGGCTTTCGGCTTTCTGGTGCTTATATTCGGCAAGGCTGTCAAAAATGTCCATAAACGGGGTTAAATCACCTTTTGCCAAAGAGCGCATAACTTCTTTATCCGTGTGCGGAAGTTCATATGTGTTTATCTGACCGCTGTAACGGGAAACGTCCGAAGAAAGGTTAAACTCTTCCAAAATCTTTAAATAAAAATCGGCGGCTTCCTGCATTGTCCGACTGTCAATATTAGGATTTAAAAGCTTGGTCGAAGCCAAAATCCGAGATATTTGAACATCGCTCATTCCTTGGCGGTGCATGGTGATAATGGACGAAAGCAAAGCAGCAATTTCTTGGCGGGCATCGTCGCCGTAAAACATCGAAGCAACACTTCTGGTTCCCGCTATATTGCTTGAATACTGCTCCATGGGTTCGGAAAAGCCGTCTCGGTTCCAATCCAGAGAGTAAACTTTTTCAATCACATTCTCTCTGGCGGCCATTTCTTCCCTGTCTGCCGCTTCGGCCTGTTCTTGGGCAATGACAAAACGCTTATGCTGCTCTGCAAGCTGTTGCTGATGCTTTTTCTTTTGCTTTAAAGCTTCGTCACGGGCGTCTTTTTCCTGCTTAGAACCGGAGGCGGCAAGCGAAATATCCGGAGTCTGCTTTTGCCGACTTTTCTTCAGCATAATTCTTTGCTTTACAAACTTAATGATACCTTTGATTAAAGCCGCACCGACAAAAACCGCTACCGCACCGATAACCATCAGATTGGAGGTTACATAATCTGCCGCTTGGGCAAAGAAACTTTCTTCCGCTCCGTTTTCAGGAGCTAACGTAAAGCTTTGGTTTGAAGCGGTGCTGCCTGCACCTTCCTGATTGTACATAGGTATCCTCTCTCCCCCTTGGCTGTCGGATTTTTGCAAGTATAAACGAAAAAAACGCTTATGTTAAGATTTAGAAAACCTGTTTGTGCTTTAATATTATGTTGTAGCCTCAAAAAGTTAACGATTTAGAAGGATAAGCTGAGGTACAATAATTTTATGATAAACCTTTTTAAAAGGAAAAAATCATGGGTTATATGGAAAAACGAAAACATCAAAAAAGAGAAAATACCCTTATTTCCTTGATTATATTTCTCTTAACTCTTTTTACTTTTATACCTTTTTTGGCACACTTAGATTGGAAGTTCGACTTTTTCGGAGAGATTAGGTTTTATTATATAACCGTTTCCCTCCTGCTTATTATTTATTGTCTGGGGGTAAGGAAATGGACTTTTGCCCTGCTCGGACTGCTGATTATTATTGCTAATGCGGCAATAATTTATGCTCATTCCGGTCGCCCGTTTAACCAAAAAAGCGAAGAAATAAACGGGGAAAACTTCGCTATGCTCCTTTATACGCAGGATAAAAAAGCAAAAGATTATCAAGAATTGCAAAATATCTTAGCGACTTATAATCCGGACATCGCCCTGATTTTTGCCAAAGCAGGCAAAAGCGGTAAATTGCCAGAGCAAATAAACAAAAATTATCCGTACAGCAAAAAACTTTTAACCGGCAAAAAGAAAGAAACCATAATTATATCTTCCCGTCCGTTTGAAGCCAGCGGCAATTTAAGCGACAACGACGGAGTAATTGCCCCGTGGATAACGGTTTTGGCCGCCGGAAGACCGATTTCCATTGCGGCGGCAAATATAGCTACGCCATGGAAAAAAGCCAAAGACTATAAAAACGCCAGCCGCACGGTACTGGCTTTGGCAGAGTTTTCCAAAAGCCGTGATGAACCGACTATTTTGGCAGGAAACTTTGCGGCGTCGGCAGGAAGCGAGCTTTTACGTCCTTTGTCATCTTTGGCGGAACTGCGGGCTTTGGAAGGTATTCAGCCGGTATATCCTGCTTTTCTGCCGGTATTTTTACGATTTACACCTAAGCACGTTTATACTCACCCCGGAATCGTTGCGGAAAGCGTAGAGCGACTTTCGGAATCCGAAAGCCGGATAATGCCTATGCTGTTGAAAGTTAAAGTTTTGAAAGAACAATAATAATCAGAGGAAATAATGACTGTATCCCCTTTATCCGTTAATGAACTTTATACCCCTTGTGATGACGAATTGAATCAATTTCGGACAACTTCCGAACTTGAATACTTGGACTCTCCGTTGGGGCAGGAACGGGCTTTGGTGGCAATTGATTTCTGCATAAATGTTAATGCCGACGGATATAACCTCTTTTGTGTAGGTCCGGAAGGAACCGGAAAAACCAGCCTGATAAAACGCCAGCTTACCGAAGCGGCAAAAAGCAGAAAAACCCCTGATGACTGGTGCTATATCAATAATTTTGACGCTCCGCATAAACCAAAGGCTTTGCGCCTTCCTTCGGGAAAAGGCGATGTATTCGCCAAAGACATTGAAAACCTGTTGGAAAGTCTGCAAATGGTTATTCCGGCTGCCTTTGAAGGCGAAGAATACAAAAACCGCCTGAAAGTTATCGAAGAACATTTTAACGACCAAAAAACCTCTTACTTCAATGACTTGCAATTAAAAACCAAAGGAAAAAATGTTTCCGTTCTTCGTATGCCGGTCGGGTTGGTAGTTGCTCCGACAAAAGACGGCGAAGTAATTACACCGGAAGCTTTTGATAACCTACCCGAAGAAGAACGGGCGGAAATACTGGAAGATTTAAATCAGACCCAAAAAGAATTGGAAGTCGCCGTCCGAGACGTTCCAAAATGGGAAAAAGAACAGCAAGAAGAAATAAATAAACTGAATGAAGAAGTCGCTAATTTTGCCGTAAGTCATCTGATAAACGACTTAAAGAATAAATACCGCGGGTTAAAATCCGTAACCGAATATTTAAAAGAACTGAATAAAGATATTATTCAAAATGTCGGTTTATTCTTCCGTCCCGAAGAAGCAGAAGATGAAGAAGACGAAGAATTAACACCGTCTTCTCAACCGATGAATCTTCCGCAAAAACTTTCGGACGGACCTTTGCGCCGTTATTGCGTGAACGTAATGGTTAAAAATGAGAAAAACTCCGGCGCACCGCTTATATTCTTAGACAATCCGACCTGCCAAACTTAGTCGGACGCATGGAAAGAGTTCAACAATCCGGTTCTTTGTTCATGGACTTTAATCTGTTAAAATCGGGGGCTTTGCATAAAGCAAACGGCGGTTTCTTAATCATGGACGCAAGAAACATTATTTCTCACCCAGCGGCATGGGAAGCCTTAAAACGCACTTTACGCTCCAAGAAAATAACCATGGACCCTCCCGGGGAAGAAAGTAGCGTTATCAGTACGGTAATCCTTGACCCGGAACCTATTGATGCCGATTTGAAAGTAATCCTTATCGGTGAACCGGATTTATATTATCTGCTTGCCGAAAATGATCCGGAGTTTTCCGAGCTTTTCAAAATTGAAGCGCATTTTACTTCCACAATGGACAGAACGCCGGAAAACGTTAATAAATACGCTCGCTTGATTGCGGATTTGACCAAAGATAAATCTTTGCGGGCGATGAACCGCTCGGCAGTCGCCAGAGTGATTGAATATTCCTCCCGCTTGGTTAGCGACAGCCGAAAGCTTTCCACCCATATTTCCCAAATAAGCGATGTGGTCAAAGAAGCGGACTATTGCGCCAGAGTAAGCAATTCAAATACTATCGGCAGAAATCATGTAGACCAAGCTTTGGAAGCTCGGGATAAAAGATCCGACCAGTTAAGAGAGCTTATGAACGAGCAAATACGCCGTGGAATCATTATGATTCAAACTCAAGGTGCCGTAATCGGTCAGATTAACAGTCTGGTTGTTTACGAAGTTGCACACTTTAGTTTTGGTCGGCCAAGCAGAGTTACATGTCAAGTCCGTATAGGAAAAGGCGAAATTATCGACATTGAAAGAGAAGTCGAATTGGGCGGACCTTCCCATACCAAAGGTGTTTTAATTCTATCCTCTTTCCTTGCTTCCCGCTTTGCCAAGGATACTCCCTTGTCTTTGGAGGCAAGTTTGGTGTTTGAGCAGTCTTATGGCGAAGTGGATGGAGATTCCGCCTCCTCTACCGAGCTTTATGCCCTTTTATCCGCTATTGCCGAAGTACCTATACGGCAGGACTTAGCCGTAACCGGTTCCGTAAATCAATTCGGACAAGTGCAGGCTATCGGTGGCGTGAATGAAAAAATCGAAGGCTTCTTTGATATTTGTAAAATGCAGGGATTGACCGGCACCCAAGGTGTATTAATCCCTAAAAGCAATGTGCCTAATCTGATGTTGCGCCAAGATGTTTTGGAAGCCGCCAAAGACGGTATGTTCCATATATATCCTATAACTACCATTGATGAGGGAATTGAGCTTTTGACCGGCATTCCCGCCGGAGAAATCCAAGAAAACGGTGAGTATCCTTTGGGTTCGATAAACCGGAAAGTACAGCTGCGCCTGAAAAACTTTTATTTGAAAAACTCTAATGCTGCCCCTGTGGCAGGAGAAAGGGATAAAGAATAATGAGTAAAACCCTTTTTGCCATAAAAAATATCGCTTTGGCCTTGGACGCTTCACCTTACAGTATAGCGGCTTTGGACGAGGCTGTATTGCTGGCAGAAAGGTTGGAAGCAAATCTGATTGCTATCTGCATTGAAGATATCAATATGATAAACGCTATCCAACAGCCTTATTCCTTAACCGTAACGCCGTTTGCCAAAAGCATGAAAATCAACACTAATAAGATGATTGATGACATGATGAAGGTACAAACCGGAGCCGTCCGAAAAGCTTTGGAATACGCAACCAAAAGCCATAAAATTAAATACGAACTGGTGATTAGACGGGGAATTATTGTTGATGAAGTAATAAAAGCATCGGAAAACGCCGATATCCTTATTCTTGGTTGGGCAGGTTGGAAAGCCGCAGATTATTACTTTGCCGGCACGTCTTGTTCTAAACACGGACGCTTTGATTTTCCGGTTAACCGAGCGGTAAATATCGGCTCTTCGGTATGTTCTATTCTTAACAAGCTTGAAGTTCCCGCTTTGGTTTTGCATAACCCGATAAGCGAGTCTTGCGCTATGTCCGTTTATTATGACGGCAGTGAAGAGGCAAAGAAAAACCTGCATATGGCAGAGGAAGCTTTCCGCCTTTTATTTGCCTACTGTACCAAAAATGATGAACGTACCGCTTTTGAAGTGCTGATTACCGATGAAAGCTTGCGAGCCGAAGTCATGCAAAAGTTAAGCGAATTAAACATTAAAGGCTCGATTATTGTTTTGGATAAAACTAAGCCCTTGGAACAAATGGCTTTAATCATAAAGGCCAGTAATACAACCTTGCTCGTAATATCCGCAAACAGTCCGGTTTTGACAGATATCCACGAGTCTTTGCAAAAGTTTAATGCCACATCGGCATCTATTCTTTTAACCAGATAAAAGAGAGGTTTAAGTTTCCTCAACGAAGCAAAAAGGCTTCCCGATTGGGAAGCCTTCGCCATTTGGAAATATTCCAAAATTAACGTTTGGAGAACTGGAAGCTACGGCGAGCTTTCGCTTTACCGTATTTCTTACGTTCAACAACACGGGAGTCACGGGTTAAGAACCCGGCTTTTTTCAATGCTGTATGCAATTCCGGTTCAAATAAATCAAGGCAACGGCTGATACCATGACGAACAGCACCTGCCTGACCGGACAATCCACCGCCCTTTACCGTGCAAACCACGTCAAACTGACCAACACGGTTTGAAACAACAAAAGGCTGATTGATTATCATTCTTAAAACCGGACGAGGGAAGTAAACGTCCAAAACTTTACCGTTTACCGTAATGTCGCCTTTACCCTGCTTGAGCCAAACTCTGGCAGTAGCGTCTTTACGGCGGCCGGTAGCATAAGAACGACCGAACTTATCCTTTTTAGGCTCTCTTTTAACCGGAGCCGCTGAAACTTCCGCTTTTTCTGCTTTTACAGCTTTTTCTTTGGCGGAAACTGCTTTCTTGAGATCAGAAAGAGATTTAATTTCTTCGCTCATTTTTAGCTCCTTTTATTCTTGGGATTCATAGAGGCAATATCCAAAACTTCCGGAACCTGACCCGCATGAGGATGCTCAGGTCCTGCATAAACGTGCAACTTGGTCATCTGGGCACGGCCAAGCTTGTTACGGGAAATCATTCTTTCGACCGCTTTGATTAAAACACGTTCAGGGTGAGCTTCCAACTGCTTGCCGGCGGTAATGCCTTTAATCCCGCCAGGGAAACCTGTGTGATGATAATATACCTTATCCATAAGCTTGTTGCCGGTAAGGTGAACCTTTTCCGCATTGATGACGATTACGTTATCGCCGCAGTCAATGTGCGGAGTGTATGTGGCTTTGTGCTTGCCGCGCAAAATCTTTGCAATCTGGCTGGCAAGACGACCAAGGACTAAGCCTTCGGCATCAATCAGATACCACTTTCTTACAACCTCGGCCGGTTTGGTTGAAATTGTTTTCATCTAAACAACACCTTTTATAAATTGTATAAACTTCCTTAAAATCGGAGCGCTGATTATGCCACAAAAACATATTCCGTCAACAGAAAATAACACTTTAAAAACAATGATTTACAATATTGGTATTATAATACCCACTTTATAAGCTTTGCAAAATAAGCTTTTACAGCCAAAAAACGTTTTTGCAAAATGAGTACTTTAGGAAGGCAAGTGATTTGCAAAGTGCGAAACAAAAATGGTAATAAAATATTAAGACAATTAAATCATAATGTTAGAAAACTTTTTTCAGGCACTTGTTTTGCTTTTTTAGCTTTATTGGAATTAAAAGACGATAAAGGTAATAAAGCTATGTCTACTCATTATAATGCAGCAATGGAAACTTTGGCCATATTGAACAGTATGGACTTAGTTGCGGTTCCTTTGGAGCCGTCAGAGATTATGTTAAAAGCAGGAGTACGCGCGGGAAAGGTAGACGAGAAAACGGTGATGAAAATCTATAACGCTATGTTACAGATGGCAGCCCAAGACGAGCCGACCAGCATTTCCTAAGCATAAAATATCCCCCTTAAGAGTTGCCTTAAGGGGGATAAGTATGTCGCTTTAGTTTGGGTTTAAGAATTAGAAGTTATATCTGGCTTCCAATAACCCAGTGTTGTCATGGTAATCTTTCTTGAACTTTCCTTCATAACGGGCAGAAAGAACGAAGTTGTCGATATCCATGCTAACTCCGGCGCCGACTTCAACACCAAATCTGTCCAGCTTGTCGCCGTTAACGGTATAAGAAGAACCGTTAGCCAAGCTTACCGTAGAGGAGGAATCCGCACGGGCGAAGTCATACGTTGCAGCAACTCTGACTTCCGGAGTCAAAGACATACCTTTACCCATAGCAAAGGATTTGGCAGCTTTTGCTCCAACTACACCGGTAAAGATATCCGAAGAAGAGCCGGCAATATTCTGGCCTGCACTGTCGGTATATCCGTCTTGGTCGATGTACAAGTAACGAACTCCTGCCATAGGTGTAAACCAGCCCATGTCATATCCGCCCATAATCTGAGCGCCAAAGGTGTTTACATCATACTTACCTTCAACTCCGGTTCCGGCAACATTCTTATGTTCGTCATAATCGGCGAAGCTGTAAGAAGCGATACCGTTTAAGAACCATTTAGAAGGCTTGTATTCGCCATAAGTAAATACGGTATGCGTATCTGCGTCCGTAGTTCTGCCAACGCTATCAATATCCGTAGCAGAATAGGAATAACCGATACCAACGGTGAAGTCTTGGAACTTATGGTCAAAACCGCCGGCAAAACCGTTAGTCTTGGTATCGAAACCGTCGGTTACGTCATATTTTCCTTTGTTATACAGATATTGAGCCCATGCCCCGTTTTTCAAGCGAGCATCACCAGAGCTTTTTCCGGTTACAATTCCGCTTGCAGCTAAGCCGGCACTCATACGATTGCCAATAACGTTCATGGCGTTGGTAACTATACCGGCGGCAGAAGAGGTTACCGAAGGAGCGGCATCAGGAGCCAAAGCTTTGGTAGCTTTTACCATTTCTGCCGGATTGGTCTGAGCCAGAACCGTTAACTTGTCCTGAATCTCTGCGCCTTGACCGGTAATACCTTCACTACTCTGCGTCCACGCATTGATTACGCCGACATCATTTGCTGAACCGCCGGCAGCTTCCAGAACCTTCTGGGTCTCAGCCGCAGATTTCTTGGCAACCGTCAAGGTATCGTTAGTATCTGCAAGAGTTACGTCATACAAAGCGTTTGTGCCGCTGATAACAAACTTATCTTTTTCTGCATCTGCCGCACTAACCGTACCGGTGATGAATTGATAATCGCTGTCAATTGCGCCGTTTTCAACAACCGGAAGTAAGTTTACCGAACCGTCAAGAGCGACATTTCCGGTAATTTTACCAACCGCTCCGGCAGCCTTTCCGTCAGAAGAAGCACCGACAACCGTCTGTAAAGAAGAACCGTCTTTTAAGGTTACCAAACCGGAAGTAAGGTTGCTCTTACCCAAGGAAAGAGTTGCTCCCTTGTTTACCTTAGTTTTGGTGGTAGCGGTGAAATCTTGGCTGAGGTTAAATACTTCGCCAGCAACCGTTCCGGAGCTACCGATAACCAAGCTGTCTACGGTATTAAAGCCGTTGGCTTTTGCCTTGTCTGCTTCATAAGCTATGGCATCGGCATTAACCTGAGCGCCGTTTTCAAGCATAAGCTCATAGATGTTGCTTACCTCTCCTTCGACTAAGTCGCCAAGGTTCTTATTGGCTTTAAGATAAACATTCTGCTTGTCTACATTGCCTTTAATTTTGGCACTGCCAGCCAGAACATCAATATCACCAACGGTGTCTTTACCGCTTCCGGAAGAAGAAATGTTACCGTTTAAAGTACCGGAAAGTTCAATAACACCTTGGTTGCTGATAGCAACTTTATTGGCATTTACTACCGCTCCGGAAGCAATTGCCAAAGTACCGGAAGCAGTATCATCATCAGTGGCATTCAAAGTCAAAGTACCAACTTTGTCAGTAGCTTCGGGTTTGTCATCTCCGTCCCATTGGATATCGCCGACCAAGTCCAAAGTTCCGCCGTTCACATTAAGACGGGCGCCTTTATCAATCGTGGTAGCACGGGAAGCAAGTGTTCCGCCGTTTATATTAACGGTAGCGGCTTTAAACTCTTCTCCGCTTAAACCATTATTGCCAAACTTAATTGCGCCATAATTGCTTGCGCTTTCTTCGTTATCGGAAGAAGCTCGGATAAGACCGTTGTTAACGTTAATTACTCCGGCTTTGATATCCATAACTTTATCACCGGCACCGCTATGACCGCTTACTAACTGAGCTCCTTCGCTGACATTAACTTCACCGCCATTCATGACAATACCGCCTTCGCCGTCAATAATTGACCCTTGGCCGAAAGTTCCCCATTTATCGGAAATCTTGTCGTTATTACCACGAACATTAAAAGTTCCGCCGTCTATTGTAACAACTCCACGGGAAACAATACCGCCACCGTTGCTAATATCGGCAGTACCAAAGTCCTTACCAAAAGTTAAATTGGAAATGCCCGGATTGTCATCAATACCGTTACGGCGCTCAGCGTCTTGGATTCCGTCGGCAACAATATTCCCGCCGGTGAATTCACTGTCCGCATTTACAACTAAAGCATTATTAAGCGTTAAAGTGCCGCCAGTTTGGGATATACCGTCCGCCTTTACCGTATATTCGCCGATGGTTGTATCTTCGGATATAACCTCGGTAGC
>JAFWAG010000040.1 GCA_017507765.1 Alphaproteobacteria bacterium | reverse complement strand
ACAGGATTAAGTACACTCGTGCCGACCGAAAGCGTATCCTTATTCGCTTCGATGTAATCGGAAACCGTGTTTCTAAGCAAAAGCATCGTGTTTGCTTCGTTGATATTGTCTATGTCTTCACGGCGGTCGGCTACATGCTTATATAAAATAGGTGTCAGGGTGGCTATCAATCCAAGCATAACGATAGCTTCAACGGTTATGCTTCCTTTTTGCGTACGGTTCATCTGTCTTCTCCCAAGCTAGTGACTGGGAGTTAGTAACCCGTAGAATCTCGGAGCAAAGTATTTGCCAGAGCTTATTTCTTTGCCTCCCAGCCAAATGGGAGGGCAAACAAAACCAGATTCTATAGGGGTTACTAATCCCTATTCCGGCAATATGTACCGGAACAGAAAGAAGGGTAATAGATTTAAAGGAAACTGACAAGCGAGAATGTTTACGCTTTGCTGACTATGACGTCCCCAAGAGCAAGATAATCAATATCCGTTGCCAAGAAGCATTTTATGGCATCTTCCGGAGTCTCTACAATGGGTTCGCCGGCTCGGTTAAAGGAAGTGTTTAACAACATCGGCACATCAGTATTTAAATAAAAGTCTTTGATAAGCTTATAATACCTAGGGTTTTGTTCCTTGGTAACCGTTTGAATGCGTGATGAGCCGTCAACGTGGACAACCGAAGGGATAAGGAAAATCTTTTCCTTTTTGGCTTTGACCGCCATAAGCATAAACGGACTTTCGCCGGAGATTTCAAAAAACTCTGCCGCTCTTTCCGCCAAAACCGACGGAGCATACGGGCGGTAATATTCGCGGGATTTTATTTTATCCAAACGCTTTTTGACTTTGGTTTCATAGGGATTGGCAAGAATGCTGCGATTGCCCAAAGCACGGGGGCCAAACTCGCTTTTGCCTTGGAACCAACCGACAATAAAGCCTTCCTGCAAAAGCATACTGACTTTTTCTTCCACTCCGTCGTTTGGAACAAACTTCAGGTATTGGCTGTATTTCATCAATGCTTGATTGATTATTTCCGGCGGATACTCAACGCCAAGATACGCATTTTCCATGGCATACGATAAGAGACGGCGATTTTTGCGGGCAAGATAATAACCGTAAAAAGCATTCCCAAGGCAATGACCGGAATCTCCCGAAGCCGGTTGGATAAACATGGATTTTGCTGCATTACCTTTGGCAAGGAAATAGTTGGCAACACAGTTTAAGCCTACGCCGCCTGCCATGCATAAATTGCTTTCTCCGCTACACTTTATGCCGCTTTTAACCAGTTGCAGTAACGATTTTTCCGTTTCTTTCTGGATAAGCCAAGCAAGCTCTATCTGTTCAGCGGAAGGTTGGCGGGTGCTACCTTGCTTTAACTGCCGTTTTAAACGCTTTTCCATGTGTTCTTTTACCAGCGAAAACCAATGCTTATCCGATTTTTGCGAAACCTTGGCAAATAAATCCAAACCGTTTAACTCTCCGGTTCCGTAGGCGGCAAGAGCCATAGTTTTTCCCGCTTCCTGATATGAACTGTAACCTAAAAGCTTGGTAACATATTCATAGACGGCTCCTACTCCGGGTAAAGAATCACAGGATAAGGGACTGATTTCATTACCTTTGCCAAGGTATAAGGAAGTTCCTTTGAATATTTCTTCTTCAAAATCAACAACCGCAATCAAGGCTCGGTCAAACGGCGAGCAAAAGAAAGAACTGGCGGCGTGCGCTAAGTCATGGGAATGGTTGATTAAGATTTTTTCCCGTGGGATTTCTATGCCTTTGGAGGCAAGCAAATCCTTTATTTCTTGGTATTTAAGCGGCAAGTCTCCGCAAGAGCCAAAGACAAAGGCGTCAATGTCCGCAATCTTTAAGCCGGAGCCTTCCAAACAATACGTCAAAGAGCGCAGAAAAGCTCCGTCATATTTCTGGCGGCTGAGACGTTCTTCGGATATGGCGATAATCGGCTCTCCGTCTATGACCAGAGCCGCTCCGCCGTCGCCTTGCAACGGGTTGCCGCAACTTATGCCGATAACTTTATCCATTAGCTAAACCTGCCCCTTGCTTTTTCTTTACAGAAGTATAAATACAAGCCGGTTTTGCTGGCAAGCCTTTCTATCGCTGAAAAAGAAAAACTCCGGAAAGCGCAATCGCATTAACCGGAGAGATGAAAGACTGAATGGCAGGTGTAGCTTTATGCAGGCTCTGCTCTGCCAACTTTTCCTCCGCCAAAGAAGAAATATGCCCGAAAAGTTCTTCTACTTTACGGGCAATTTTGGCTTCGGTTTCCTTATTTACACGGCGGCCGGAAATCCCGTTCGGAACGGTGATATGGTCTCGGTTATCATGATGACGGGACGTAAAGGCAAAAAAGTTTTCACTGACTTCGGCAACTATGGCTGACTGCATGGTCGGAGTTATTTGCCCATGAAAAGGACTGTCCGCATCAAGTTCCGGAATACGGCGCAAAATATTATCCGCCGCACGGGAAAGCAATTTTTCGGCATAAACATATTCATTATTGGTAAACGGTCCGGCAATAAGACGCTTTGCCGCCAAACGAAGACTGCTTTTCTGAGCTTCGAGTCTGGCATAGCATTTTTGCAAAAGTTCCTCATTGCTCGGAGGAAGCGGAAAGTCCCGCAGGCGGGGAACAATATTTTCATCGTTTAATGCTTGCCAAAAAGAGTTTTTTTCTCGACGAGAAGCTTCTTCCCTTTTGCCTAATTTGGCAAAATGACTGATTTCTCCGGTTTTGGGATTGGTTTCTTCTTTTATCCCCAAAAGCTCCAGTCCTTGAGCGGCGGCGGCCTTTTGAGCCTCGGCTACCGCACTTTGCGAAACAATGCCATGAAGGTCTATGCCGTTTGCGACATAAGACCAACTATATTCCCCTGCTTCGTTTACACTTTGAACTTTGATGACATCTACGGCAACTGATTGAGCATAGCCGGATAAATACTTATTAGCCACATCAGTTACCCCAGGTTCATACCTGATGCCGACTTTTTCATAGCCTACGACAAGCTTCATAACTGCTTCTCCCCCTTTAAGTAGTTATGTTCCGGAAGGAACTTTTCCATAACCAAAAGTTTATGTCAATCTCTATTCCAGAAAGTAAGGCATCTTCTGCCATAACAGAAAAGGCCGCTTTAAAAACGGCCTTTTCCTTTGATTTTAGTATTCCCGAGGTCCTTTACCTTTTCTATTTCTTCCGGCGGGTCTGGTATGATAACTCTGTTTCGGAAGGTGATTTTTATGACGGTTGGTATCGGTAAGATACTTTTTAATATTAACCATGTTGTTTAAGGATTTTTGAGCCCAAAGAAGTTCTTGCGGTACTTCTTGTCCGGCAGCAGTTAAACTGTCAATTCTCCGGTTAACCTCGTCCAAGGCATTTTCCTGACCGGAAGATTTTTTCTTGAACTGATTATACAAAGAGATTTTGAAAGATAAACGTTCGATATCACCTTTGTAAAAGTCCATAATTTCAGATTTTTGTTCCAGCGAAGAGAAATCGTCGAACATTATTTGCTTGGCGGAGAACAAAGCATAATTTTTTGCCAAGATGCCTGCCTTTTTTGCGTCCTCTGCAGAAAGATGGGCAAACTCGGCAGGGCCGTCAACACTCCACCCTGCGGCAATATCATTCTTGCCAACAATAGCAGCGTACTCTTCAACTATTTTTGCCATTTTGTGGACAAGTGCGCTTTTATCGGCTTCAGACGGAGGTGCGCTTAACTTTTCAATTTCTGCCAACTGATATTTCTTTAAGATTTTGGTTTTGGTTAATTTATTGATTCTTTTTTCAATTGCACTTTCGTATTCTTTAGCCATTTTCATCTCCGATATAAAAAAATTATATGCTCAGCAAGAGCATGAGATGAATAATCTCATACAAAAGTATTTTTGTCAACAATTAAAGCAAAATATTTTTAATATTCCGGTTCCGAAGCGACCTCAAAAAGCTTTTTAATCTGGCCGTAGTTGACTTTAACCTTATACATTGCGACAAAATCGTTAACGGCGGCGGCAAGCATTTTCTGGGAAAGGCTGTCGGTAACTTCCTTCTTTAAAGCCTTCATTTCCGAAGAAGTCTTTTTCATTTCCGGAGCAGTTATCTTGTCAACCTTAACCACCAAATAGCCAGACGGAGTGGAAATCAATCCCGCCTCATAAGGAGGAAGGGAAAAAATACGGGAAACCGTTCCCGAAGACAGAACCGAAGAACCGGAACGGCTTAAACCGCTTAGTCTTTCGACATTAAGGCGATGCGCTTTTGCCGCAGAGGCAAAGCTTTTGCCGTCTTGTATCGCTGCCAATATTTTATCTGCGGTTTCTTTGGCGTTTTCGGAACGGCGGTCTTTCAACCACAATGCTTCAATATCCTTTTGCACAACGGAAAGCGGTTTTGCTTCCGGCGCAATTACCTCATCAGCCCGAACAACAAAAAAGCCGTCAGCAGTTTCCGTTACCGGACTTTCGCTTCCTTGGGTTAAGCTGAAAGCAGCCTCCAGAAAATCCGGAGAAGAAAACATATCCGGCAGAGTCTTTCCGGCAGAATCTTTGCCGGTTATATCAATTTTCGGAACGTTTACTATCTTTAAGTTAAAGGTGTCGGCAGCCTCTTCCAAAGTCTTACCGGAAGCAAGAAAATCATCGAGTCGGTTAGCCTGCTCATAAACCTTATCCGCACCAAGTTCTTTTTTCAAATCTTTGGCAATGATATCCTTTACTTTAGAGAACGGAGTTTCCGTTTGCGGCTCTATGTCCAGAACCGTAAGGATATGCCAACCCATGGAAGACTGCAAAGGTCCGACAATATCGCCTTCTTTCGCCGCAAATAAATCATCGGCAAGTTCCGCCAGAACTCCGTCCTTTTCAACCCAGCCAAGGTTGGTGTCCTTTTCCGATTGACCGGCAACTTCCTGAGCAACTTCACGAAAATCCTTATCCTTTTTCAATTCGGCAAGGGCTTTTTGGGCTTCTTCCTTGGTAGCAAAATGGATTTGGTCAACATCACGACGTTCCGGCTTTACATAAAAGCTTTTGTTCTGTTCGTAACGCTCTTTAATCTGTTCATCGCTGACCGGTATGGCGTTCAACATATCTTCAAATGAAAGCAAAATAACACTTAAAGAGCGGTATTCCGGATCCATATATTTTTCTTTTTCACTGTCATAATAGGCAAGAAGCTCTTCTTTGGTGGGCTTTGCGGTGATTTTCATTTTGTCGGCATCTACGGTGATAACCTGAACGCTTCTTTTTTCAAAACGGCTTTTATAGGCAAGTTCAACCATAATATCCGGAGCAAAAGCAAGGCTGGATATCGGATTTAAAATCTGACCGTCCAAAAGCTCTGAACTGAGATTGGATATAAACGTCTGTTCCGACATACCCGCTTTGCTTAGGAAATAATCGAAACGTTGACGGTTAAACTCTCCATTTTCGTCTTGGAACTCAGGAACCGAGAAAACACCACTGCGAACCATTTCCGGAGTTACGGTAACGCCCAAATCCAAAGCCGCCATTCTTAACGCCGCTCTTGAAGTTTCTTCCGAAATAAGCTTTTGCAAAAGTCCCATTTGAATAGCTTCCTGTTCGGTAAAATCACCGCCGACAGCTTTGCGCAGGCGGTCAACCTCTTTGGTAAACTTACGAGCCAAGTCCTCTCCGGATATTTTAACCTCTCCGGCGGTGATTACCGCATCACGGCGATTTTGAAGCTCGTCTAAGCCGCCCATACCGAAAAAAGACATAAAACTTAATGCCGTTATCAGCAATATACCTTTAAAAAACCAGGACTCGCTTAACTTGTGGATACTTCTGAGCATATTAATTTAAACTCCGTACAACTTAAAATTACCGCATATGATAAAGAGGTTATTCTTTACCCGCAACAGCCTTTTGCGGCTTTAATATAATTTGTTTTGGCAAAAAGACTGTAGGTGTGCTAAAACTAGCGGCAATGGTTTTAATTGTAAAGTAAAGAAGGAGTGTATTATGTCCGAAATAAAACCTTTTATCGCCGGAAACTGGAAAATGAACGGAACAAAAGCCGAAGCGTTGGCTTTGGTTGGCGACCTGAAAGAAAAGTACGAAGCTCTGGCGGAAAAGTATTTTGAAATGTTGGTTTGCCCTCCTTTTACCCTTATTGATACCGTGGCTACACAGCTTAACGGTTCCGGAATTGCCGTCGGGGCGCAAACCTTAAGCGCACTTGGCAACGGCGCACATACCGGAGAAATCAGCACCGATTTATTGAAAGATGTCGGCGCTTCCTATGTAATTATCGGGCATTCCGAACGCAGAACCGACCAGCGGGAAAGCAATGCCGAATGCAAGGCTAAAGCGGAAAAAGCCATTGCCGATAATTTAAAAGTAATCCTGTGCATCGGGGAAACCCAAGAAGAAAAAGACAGCGGCTTTACCATAGAAATCTTAACCAAAGAACTTACCGAGTCTTTTCCGGAAAATGCCTCGGCAGAAAATCTGGTAATTGCTTATGAACCGATTTGGGCTATCGGAACCGGACGCACTCCTACGGCTCAGGATATTGAAAAAGTTCATGCCGGTATTCGGGAAACGTTGGAATCTCTTATCGGTATTGACGATGCCGCAAAGATGCGGATACTTTACGGCGGTTCGGTAAAGCCAAGCAATGCCGGAGAAATACTCCATATAAGAAATGTCAACGGAGCGTTGGTCGGCGGGGCAAGCTTGAAAGCTGAAGACTTTTGGGCTATCGCCGAAGCAAGTAACTATAATAAAAGATAATTTAAAGAAAGGTCAGAAATTAAATGAGTACGGTAATTCTTGTAATTGATGTCATTTTAGCCGTTATTTTGGTGGCTCTCGTATTGGTTCAACGTTCGGACGGAGCTTTGGGAAGCATCGGCGGCGGAGCTTCCAGTATGATGACAACCAGAGCAAAAGGAAACTTCCTTACCAAAGCAACCGCTATTGTTGCGGCTTTGTTTATGATTTGCAGTGTATGTCTGGCAATCCTTAACAAGCCGGCACAGCCTGACAATAAATCAATTTTGGATACTCCGGCGCAAACTGAAAAAACTCCGGAAGCACCCAAAACCCCTTCTGCTCCTATATCTGCGGAATAGAAGGAGGCTTTAAGGTAAAATGGCTCGTTTTATATTTATTACCGGAGGCGTGGCTTCTTCTCTTGGAAAAGGTCTGTCTTCTGCTTCTTTGGGTGCTTTGTTGCAGGCTCACGGATATAAAGTACGCTCCCGCAAGCTTGACCCATACCTTAACGTTGACCCAGGCCTCTTGAGTCCTTATCAACACGGGGAAGTATATGTTACCGATGACGGCGCAGAAACTGACCTTGACCTCGGTCATTATGAGCGTTTTACCGGAGTCTCTTTACGACGGACGGACAGTACGACTTCCGGACGGATATACGCCGAAGTTATCGCCAAAGAAAAACACGGTGATTATAACGGAGGAACTATTCAAATCATTCCTCATATAACCAATGCCGTAAAAGACTTTATTACTTCTAATATAACTGATGAAGACTTTGTTATCTGTGAAATCGGCGGTACGGTCGGGGATATCGAAAGTCAGTCCTTTATTGAAGCTATCCGCCAGTTGGATAATGAACTGCCGATTAAGCCGATGTTCATTCATCTTACTTTGTTGCCTTTTATCGCTTCTGCCGGAGAGCTTAAAACCAAACCGACCCAACACTCGGTAAAAGACTTGTTGATGATGGGGATTCAGGCAAACCTTCTTTTGTGCCGTACCGAACAGGGAATAAACGAAGAGGAAAAGAAGAAAATCGCCCTCTTTTGCAATTTAAATGTGGAAGATGTGATTCCAAATGTCGATGCTTCTTCACTATATGAACTGCCCTTACAGCTTCATAAAGACGGCTTGGATAAAAGAGTTTTAAAATATTTCGGTCTGCCGTACGAAGAACCTGACCTCTTGAAATGGCAAGAAGCAGTGCGGAAGTATCACAATCCTAAAGATACCGTAAAAGTAGCCGTAGTGGGCAAATATGTCTCTATGTTGGAAACGTATAAGTCTTTGCATGAAGCAATCGTTCACGGCGCAATTGCCAATGAATTGAAAGCCGATATCAACTGGGTTGATGCCGAAGAAATTGAAACTTCCGGTGCGGAAAAGTTCTTACATGATGCAGAGGCAATTATTATCCCTGGCGGATTTGGCGAACGGGGAACCGAAGGAAAAATCGCCGCCGCAACCTATGCCAGAGAGAATAAAATCCCTATGCTCGGTATCAGCTTCGGTATGCAAATGGCGGCGGTAGACATAGCCAGAAATGTTTTAAAGCTTGATGATGCCGGTTCATTAGAAGTTTCTGCGTGCAAAAATCCCGTGGTATCCTTGCTTAAGGATTGGGCAAGTGCAGATACAAACCTTTGCAACGGGATTAAAGACGATACTATCCGTCTTGGCGCTCGTGATATCGACTTAAAGGAAGGAACGAAAATTGCCAAAGCTTACGGAGAAAATACCGTTTCTGAACGCCACCGCAACCGCTATGGTATAAATCCTGCCTATGAACAGGACTTTACAAAAGCCGGAGTGCTATTTTCCGGTTATTCCAAAGACGGTCATATAATCGAAGCCTTGGAGCTTAAAGACCACCCGTGGTTTATCGGAGTTCTGTATCAACCGGAGTTTAAATCCCGAGTCTTTGCTCCGCATCCTTTGTTCGTATCGCTTTTAAACGCAGCCGAAGAACAGAAAAATAAGTAAAGGAGACCTTAAATATGCGTCAGGTAAAAATCGGAAACGTTACCGTAGGAAATGACTTGCCTTTGGCTTTAATCGCCGGACCTTGCCAGATTGAAAGCAGGGAACATACCTTGGAACTGGCAGAAAAAATCAAAGGAATTACCGATAACTTGCAAATGCCTTTGATTTTTAAAGCTTCTTTTGACAAGGCAAACCGCACTTCCGTAAACGGCAAAAGAGGTATCGGTATTGAAAAAGGATTGGAAATACTCGCCGAAGTCCGAGAAACTTTTAACGTTCCCGTCATTACCGATGTTCACGAACCTTGGCAATGCGAAGTGGCAGCAAAAGCGGTAGATATTTTACAAATCCCTGCATTCTTGTGCCGGCAAACAGATTTAATCCTTGCGGCAGCCAAAACCGGCAAGCCTTTAAATATCAAAAAAGGTCAGTTTATGGCTCCTTGGGACATGAAAAACGTAGCAGCTAAAGCGGCAAGCGAAGGAAACGAAAATATTATGCTGACCGAACGGGGAACTTGTTTCGGATACAATAACTTGGTTTCGGATATGCGTTCTTTGCCGATTATGGCTCAAACCGAATATCCCGTGGTTTTTGATGCTACGCACTCGGTACAGCTTCCCGGCGGTCAGGGTACCTCGACCGGCGGGCAAAGAGAATTCGTGCCTTACTTAGCCAGAGCGGCAGTGGCAACCGGAATTGCGGCTTTGTTCTTGGAAACTCATGAAAATCCGGACAAATCCCCAAGCGACGGCCCGAATATGGTTCCTTTGGATAAACTTTCGGACTTATTACGCAATTTAATGCTTTATGACTCTATTACCAAACAACTTAAAGGAGACTAATATGACAGCAATTATTGATATTCACGGCAGAGAAGTCCTTGATTCTCGCGGAACTCCTACCGTAGAAGTGGAAGTGGTCTTGGAAAGCGGAGCTTTCGGACGGGCGGCGGTTCCTTCGGGTGCTTCTACCGGTGTTCATGAAGCAGTAGAACTCCGTGACGGAGAAAAAGACCGCTATGAAGGAAAAGGCGTACTTAAAGCTATTAATTCCGTAAACGGAGTCCTTTGCGATAATATTTGCGGCATGGACGCAGAAGAACAAATCGAAATTGATGCCGAAATGATTAAACTGGACGGTACTCCGAACAAAGGAAACCTTGGCGCAAATGCTATTCTTGGCGTATCTTTGGCGGTTGCCAAAGCAGCGGCGGAAGATGCAGTTCAGCCTTTATATCGTTATATCGGCGGAGTTATGGCTCATATCCTGCCCGTACCGATGATGAATATCTTAAACGGCGGTAAACACGCCGATAACCCTATCGACATTCAAGAGTTCATGATTGTTCCTTACGGAATGCAGACCCTTGCCGATGCGGTAAGAGCCGGAGCTGAAATATTCCATGCTTTGAAAAAACAGCTTAAAGATGCCGGACTTAACACGAATGTCGGCGATGAAGGCGGATTTGCTCCGAACTTGAGCAGTGCGGAAGAAGCCTTGACCTTTATCGTAAAGGCTATTGAAGCTGCCGGATATAAGCCGGGTGAAGAAGTCGGTATCGCTTTGGACGCCGCTTCATCTGAGTTCTATAAAAACGGTAAATACGTTATGGAAGGCGAAGGCAAAACTTTCGATGCCGCCGGTATCGTGAACTACTATAAAGAATTGGCAGAAAAGTTCCCCATCGTTTCTTTGGAAGACGGATGCGCCGAAGACGATTGGGAAGGTTGGAAGCTTTTGACTGATGAACTGGGCGGTAAAATCCAGTTGGTCGGTGATGACTTGTTCGTTACCAATACCGAACGCTTGAAAATGGGTATCGAAAAGAAAATCGCTAACTCCATCTTAATCAAAGTAAACCAAATCGGCACTTTAACCGAAACCCTTAACGCCGTAGATATGGCTCAAAGAGCCGGCTATACCGCAGTTCTTTCGCATCGTTCCGGCGAAACCGAAGATACGACTATTGCCGATATCGCCGTTGCTACCGGCTGCGGACAGATTAAAACCGGTTCCCTTTCCCGTTCGGACAGAATTGCTAAATACAATCAGCTTATCCGAATTGAAGAAGAACTCGGTGATACCGCAGTTTATGCAGGAAAAGCCGCTTTTAAGCTTTTAAAGAAATAAGCATATTGTTAATGAAAAGCCCCTTGCCATAACGGTAAGGGGCTTTTTTTTCATGAAGATTTATCCTTACAAATTAACGGGTTTTCCCCTTCTGTAAATAATAAGCGTTTATATCCACAGGAGAAATTATCTGGGTCAAACGGTGATGCAAGGCAGGATAAATATCTGCAAGCTGAGTATCGGAAGCGGCCTGTTGCAATACTTGCTTAGCTCCTTTAAGGCTTGATTTATCACCCTGATTATAGGTAGCGGCAAAAGCAGATATCTTTGCGGCGGCTTCCGGATTATGAGCCGCAATTATCGCAGCATTCTGTTTTAAGGTCGCAACCGCATCATATTTAAATCCGTTTAAAAACTCTTTACCGGCACCGTCCAAAACATCAATTTTTGCGCCAAGCAAAGCAACAACGTGTTCCGCTTTTTGAATGGGTGTAGCAAACGGCTTATCCAAATGCGGACGGGCGAAGGCAACCTTTCCTTCCGTAAAAACCGGAGAATTGTTTTTATCGGTAACATAAAGCTCCGAACCAAGCTTTACTTTTTCCGGATTAGCCAACAAGGCAAGAATACGAGCCGAAGCCTGACATTCCAAGAAGGCATCTTTTATCCGCCGAGGAACAATATCCAAAAAAGAAATCAGCTGACCGGAAGAAAGCATATCTTTTGGCGCAGATTCCATGCGGGCAATATACTTTTCCTTTGTTGGGGCAAGCTGGGAATGCGGTAAAAGTTTGGACTTTTCTGTAAGCCATGCAAGTTTTGCTTCCTTAGAGTCTCTGCCCATAAGAACCTCTTTGATTTCCTTTGCCGAAACAAGCTGGCTTTCATAAAGAGCCAAAGACTGAACATACGCATTTTCAACTTCCGGCGGCATGGAATAAAAAGAACCAAGCAATTCAAAAGTCGGTTTCTGTAAATCTTGATAAACGGTATTTGACATTTATATCCCCTCTTTCTGTTTGTCAATAATTATATCTACAATCTTTGTAAAATGCAAGTTTTTCTTGCTTGCCTTTAGTTTTATTTATTCTAGAATGCACAAATTATTTTTCTTATAAAAAGTGGAGAAGACAATGCCGGCAACGACGATGGAACAGCTTGTATCTTTGTGCAAACGCAGAGGATTTATTTTTCAAAATGCGGATATTTACGGTGGATTTCAAGGACTTTATGACTTTGGCCCCTTGGGCGTAGAACTTAAAAACAACCTGAAAAACGCTTGGTGGAGAGCTATGGTATATGAACGTGATGACGTGGAAGGGTTGGATTCTGCCATTCTTACGCATCGCAAGGTTCTTCATTACAGCGGACATGAAGATACTTTTTCGGATCCCATGGTTGATTGCAAAGACTGCAAATGCCGTATGCGTGCCGATACCTTAAAAGACGGCAAATGCACGGAATGCGGCTCTACAAACTTAACCGAAATCCGCCAGTTCAACTTGATGTTCAAGACAAATGTCGGCCCTGTCGTAAATGAAGAATCTTATGGATATTTACGGCCGGAAACTGCGCAAGGTATTTTTATAAACTTTAAAAACGTTGTGGATTCAACTTCCCGCAAAGTTCCGTTTGGTATTGCGCAAATAGGAAAGTCTTTCCGCAATGAAATAACGCCAAGAAACTTTATTTTCCGAGTACGAGAGTTTGAACAAATGGAATTGGAGTTCTTTGTTAAACCCGGAACGGACGAAGAATGGCACGAAAAATGGAAAGAAGCCCGCTTGAAATGGTGGGAAGAACAAGGCGTACCTGCAGAACATATTGTTGCCAAGCCTATTCCCAAAGAAGATTTGGCGCATTATTCCAAAGCGACTTATGATATTTGCTATGAGTTTCCTCATGGCTTGGAGGAGCTTGAAGGTATTGCCGACCACACGGACTATGACCTTGCAAACCACACAAAAAATCAGGACGAGTTTAAAATCAATGCTCATGTCCATGATAAAAATGTGGATAGTACTTCTAAACTCGCCCTTTATGACGAAGAAGCCAAAGAATGGTTTATCCCCTTTGTGATTGAACCTTCCGCAGGTGTTGAACGTGGCGTTTTGGCGGTACTTACCGAAGCTTATACCGAAGAAGCTTTGGAAAACGGCACTACCCGTATAGTTTTAAAGCTTAAGAAGCATCTGGCACCGATAAAAGTTGCTGTTATTCCTTTGAAGCGCAATAACGAAGCTATTATGAACATGGCTCATAAAATTAAAACCGACTTGTTAAAGCTCGGCATAGGCAGAGTAGCTTTGGAAGACAGCGGAAATATCGGTAAGGCTTATCGCCGGCATGACGAAGTCGGTACGCCGATATGCGTAACGGTTGACTTTGACTCTATTGAACAAGAGCCGGCAAGCGTTACTATCCGTGACAGAGATACCATGAAACAAACCAGAGTAAACCTTGCGGATTTGCCGAATTATATTCGGGAATATTTCGCATAAGTTTTTAAAGCCGGTTACTTTATTCCCGTTCTTTACCAAAACCTT
>JAFWAG010000039.1 GCA_017507765.1 Alphaproteobacteria bacterium | reverse complement strand
TGCGCAGGGGATTGTGCCGCAGATCCGCAAAAGTAGAAATGGACGGCGGAGAATTGCAGATAACGTGGAGCGAAAACGGAGATATTTTAATGACCGGAGACGCTCATCAATCTTTTGCCGGAAGCTTTTTCCCCGATGAATAGGTAGAAATGAAGGAATATTATCAGAAAATTGCTCAGAGTTTGCAGTTCGGCTTACAAGGTGCTGAGGCGGATAAAACATATCTGATTACCTATACGCATATCTTGGAAAACTCGGTTACTTTTTTCCAAACTTTGCCGACGCTGGGCTTAAAAAAAGAAAATCTGTTTATTCTTGGTAAGCCATATTCAACCGTTCCAAAAGCAGAGGCGGCTTTAAAGGCTGAGGGGCTGCAGGTTAAGACTATCGGTTATCCCAGAGACTGGGGCGATATAGATGCGGCAACCGATATAGATTTGCATGAATTGGTTCTGGGGATAAAAAAGCAAATCGGTTCCGATAAAGCTCATGTCATTGTTATGGAAAGCGGCGGTGTGATGCGCCAAGAGTTTTATGAAACCTTTAAAGATAATCCAAATGTGCATCTGACCGGCTTGGAATTGACTACTCAAGGCGATTATCACCCTTATTTGTATCCTACGGTTGATGTGGCTTTGTGCAGGGCGAAAAAAGAGTTGGAAAAGTTCTGTGTCGCAGAAAATATTTTGGATAATTTCGTGCGTAAAGGATTGATGCGTAAAGACTGGATTTACGGTGTTATCGGCTATGGTGCTATCGGAGGGGAAGTCGCCGAACAGTTAAGAAGTCAGGGCTTTGAAGTTAAAGTGTTTGATATAAATAAACAGGCTGTGCCGGAAGAACTCTATTCGGATTTGGAGCTTCTTTTGCCGCAGGCTGATTGTATCATCGGGACAACCGGACATTCTTCGTTAAATAAAGATGCTTTGCCGTTGTTGAAAAAAGAAACGGTGCTTGTTTCCACGTCCTCCAGAGATACAGAGTTTATTGACTTTTTACGAGAAACAAAGGTTGCTTTTAGGCAGGAAGAAATGTTCGATGATTTGGAAATAAAACTTCCTTTGGATAAGAAAATTATTCTGATAAACGGCGGATTTCCCATAAATTATAATCGCCTTTTTGCGGCGAATGAATATGAAATGGCTATGGTTTACGGATTGTGGCTGGCTGGTATGACCAAAGCATATGCTTTGGAAGGAAAGGCGGCGCACAAAGTTCCGTTTTCCAAGGAAGTTCAGGCTTTGGTCGTGAAAATATGGCTCGACTTTTATAAGGATAAGTTGCTGCCGGAAAGAGTTTGCTGCGGGCAAGACTTTTTAGTGTCTCTTGGCGAAGGAAATAAAAAGTAAAAAATATTGTTGACAAATGTTGTGAAAAAAGAGAAACTTTAATCCTTCTTAATGTTAAACCGAGGGCAAAATGTTGACCGTCACTGATAATATATCAGAGATTTATGAGTTGAAAGCTTTGGCTTTTGACGGTGGTCGTTCGTCCGAATACGGTGATTATTTTTATAGCTTTTA
>JAFWAG010000001.1 GCA_017507765.1 Alphaproteobacteria bacterium | reverse complement strand
AGTGCCTATTATCGGCAGAATATCCATGGATTTAACGACTTTTGACGTTACGGATATTCCGGAAAGCGAGCTTTTTGTCGGTCAGATGATAGAAATTATCGGTCCAAACAATCCGTTGGATACTTTGGCTTCATCGGCTGAAACCATATCGTATGAACTTCTTTGTAATCTTGGCGGGCGTTATTGCCGGCAATATGTCAATGAAGTTTTGCCTCTTTCTTTGTCGGGAAATGATGCCGCAGATAAAGCGGATATTTCCGGTGTAAGTTAATTCTGGAGCATAAATAAAGTGGATTTTATCAATCTTATCGGTCGGGTTTTTCTAAACTTTTTACAGTCCATGGGGCGTTTTGCCATTTTCGGCGCCAAGTCGGTTTATAATTGTTTTACGCCACCGTTTTATTTCCGTTCTATTGCCGCTCAGATGGTAGAGATAGGCTTTTATTCATTGCCGGTAGTTGCTTTAACCACGCTTTTTGCCGGTTTGGTTATCGCCTTGCAAAGCTATGCCGGCTTTACGAAGTTTTCCGCCGAAGGAGCGGTTGCTATGGTCGTAGAGCTTTCGGTTACCAGAGAGCTTGCTCCGGTTATGGCGGGACTTATGGTTGCGGGCAGAATAGGTGCGGCAATGGCGGCAGAGCTTGGCACGATGAGAGTTACTGAACAGATAGATGCTTTATATACGCTTTCGACCAATCCGTTTAAGTATCTGATTGCGCCACGGATATGGGGTGCTGTTTTAATGATGCCGATTTTAGTCTTTATCGGTGATATTATCGGTATTTACGGCGGTTATTTGGTTTGCGTTTATAAGCTAGGCTTTAACCCTTCGACTTATATCAGCAACACTTGGGAATATCTTCAGTATATGGATATTGTTTCCGGCATGGTAAAGGCGGCGGTTTTCGGACTGATTATTGCGCTTATGGGTTGTTATAACGGTTATTATTCCAAGGGCGGAGCGCAAGGCGTGGGTGCGGCGGCAACAAATGCCGTAGTAACGGCTTCGATTTTGATTTTAATCACCAACTATATGCTTACCGAGCTTTTCTTTATGAAATAAGGAATAAAAATCATGGCAACACCAAAAGTAGAAATGAAGCATATATATAAATCTTTCGGCTCCAAAAAGGTTTTGGAAGATTTCAGTCTGACGGTTAACAAAGGTGAATCTTTGGTTATCATCGGCGGTTCCGGCACGGGTAAATCCGTAACGATAAAAAGTATCTTAGGACTTTTAAAGCCGGACAAAGGCTCTATTAAAGTTGACGGCAAGGAAATTGTCGGCATGAGTTCCAAGGAACTGGAGGAAGTCAATTCCCGTTCCGGAATGTTGTTTCAAGGTGCCGCCTTGTTCGACAGCCTTAACGTTTGGCGGAATGTGGCATTTGGTTTGATACAAGGCAAAAAGCTTAAACCGAAAGAAGCACGGGAAATTGCGATAGAAAAGTTAAAAGATGTCGGCTTGTCGTCTGACGTTGCCGAACTTTTTCCCGACGAACTTTCCGGCGGTATGAAAAAGAGGGTAGGACTTGCCAGAGCGATTGCCGGCAATCCGGAGCTTATCTTTTTTGATGAACCGACCACCGGTTTAGACCCGATAATGTCGGACGTTATCAATGACCTTATCAAAAGGTGCGTCGATGATTTGGGAGCAACGGCAATAACCATTACTCACGATATGGCGTCAGCACGAAAGATAGCCAGTAAAGTAGCAATGCTTTACCAAGGAAAAATCATCTGGCATGGCGATGTTAAGGATATAGACAACTCCGGAAACCCGTATGTAGAGCAGTTTATCTCCGGCAAAGCCGAAGGCCCTATACAAATGGAAGTTCGCAAATAAAGTGGCAAGGAAGAGTTCAAAGTTTGTCTGTCAATCTTGTGGGAGCGTTTATCCCCGCTGGTCAGGTCATTGTGAATCCTGCGGCGAATGGAATACGATTGTCGAGGAAGAAGAACCTCGGGCAGATACTCCGAAAGCCACCGGAGGCAAAGGCGGACGTAATCTTGATTTCCATAATCTTTCCGGCAGCATAGAAACAGCCTTCCGGCTTAAATCCGGCATCAAGGAACTTGACCGTGTCTGCGGCGGAGGATTAGTCGCCGGTTCGGTATTGTTGGTTGGCGGTGACCCCGGAATAGGTAAATCAACATTGCTTTTGCAAACCACTGCCGCACTTTCTAACATTGTAAATGCCAAAGGAAGCCCTGTCCGCTGTGTGTATATTTCCGGCGAAGAAGCGGTTGCGCAAGTACAGCTCCGAGCGGAAAGACTCGGACTTTCCAACTGTCCTGTGGAGCTTGCGGCTTCGGCAAATATTCGTGATATTGTCGCAACGCTTGATACTTCAAACCCTCCGGATATTGTCGTCATTGATTCCATTCAAACCATGTTTGTGGATACATTTGACTCTGCCCCCGGTTCGGTTGGACAGGTAAGGGCGGCGGCTCATGAACTTATCCGTTTGGCAAAACGACGTGGCTTTGTTCTGTTTCTGGTCGGTCATGTTACCAAAGAAGGAACTCTGGCGGGACCAAGAGTTTTGGAACACATGGTTGATACGGTTTTGTATTTTGAAGGCGACCGTGGACATTATTTCCGGATTTTGCGCACGGTTAAAAACCGGTTTGGCGCAACTGATGAAATCGGCGTTTTTGAAATGACGGATAAAGGTCTGGCGGAAGTAGCCAATCCGTCGGCACTGTTTTTGGCAGAGCGTAGAGGCAATGTTTCCGGTTCTTGCGTTTTTGCCGGCATTGAAGGTTCTCGCCCGATTTTAGTAGAGATACAGGCATTGGTCGCTCCAAGTGGCTTAGGAACTCCCCGCCGAGCGGTTGTCGGTTGGGATAACGCACGTTTATCTATGCTCTTGGCGGTTTTGGAAGCCAGATGCGGAGTACGTTTTTCGGATAAAGATGTTTACTTAAACGTTGCCGGAGGTATGAGAATCACCGAACCAGCGGCGGATTTGGCGGTTGCGGCGGCTCTGGTTTCTTCTTTGGCGGAAGTTCCGGTTCCGGCGGATATGGCGGTATTCGGCGAAGTCGGCTTGTCCGGAGAAATCCGTGCAGTTGCTCAAACGGACTTACGGATAAAGGAAGCGGCAAAGCTTGGCTTTACCAAAGCAATTATTCCGACTCGCCGTAAAGCCGTAAATACGGGAACTTCTGGTATAAACACCAAAGAATACGGTAATTTGCAAAGCTTGGTTGCACTTTTTGGCTTAGGGGAAAAGTAATGCTGGAAGAAGTTATTGAAGTATTGTTTTTTAGCGCTCTTTCCGTAATCGGTTTGGCAATCTTGGTAATTTTAATGCTTAAATGGGCAAGGGAAAGTTTTAACTTTCCGGATAATGCGGTTCGCTCTTTGCGTAATTTGCTGCTATCAATAATATTTCTTGGCAGCGGCTGTTTATTTGTCTGGCTTTTGCAAGGCGTAGAGTACGAAGGCTTAATAAGTTTCGGTTTGGCGGCAATTATTGTTCTTATCAGCGGCTTTTGCGCTCGCAAGTTTTTGCCCTTATCCGAAATCCCACCTGAAAAAACGACAGAGGTTTAAATGGATATTGATATCACGTTTGGATTTGTTGATGCGGCGATTGCCGTAGTTCTGCTTATATCTTGTTTGATTGCGTTTTACCGTGGCTTTGCCAAAGAAGCCTTGGGGCTTGCGTCATGGGTTTTATCAATCTTAGCCGGTTTATACGGTATTCCGGTTTTGCGTCCGGTTTATGAGCAGGTTTTTGAAAATCCGTTAATCATAGACATTGCTTCCGGTATCAGCATAGCCTTGATAGTTTTGATTGCCTGTACGATTTTGCTTGGCCGCCTGAACGCCAAAATCAGAGAAAGCTCTTTAAGCGGTTTGGATAGGCTATTGGGTCTTGTTTTCGGCGTGGTGAGAGGGCTTTTATTTGTTTTTCTCGGCTATGTTTTAGCGTTAATCATCATGCCCGGAGAAGTAAAGAAAGCCGAAGAAAATAACTCCAGTATAACGTTCTTAAAAGAAGGTATGGAAATCGTCGAAGATATTATCCCCGAAGATATTACCGAGGATTTATACGAACGGAAAGAAGAAGCCAAAGAGGCTAAAGCCAAGCGTTTGGAAGCCGGAGAAAAAGTTTTTGAAAAGCTGAACAATCCCAAACCGGCGGCGGAAGAAAAGCCGGAAGATAGCGGTTATGATGACAGCGAACGCAAAGACTTGGAAGGCCTTATCGACGCCTTGGAAGAAGAGGTTGTTGAAGATATCAAGGATATTGTTAAGGAATGAGCGTTGTTTTAGGCATAGAATGTGCGGCTTCTTGTTGCTCGGCTGCCATTTTGGCGGACGGCAAAATCCTTGCCTCTGAAAAGGTATGCCTTCCTTCCGGCTATCCGGAAATCCTTGTTCCCATGGTGCAAAAAGTTGTCGCCGCTTCCGGTATCGGTTACTGCGATATTGATATTATGGCCGCTTCGGCAGGAGCAGGCTCTTTCACCGGCGTAAGAGTAGGCTTGGGAACCGTAAGAGCAATGGCTTTGACCGCAGGAAAGAAATCTGCCGGTATCAGTAATTTTGCCGCTTCGGCTTTTATGATTCCGCCAGAAGAAAGAAATAAGTACGAAGCAATATTGGTAGTCTTGGAAACCAGACGGAAAGATTTTTATGTCCAGTTGTTTGCTCCGGATTTAACCCCGCTTTGCGAGCCAAGCGCAAGCTTTGTAAATGAAGTTTCCCTTCCCTTCGCAAAGGTATTACTTGCCGGAGACGCCGCCCAACGTTTTAAAGAAGATTCCGGTAAAGATTTTCCGGTTTTCACCGACTCGATACCCGATGCGGAAACGATAGCTTTTTGGACGGCAGAACATCAGGTTAATCTTCCTCCTGCCGCTCCTTTATATGTATCCGAAGCTCATGTTACCGTTAACAAATAAAGACAGTGCCTTGGCTGCCGAACTCTATGCCTTGGCGTTCCCAAGAGCATGGAGCAAAGAAGAAATCCTCCGCCTGACGGAATTAGATGGTTTCTTTGGCTTTATCTGTCCGGAAGGCATGATAATGCTTAATCAGGTTCAGGAAGAAGCGGAGATATATACCGTTTGCGTACGTCCGGAAAATCGCCGCCAAGGTATCGGCAAAAAGCTTTTATCTGTGGCGTTGAAACATGCCGAAAGAAACGGCGTAAGCAAAGTATTTTTGGAAGTGGCGGCGGATAACCATGCTGCTTTAAAGCTTTATGAAAGCTTTGGCTTTTCCCAAATCGGTATTCGCAAAAATTACTATAATCATGTTACCGACGCTTTGGTTTTGGCGTGTTCGCTTCCGCTTATCCCCAAAGCTTAGAGTTCACAAGCCGCTTGGAAAAGACTCGGGGAGAAATGGGTTTTGGCGTAGGAGCATACATGGTTTTTTCGGCTTCAACGGCTAATGCTCCCGCCGTAAATCCCAAGATTTTTTCCAACTTCTTTTCCCGTTTGGCGATATAGTTTCCATAGATAAATGCAGGCAATAACAGTGCTTTGCGTTCTTGGTAAAGCGTAAAGAAATTATTTTTTAACAAGGTATTTATTTGCCTTTGGCTATAAGGCCGCCCCTTCCCGAAAGGAGTAGTCTCGTCCCCCGCCCATAACCCACGGCGGTTGGCGGCTATTAGCAAAGCTTTGCCTCCGTCTTCCATGATTCGCCATACTTCTCGCAACAAAAGGTGGTCGTCTCCGCTGTGTTCCAAAGCGTGCAGAATCAGCACATAATCAAAGCTACAATCCGAAAATGGCAGAACATATCGCTCATAACTTTTTATTTCGTTTAGGTCGTAAATCAGAGTGTGCTTTGGTAAAAGTTCCGCTACCGGTAAGGCTGACCCGATAAGCAAAATCCTCTTCCCGCCAAGCTTCCCGAGCATATCATTTACCAATAGGCGTAAAGCTTGGGCTACGGCCTGTCCTTTTGGGGAGCTGTAAAATAATTCAATATCGGTGTTTACTTCCTTCATAAGCTCTATTAAAAACGAAAAGAACGACTAATCCAAGAGGTTTTAAAGAATCAATGCAAATATCTTATCGGTCAGAAATAGAAAGAAAGCTTCTCCACTTAAGTTCTTTGTGGATAGCAGCGTTTTTATATTTTTTCCCTTATTGGCCAAGCGTAATTCTTTTTGGCTCTTTGGTTATTATCGGCATAGCTTTTGAATATGGCTATCATAAACGTTGGCCGTTTTTCTTTCCGGTTTATAAAGCGTTCTTTGGGCATATTCTGCGTTCTGCGGAACGGTCGGCAAAGTTCTCGCTCAGCGGAGGCGTTTATGTTTTCGTTGCTGCATTTATCTCTGCGGTTTTCTTTACCAAAGAAGTCGGAGCTATTGCCATGTCCGTCATGTTGATAAGCGATACCTTCGCCGGTCTTGTCGGGCGTAAGTTCGGCACTCATAAAATTGTGCAGAATAAATCCTTGGAAGGAACGGTTGCTTTTGTTGTGTCCGGCATTTTGGTCGTAATCGGGTTATGCTTTGTATTTCAAACCGATATAGCCATGTATATCAAAGGTTGCACCGGTATTTTCTTCGCCGCTTTAGCCGAGCTTTACGAACGCAAAATCAAAATAGACGATAACTTGACCATCGTCTTAATCATCGGCATTTTGATGTCGTTTTAAATCTTAGCGAACAAAAATCATTACTTCACTGGACTTAGCTTTTGGCGCACCCATTGCCGAAAGCTTAATCCGATTAGCCGGAAAGCCCATGTTGACTAAAGAACGCATAACATTTTCTGCGTATCTTCTGGCATCGTAAACGCCTGCCGCCATTCCGCTGGACGAAGGCGTAACCGCAACCAAATCAAAGATAACGTCCGGATTTCTTTCCAAAGCACGTTTAGCCGCCTGATATAAAGCCTGTTCATAAGAAACGTCTCTGCGGTCAAAGCGGATAGTCATCAGCGGACGGCGATTGGCGATATTAGCCTGCGGCAAAGACCCATAGGAAGCTTTTGCTCCCCCTGCGGCAGATAAGTTATTTACGGCATTTCCCGCCATAGCCAAGGGGTCTGAAAGGCTGTTACCGTAAAGCTGTCCGTCACGGATTGCCAAGGATAAGGTGTTAATGTTTTTGCGTTCATTGGCAACATATTGTTGCTGTCTGGTAACGTCGTTATTGATTTCGGAAAGCAAACGTTCAATCAAGATTGAAGTCTGATTCGTTTCATCTTCCAAACGACGTAGATTCCGGTGGTCTTGGTCCACCGCACCGGACAAGCTGTAAGTTGCCCGCACCGAATCCAAAAGATAAGAAGTCATTGCCGAATCCGAAGTTACTTGCGACGCAAGCTGACCAAGTACAATTACGTCTTGGTTCAAGTCTTCCAGCTGATCAACGGCTTTATACCAATTATCTAACATTATCGGGTTGCCCGGAGTGGTTCCGACTTGCAGTTTAGAGTTTATAAAAGCAACGGTTTCATGGTAACGGCTTGCATCGTCGGCGATTTTATCCCGCATGGAAGCAAGAGTATCGGCACGCTTGTTAATAGTATTTTGCAATCCGTTAAGTTCGTTTCTTAACGTAGCAACTTTGCGTCCTGGAACGGTTTCCGTGTCGAACTGGCGATAAGGATTGGCATACATCACAGGAGCATTTGCCGGAGCCGGCTGAGCCATACGAACCGGAACAGCTTCTGTATAGGAAGCATTAGTAGTTTGAACGGTATTTACTTCATTTGCCGTTTCATCTTCCGAAACCGGAGGAAACAAGGTATCCGATGCAAAAGAGCAACCGCCGAGAGCCAACAAAGAAACGCAGGAAACGATACGAATTGAAGAACGAGCCATTGGTTAAACTTCCTAACAAAAAAATACCCTGGAAACAGCGGGCGACAATAAACTTTGCAAGGGATTTTAGCCAAAGCAAAGGTTTCATACAAGCAATATATTCACAAAAAAGCACAAAATATCATTTTTTATAAAAAAAAGACTTGCTTTTTAGCTTATTTGCGCTATTAAATCAGCTCTTACAACGCTGCGCCCGTAGCTCAATTGGATAGAGCGTTTGACTACGGATCAGAAGGCTGAGGGTTCGAATCCTTCCGGGCGCGCCAGAAAAACAATCCCCGTTTAGGGGATTTTTTTATGGCAGTGCGGGAAGGGATAAGAACCCGAACAGAGGGTTCGGAATCGGAGCGTAGCGGAGAAGACATTCCGCGGAAGCGGAATGGTGCGTAGCACAAGCCGGAGGCGCAGCAATCCTATATAGTGCTTTTGCAAAAATCGTTTATATCTTTTCGGAAATATCGCTTCCGATATCATCAAGCTTCAAGGTTATTTGCTCTCCGGTTTCCAGATTTTTCACAATCATTTCTCCGTTTGCAAACTCGTCCGGTGCCAGATAACAAGCATATTTTGCGCCTCTTTTGGCAGCATAAGCAAAGAACTTCTTAAAGTTTAAAGGATTAAAAGCAATATCCGTTGTCATACCGTCTTTAGCGAGTTTATCTGCGGCTTGCATAGCTTTTTCCGCCATAGTGTCATCATAAAATCCGACTACGGCTTTCACTCCGGGATATTTTTCCGGCCGTCCGAACTTCATAGCATAAAGCTCTTCTATGACAACATCGCCAAAGCCCATACCTACGGCTGCCATTTCTTGTCCTGCCATTTTTGCAAACAAGTTGTCATAGCGTCCGCCGCCAAAGATAGCTCGGAGTTCACGGTTAATATCAAAGGCTTCAAAAACAATGCCGGTATAGTAGGCAAGTCCACGAATAATTGCGGTATCTACCGCCACGAAATCAGCAATACCCATCGCTTGGCAATAGCGCATAAAGTCGTTTAAGTTTTTCCAACCGTCTTTTTAGGTATCGGCAAAAGCGGCTAAGTCTTCCAAGCCTTTTATTTCCATAAAAGCGTATAAAGACTCGGCTTGTTCCGTTGAAAGTCCGACTTTGGCAAACTCCTCCATAAGGTAGCTTTTTTCAACTTTTTCCTTTTTATCCATTAAGATAAAGACGTCGTTAAACAAATCTTCCGAGACTCCGATTTTGCTCAGATAGTCGGTGATAATTTCTCGGCTGTTTACCCGCACTTTAAAATCATCGGCGGTAAAGCCAAGCTCGGTCATTACGTTAACTGCCGATGCAATCAACCAAGCTTCCGCCGCCGGACTTTTTTCGCCGATAATATCAATATTCCACTGGAAGTGTTCACGTTTCCGGCCTCTGGTCGTCCTTTCATAGCGGAAACACTGACCGATAGAATATATTTTACCGGAAGAAGGAAAAGCCTCTCGATTAGAGGTAAAAATCCGCACCATGGAAGGAGTTATTTCCGGCCGCAAAGCAAGTTCACGTTCGGATTTATCTTGGAAAGCATAAATCTGTTCGGATATTTCTTCTCCGGCCTTACGGACGAAAAGCTCCAGATTTTCGACAATCGGAGTTTCATATTTACTAAAACCTCTATCGGCGGCGACTTTATTCCAAATTGTCATCAGCTTATCACGGAAAACCCAATCGGCGGGCAAGAAATCACGCATTCCACGCACGGCTTCAAGTTTTTGTTTTGTTATATTTTCAGACATTATCAATCCCTATAAAAGAAGTATTAAGTTGTTCAGAAGCTTACATCAAAAAGCGTTACAGTCAAATAAATAGACTTGAAAAGCCCCCCTGTTTCAGAGATATTATCAATGATTGTTTCTAGTTGGGGAGGGGAAGCATCTTTATGCCGGAAATAATAAAAATGGCAGAGGACGCCGCACGCCGGTTGCATGAAAAAGTTCCTTACGGTAAAGGTTCCAATATGTATGCTCAAGTTCAGGCAACTGCGCAGGAGATTTTTGCCAATGTGAACTCTAATGAGCGGAGTTTTTTATTCGGCATAGCTCTTTTGCATAAGTCCAGAGGAAAAAAGCGTATTATTGCCGACCAAGAGCCTTTATCCGACTCTTATATTGAAAGGTATTTCAGCGAAGCAGGGGTTAAGATAATCCGAGAGCTTGCCTCCGAACCTGACGATATAGCTCGCCGTGAAGGGGAAAGCGATTATGACTACCAGATGCGGGACGCTCAAGCCAAAGCCGAATGGGCAAAAGGGCTAAGCTCTGGTGCGAAAAAGATTCTTTTGGCAGAGAAGCTGGCGAACTTTAAAACTTCTCTGGAAAATCCCAATCCTAAATGGAATCCGGAAAAGCACGCTACCTATTATATCAGCCGAATGACGGTGGCAGAGGCGATAAAAGACACAGATGCCGATACCAAAAGAATGTATAACAATTGTGTCCACCGTATGAAGGAAGGCTTGAACAATTTATGCGTTCCGGTTCCTTCCCGTTATGCCGAAAAGTTTCCTTTCAACATTTTTATGGGCAAGGGTCCTAGAGGCTGATGAAAAAAACGGTTATTGGTTTAAGTGTGCTTTTACTTACGTCGGCTTGCGGTTCGCTTGACCGGCAAAAGGCGGCTGATTTTCGGGCAGTTTATGAAAAAGGCGAATACTGTCAGGCAAGTGCGGTATCTTTGGGAACTTCGGAATATTGTCAGAAAGACTCGCAAGTAACTCCGGACGACATGGAACTTTTGGACACTTTAAACGGAGGCAGTGCTTTATTCGCCGCCAAAGCTTTTGCTAATTCCGACCGACTGTTTGCATATTCGGCAAAGAACATAGACGAGTATGAAAAAGCCAGTATGTTGGAAGACGGCGGCCGTGCGGCGGTTGACATTCTTGCCAACGCCAGCCTTCATGGTTATTCGCCATACATTATGGACGGGATTTATACCGGAGCCTATTTGATTTTAGGCAATCTTGCGCTTGGCGATAAAGCCGGAGCAAGGATAGAAGTAAACCGTGCCTATCAAAAACAAAAAGAAGCCTCGGAAGTCTTTCGCAGTGAAATAAAGGAGCAATCCGAAGCCGCCGCCAAAGAAACCCAAAAATTGGATAAAGATAACCGCAAAAAAGCGGCCAAGAACGAAGAAGAAATCATCGCCAAGCATTATCAGGATTTAAAAAAATGGCGGGCATATAAAGACTTTATGAATCCTTATGTTACCTATTTAAGCGGGCTTTACCTTTTGAACAATTCGTCCGGCGCCGGCGATTATGAAAATGCGTCAATGTATATGAAGCGTACCGCCGGCATGGTACCGAAAAACCGCACGGTGTTAAAGGATTTACAGCTTGCGGAAAGCTATGCGGGCAACAAAGCCGGAGACGCTAAAAAACGCCGCCATGTCTGGGTTGTTTTTGAAAACGGCATGGTCGCCACTTTAGAAGCATTATCGTTAAATATTCCGGTATTTTTGGTTTCTAATGAACTCAGCATGATTGCCTTTTCGGTTCCCAAGCCCAAAGAAGGAAAGATTGCGTATCCGTCTTTGGGTGTATCTCTTGGCGGGCAAAAACAGGTAAAGACCGAACTTCTGGCTGATGTCGATGCCATGTTTATTTCCGAGTTTAATAAAAGATTTCCGGTAATTTTATCTAAAGCCATAGCCGCCACGACTTTTAAAGCAATCATGCAGTATCAGATACAGAAAAACGATACCAACGGCGTTGGTTCTTTGATAATGGCAATATACACAATTATGACCAACCAAGCGGATTTGCGCAGTTGGCAAAGCTTACCTAAAAATGTTCAGGTTGCTCGCTTGGAAGTAAAGGACAGCGGCAAACTAAAACTTTTTGCTAAAGGGAAAGAAATTGCAAAAATTAATATACCTAAGGATAAAAATTCGTTAGTCTATGTTAGGATTCCGGAGCCAGGAGCTAAACCGTCGGTTGCGGTAATGGAGTTATAGGAGAAGTAAAATGAAAGCTTTCACAGGAATAAAGAGCATAATTTTTGCCGGCACTGCATTAATGGTCAGCGGTTGCGGCACTACGGTTGTAGATTTGGATAATCCAGAAGAAAAGGCGGCAATGAGCAATGTTATGGCCTTGGAATATCGGGATTTTGAAAAAGCTGCCAACAAAGCGGTTCAGGAAATGATAAGTTCCGGCGCGGTAACGAACCGCAGCGGAGGCCGCTATGTTTTGGTTATTTCTCGGATTACCAACGACACAATGCAGAAAATAGACACCGATCAGCTGATAAAGAAAATCCGTACTCAGCTTTTGCAAAGCGGCAAGGTTGTGGTTACCTCGGCGGTCGGACTTGACGGAGCCGAAGACCCTATGGTTATGAAAGCCCGCCAGTTAAGAAAGTCAAAGGAAGTAAATCAGGCTAACGTAGCCAAGAAAGGTACGATAGTCGCTCCGGATTTAAGCTTGTCGGGAAAGATTATTCAGCGGAATCTCGATTTGGATTTCGGCGGCGAAAGAGTGGAATATTATTTCCAGCTTACGCTTACCGATTTGACCACCGGACTTGCCATTTGGGAAGGCGAAACTCCGATAATCAAAGAAGGTCGCAAAGCACCGATTTGGTAAGCTTTAACGTGTAATAGGGGTAATCAATGAAGAAAATCATTACCGTTGCCGTTTTCGGCGTTATGTTGGCTTTTGGTGCTCAAGCCAAGGAAGTAACCATTGAAGCCACCGGAGTTGCAGACGATTATGACTCTGCGGTTTTAAATGCTTTGGACAATGCCGTGCGGCAAAGTTCCAGAGTTTATGTGGACAAGTCTTCTCCGGATTTTCAGATGGAGCTTTCTTCAAAAGACAAGATTACTGCCCGCAAGGATTCTACGTTTAAGAAAAAAGAAATAAACATAGAAAAGGAAAGCAAAACCACCGGTAAGGTAAAAAGCGTTGATACCTATTACAGCGGTATAGTTTATGGCTATAAAGTCATCAGTCACGAAGAAAAGGACAATCGCCATTACGTTACGATTTCTGCCCAAGTTCAGCAAAAGGAGGATTATAAATCTCTCGGACTTGGGAAAAAGGCAGAATATTCTTTGGCGGTTTTCCCGTTTAGCTATGAAAAGTCATACTCTTGCTACAAAACCGACTCTGCTGACGGCAACGGTGTCAGCATTCGGATAAACCAAGCCATAGTTAACGATTTGGTTGCGTCTGAAAAGTTTACGGTTGTTGACCGTACGCACGGCGAAGAATACAACGTGGAAGCCGATTTAATCCGAGCCGGATACACCGACGCCAACGCACGGGATAAGTTACGGAATATTGCTTCTGCGGACTATATGTTGGTTGGTGAAATCGGCGAGTTCAATGTTTCCAGTACGAAGAAGTCTATTCCCGAAATAGGGGAGGAATACACCCGCTCCCGTGCCAAATTACAGCTTAATTACCGCATAGTTGAAATGGCGACTATGGAAATAATTGCATCGTATTCCGTAAGTGCAAGTTTACGCAGAGACGGCAATCTTGGCTCTTGCAACAATGTTTTAAAGAAGCTTTCCGACAAAGCTGCCGAAGATATGACCGAGCAGATTATAGCTAAGCTTTTCCCTGATTCCGTAAAGGAAAAAAAGCCGGCAAAGAAAAAGAAGAAAGCTCCTAAAATAGTATGCGATGACGACGAACAAGACGATGATGATTGCATCAATGCGGAAATCGCTGCCGAAAAGAAGGCTAAAAAGCCGCAAAAACGGGAAATCGTCAAGCTTCCGTTTGATGATTAGGGTTTAAATGCTTTCCTATCAACATAGTTATCATGCGGGTAATCTTGCCGATGTTCATAAACATATGGCTTTAAGCATTGTTTTGGAAGCATTGACGGTCAAAGATAAGCCTCTTTCCTATATGGAAACTCATTCCGGCAGGGGGCTTTATAACTTCCAATCCGAAGAAAGCTTAAAGACCGGCGAAGCATCTTTTGGTTTCCAAGCTTTACATAAAGCCCATAAAATCCCTCGGGACAGCGTATATTATCAAGCCATAGAAAAAATCCAAAAAACTCTTGGCAAAGATTTTTACCCCGGCTCCCCGATGATTGCCAGATTGTTGCTCCGAGACTATGACACACTGAACTTAATGGAATTGCATCCGGAAGAGTATAGGGTTTTGCACAAAACCATGTGGTCTTTTGCCAATGTCCATGTGCATAAAAGAGACGGCTACGAAGGCGTTTTGGCAATATCACCTCCGTCCGCCCGCCGAGGCTTGGTTTTAATCGACCCGAGTTATGAAGTTAAAACCGAATATGAAAAGGCTGCCAAGTTTATTTCCAAACTGCACCGTAAATGGGCAGAAGCGGTTATAATGATTTGGTATCCGATTTTATCCGCCGGTCTTCACAAAGATTTAAAACAGATTATTACCAAGGAAGTTTTTCCCAAAGTTTATATCAGCGAAATAACTTTTCCAAAGCCTCCGAAAGCCGAAGGCATGAAAGGCTCCGGCCTTATCCTGATTAACACTCCTTACGGTATCGGCGAACAACTTGCCACCCTTCCCAAAATGTTCGTTTAGCTACAAACCGTTATAGATGATACGAAGATAAGGCGGATCTCCATTGCCGGCAATTTCTGACTGACAAGTATATCCTGCGGCACAGTATCCGCTTCCTCCAAAACCGAAACCACCCCAAGGAACGACCGTACCGCTACCGCCTGCTGCCCAATTGGGATTATTGGTACAGCCGGAAATCTGCCCATATCCATTAAAAGCTTTGCCGGCATAATTTTCTCCACACCCTCCTTGATAGCCACTTCCGCCACGGATTCCTGCGTGTCCGCCTCCTGCCGCGGTTACAAGAGTACCGTTTATATATAATAGGGCTCCCATACCCGACCACCAGCCGTCAACTTGTTTGCCGGCCAAAGATGTAGTGGTAAACTTGGTGCCGACAGAAAAGTTTTGGGTTATGGTTGATATTCCTCCTGCAGAGTCTCCTCTTCCTCCGGCTAATTTAATTGTGTAATTTCCCGCACAATTTGCCGGTACCGTGAAAGAGCTGTTCGACCAATTAACGGAATGATATGTTGAAGAACTCCATGTTCCATTATTTTGATAAACAATTTCTCCTATTGAATAGGAGCAAATACTGCAAAGTTGTTGCGATACACTATTAGCCGCAGTTACAGTATTTAAGGTATCTGCACGGGTAGAGTCATATGCTATGATATTATCACAAGTGTTATTATAAGAATTATCATAACCATAACGGCAGGCGATATTTTCTGTTACATTTACCCGATTACATTCGGTAATGGTTTCTTTTGCGGTAGCGACTCTTTTATCCACGAAATAGCATGGTTTATTATTAGCCGCTGTTTGAGTGGAGTTTATATAATAATATTTTGATATTGCCGTAGGATTAGAAGAAATAATCTGATTACAGCTCCTGTTTAAGTCGTTAAGCCAAGCATATTGGCAGGCCGCGGAACTTCCTGAGGCACTATTGTTACACTGAGTATGTACTTCTCCGTTCGTTGCGTTGCGGTTGCCTGTAAATACACATGGCTGGTTTGCTTGATAGGTACTTATTCCTGATACGAATGTATAAAATCCCGTTGGAGCCGTTGCCCAAGCAGATATTATTTTAGCACAAGAGGCACTTATATTTCCGTTTTCCCAATCATATCTTCGGGCAATGGCATCTGTATTTACCGCAATTATCAATTCTTGCGGCATAGGTAATTCACCGTCTACAAAATAGCAGGCACGTTCTTGTCTGGTATTTTCTCCTGTTGTTATCGCGTATAAACCGCTGATTGCAGTTGAGCCGGCTTCTCGATATTTTCTGGCAATATCTTCACAGCTTCGGTTTAAATATCTATTCCATCCTTTCTGACATGCCGAAGAAAGCATAACATTATTCGTCAAATCAGCATTACACTGTAAGATTATCTTTATCGGATCTTCATCCCAGCTGGAAATACAGTCATAGTCATCTGTACCTTTTATCTTCAAACAGAATTCATCCGATTTTATTTGTTGAGCGTTTAATTTTGCAAACTCGTGTTCTTCTATTTCCGAAAATATTTTGCTCATATCTAAGGCATTTTCTGCCTCATATGCCGTAGTTATTACGGCAGTACCGGTTGGCAGAGATGTAAAACCGTATTTTGTTATATCTTCTGCCCATATACCGTTTATACCCCAAGCCTTTTCCGTATCTTGTGCTGAATATATTCCTCCGGATATTCCGATTAAAGAGGCTATCTTAGCGGCCTGAAAATCATTTCCTGCCTTATCCGAAATAATCATAGCATTTATTGTGCCGTCATCTTCTTTTCTTATTCCTATTTGATAACCGGATATCTCCAAGCCTATGTCTGAAGGGATAAGCACGGTGTTACCAGTGCTTATATTTTCTTTATTTGTTTCAATATATTCCAGAGACGATGCTTTCAATCGCAACAGTACATTTGCTTCGTTGATGTTTTCGATATCCTGCCGTCTGTCAGCCACATGCTTATACAATATAGGGGTCAGAGATGCGATTAACCCTAACATTACTATTGTTTCTACGGTAATACTGCCTTTTTGTGTACGGTTCATATTTTTCTCCCGAGTAATGACTGGGAGTTAGAATCCGTAAGTACACGGTGCAAGGTATTCTTGAAGATATTTCCCTGCCTCCCAATCATAGAAGACGGAAGAGCAAGAAAAATCATGGCGAAATGATACTGCCACAGTACTTAAGGAGATTCTAAACTCCGTCTTTGCCTAATTGGGCAAAGATAAAAGCATGATAGGAAATTAGGCGTTTGCTGTAAAGAGTAATAAAAAAAGCCTCCGGTTTAATCGGAGGCTTTTAGGGATAAAAACTTTTTATATATCTTCCAGATTATTTAAATCTTCAATGGAAGTTAAATCTTCGGGAATAGGCAGCTGAGCAACCTGCCGCACCGGTACGTTATATTCACGGATTATAGCTTCCCCGTGGAACTCCACGATTAAAACCGATTTCACTTTACGTAAAGATTCCCGCACTTCCGGATGTACATAATCCAAAACTACCGTTTGGTCATTGCTACGGTAAAACAAAGCGTGTTCCGCTCCGCCGTAAAGTATTTTCGGGCGTTCCGGACCTCCCTGACGAGCCTTTATACAAAACAGAAGCTCCCCGTCTGGGTTTTCAACAATGTCATAAAAATCTTCGGTTTCCAGCACGTTTGTCATCTTTACACCATCAATTTTAAAGTCCGATTAGCCTAATCTTTAATTCTAAGATAACCTATCTATAATAAATATACTAATAAAAAATTAAAAGCCGTGGCTTTATGCGGCTGATTTTTCATTCCGCATCGGGATATTCATAAACGTTTCCGTCAAAATTAAGGATTTTCACCACTCCGTTTGCACACTCTTGTATGTGATTAGGCAGAACGGCGATTTTGCCGAAACGATTAGGAATATCTATGGCATAAGTCGGAATGGCATACCCGCTGGTTCGGCGGCGCAATTCGTCCATAATCGCAATCCCTTTGCGCAAAGGAACTCGGAAGTGGCCGGAACCGGCTATCGGGTCGCATTGAAACAGGTAATAAGGCTTAACCCGATTTTTCAACAGTTTGTGCATCAAGGTAAGCAAAGTGTCCGCATCGTCATTTACCCCGTTTAATAAAACCGTCTGACTTCCGAGCAAGATACCGTTATCTGCCAAATCATTAAAAGCCTTGCTTACTTCGGCAGTAATTTCTTCGGCTCGGTTTATATGGACGGAAAGGAATACGGGATTATGTTTTTTAAGTATCTGTATCAATTCCGGTGTAATTCGCATCGGCAGACTTACGGGAACTTTTGTTCCTATGCGGATAATTTCTACATGAGGAATTGCCCGAAGGCGGCTTAAAAGAGCATCGAGTTTTTCATCACTCAGGATTAAAGGCTCTCCGCCGGAAATCAGCACGTCCCGTATTTCCGGGTGAGTTGCGATATATTTTAACGCCGGCTCCCAATCATTTACCGTCATATCTTCTCTGCCGGCTCTCCGCCCACGGGTACAGTATCGGCAATAAGAAGGGCAGAAGTTTGTAACCAGAAACAAAGCTCTGTCATTATATCTATGCACCAGATTCGGCGCAGCGAAACAAGGCTCTTCGCCAAGCGGGTCTGCGACTTCCAGTTTATTGGTTATATTTTCTTTTGGCGAAGGAAGGATTGTTTTTTCCAAAGGCGTTCCTTTGCAAGCCGCCGCATAATAAGGCGTAACCGCAAACGGGATTTTAACTCCGTCGGCAAAAGCTTCTTTGGTTTCCGGCGTTAAAGCAAAAACCTCTGCGGTTTTATCGGCATCAGCGATGCGGTTTTGGATTTGCCAATGCCAATTATTCCAATCTTTATCTTCGGCATTTGGGAAATATTCTGTGCGAAAATCTTGTATTGTATCCATTTTATTTAACTTATAAAAAAGCCTCTGCATATTGCCAAAGGCTGACGATATCCATTTTAGCGAAATAAGCCACCAAGCGAAAGAAATACACTATTCCTTCTGTTCCTCGGTCGACAAATACGAACACCAAGCCATAACTTAACAAGTTTGCTCCGGGAATGAACAGAAAGGAAAACAGCCAACCGACTTTTTGCAAATCCGTTTGTTCACGGTGGATTTCAAAAACGACGGCAAGGAAGTGGTATCCTATGGCAATTCCCAACGCCACCGCCAGCCAAGAGACTGGCTTTCCGGCCAGAGCGGATACTACTCCTCCGGTAAGTACTATGGCAAGGGCTAAAGTAGGGAAAAAGTACGGTGCAATTGTAATCAGCCAGTTTCCTTTGCCTTTAAAAGCCATGCTTCCGCCGCCGCTTCCCAAGGAAGCCTCTATATTTACCACTTTGTGAAAGGTCAGCATAGCAAACAGAGCATGGGTTATTTCGTGTTCCAACGTCGCTGCAACAGAGTTTCTGCTTCGTATCAGAAATATCCAGCACGCTACCATCAAAGCAAATCCTATCCCGAACATCGCAATATCATTCCAGTTTGCGACTGCTCGTTCAAAATAGAACATCAAGGCTTGGATAAGCGGGAAAATCCCTGCCGCCATAGCGATTGCCACCGGCCATTTAAGCAAGTTTATAACCGTGTCCAAAAAGTTTCTTATCCGATAAAACATAGGCTACACCCTTAACCACGAAGCAATCCGGAAATACAAAGGAACTGCCAGAGCTTTGAATCCTAGCGCAAAAAACATTGCGGTTAAAGGGTTGGTTAAATCGGCAAGGAAGCCGACAAACAGATATAAGAGAGCGCTTATGATATTCACCCCTAAAGAAATCAGCGATAATACCGTTGCCCGCAGGGAATCTTTAAACTCTCTTTGAAGCAAGGTATCCGAAGCCGTCATTTCTGTGCCAAGGAATAAATTGCTCAGCGGCAGCAAAAAAGGTGTCAAAACATTGTTTAAGCACAGTCCGGTAAAGCGGGAAGCAATATCTCCGGCTGCCGACCACGGCAGAACTTTGCGGAAGCTGAACTTGCTGATTAAAGAGCCGGAGAACCAGAAACTTATAATCCCCAAGGCTTGGCGTTCTATGCGGGCGATACCGATAGCCCACAGCGGCACCAAAGTATAAAAGAAAGCGACTTCAAAGCGGTATAAAACTTCGCCTGCGCTATAGTTTAACAGGCGAGCGGTAGCGATATCTTTAATCAGGCGATTACTTTTCATCAAAGCAAAAGCTTGCTTTATTTGCAGATGCATCGCCGTCCGGTCCAAGACATTGCTTTTGGGCTTCATCAGAAAAAGGTCAACAACCAGTCCGGCTATTCCGAAGAATATCGTTATCCACATTGCGGTCAGCAAAGAAAATATGTAAGCAAAGCCAAAGCCCAACAACGTTCCGATAACCATTCCCAATTGCATTATCGAGCGGCAGCGTCCGAATATTTCATGAAAGATTTTTTCCTTTTTTGCTTCGGAAACGCTTTCGTATAGAAGGCTTTCTTCGGTTCCGCTGAACAAAGCATCGGAAAGCCCCATCATCAAAGCACCGATAAGTAAAAGTTGGTATCCTCCGGTAATTGCTGCCAAAGGAAAAATAATAAAAGCCGCCAGTCTGGTAAGATTAGCGGCAATAATAGTCCGTTTTCTTCCCAAGTATTGGTCAGAAAAAACTCCGCACGGTATTTCAAACAAGGCAATAGCGATAAAGTGCAAAGCAAAAATACTTGTTGCCGCCGCATAAGAATTAGTAACCTCGGCAAAGTATAAAATAGCTATAGGCGTAGACGGAATACAGCCGCGAAATAAATAGTGCCAAGGATAGAGTTTGATATTCCGGATTATCAGGTTATTTCTTTTTTTTGTTAACAAACTTCTTCCCTTTAGCCATACAAAATATATAATCGCAAAGTTTTGTATACATTAGGGAGTTTTATGGTAATGGCAAGAAAGAAAATTGCGGTATTTTTTGGCGAACAATCTTTCGAACATGATATCAGCATTTTGACCGGATTACAGGCGATAAAGGTTATTGACCAGAGCAAGTTTGAAGTTTTTCCGGTTTATATTGATTTGAACCGCAATTGGTGGACCGGCAACGGTCTTTTGAATCAGGATAACTATCCTTTGGCGGTAAAACAGCCGAAAGACATTACCAAAGTAAAGTTCTGCCTTGGCGACGGCGTCGGTTATTTACAGCCGGTTTCCGGTGGCATTTTTGCCGCAAAAAAGCCGATATATTTTGATGCGGCATTTCTTGCGTTTCATGGTGATTTTGGTGAAACGGGGGCTTTCCAAGGTTTAATGGAAAGTGCGGGCATTCCCTATACCGGCTGCCGTATGCTTGCGGCGAATGTTTTTATGAACAAGGTTACGACCAAGCAACTCTGCCGCACTCTTGGCATACCGGTTTTACCGGAAGTCGTTTTAAACCGTCCGGAAAACAAAGCGTTCTTTGACGTAAAGGATATTACCAAGGACGTAAACCTTCCGTTCCCGCTTTGTGTAAAGCCGTTGCATCTTGGCAGCAGCATTGCGGTCAGCAAAGTAACGACCAAAGAAGAACTTGATTCTGCGGTTATCAAAGTTTTTGCTTTGGACAATCAGGCTATTGTTGAGCCATTTGTAGAAAATCTTGAGGAGTATAACGTTTCGGTTACCCGCATTTTCGGCGAGCCTTCCTGTTCTGCTATCGAGCGTCCGGCAAAGAAAAATGCTATCTTAGACTTTGCGGACAAGTATAAAGCCGGCGGCAAAGGAAAGGGCGTAAAGGGTGCAAAGTCCGGCAATGCCGATATTCGCGGTTTGGTTAGTTTAAGCCGAGAATATAATCCGAAAGAACTTACCAAGGAACAGCGGGAAAAAATACTTTCTTGGGCAAAGACATTGTTCGTGGCTATGGACGGCAACGGCGCCCCCAGAATAGATTTCCTTTGCAACACCAAGACCGGAGAATTATGGCTTGGGGAAGTAAATCCCATCCCTGGTTCGTTTGCGTTTTATTTATGGGAAAATGCCGAACCTAAAGTAAACTTTACCAAGCTTTTAACTGCCATTATCGAAGAAGCGTTTGCCGAAGCAGGCAAAAAGTCGCTTGCTTACGGTACGTTAAAAGACAATCGGATTTTTGAAGACAAGTGATGTTTACGCTAAAGCTAAAGTCTGCTTCTGACAATCTTCCGCTCCGGCTAATTTGGCTACACGGTTGGGGGCATAGTCATAAGGCTTTGCTTCCTTTGGCGGAGTATTTCCAAGACTCGGCGGAAAACTATTTAATTGATTTGCCGGGGTTCGGAGAATCTCCCGAGCCGGACAAGCCTTTGGATACCGAAGATTATGCGGACTTGCTTCAAGATTTTATTTCTTCGCTTCCGCCCAAAGATACGGTTTTAATCACGCATTCTTTCGGGGGCAGGGTTGCCATTGAAGCGGCGGCAAAATACCCGCACAGCATCAAGGCTATGGTTTTGATTGCTTCCCCCGGACTGAAAGTAAAGCGCAGTCTTGGCTTTAAGATAAAAGCTTTCTTTATGAAGAGGCTTTCCCGCCTTATCCGCAGATTTCCGCAAATAAAATCGCTTCCGGTTATCCGTAGTCTTAAACTTGGCAGTGCGGATTACCGTAACGCTTCGCCGATAATGCGGCAGATATTGGTTAAATCCGTGAATAAAGACCTTTCTTTAAAGGCGATGCAGGTTTCTTGTCCGGTTTTATTGCTTTACGGAGCCGAAGATACGGCAACTCCGTCTTATTTAGGCAAACGTTTCCAAGAGCTTATGCCCGATGCCAAATATAGCGAACTTCCTATGCATGACCATTATACGGTTCTTGCTTCCGGCGCACCTTTGGTCGAAAATCAAATTGAAAACTTTTTAGCGGAGATAAAATAATGCCTTTTGAACTGATGCTTGCGGTTTTGTTGTCAGCGTTTGTTTTCTGCGGCTTTCGTCTGCGTTTTTTACTGTGGCTGTTTCAACAGGACGAATACGAAGCATCTTCCTATGCCAAAACGGTTTGTCTCAAAGCCCGCCTTTTGGATAAAAAGTTGGTTCTCCCGTTGGTTATAATTGGCATAGGTGCGGTTTATTTTCCGTGGGCGGCTTTGCTTTCCTTAGCTTTATTCGTTGGGTTTGCGTGGCGGGAAATCAAAGTAATGCAAAGCGCAAAGAAAAAATTGGCGGTAACTAATCGAGCCAAAAGAATCTATAGCGTAAGTATTATTTTAACTGCCGGATTATTTTACTTAAGTTGGGTTATAGTTCCTTCTTTCTTTATATTTACGTCTGCGGGAATTATTTTCTTCCTTCCTTTGGTGTTGATTCTGGCAAATATTTTATTATTTCCTTTGGAAGCGTATTACCGCAAAGGCTTTATAAAATCGGCAAAGAAAAAGCTTTCCGCATCTTCGGCACGGATTATCGGCATTACGGGTTCTTATGGCAAGACATCGACCAAGCATATTTTAGCGCACATTTTATCTGCGGGCGCTCCGGTTTTATTTACCCCCGGCAGTGTCAATACGCTTATGGGTGTTTGCCGGATTATCAATCGGGATTTACGTCCGGAGCATAAGTTTTTCATTGTTGAAATGGGCGCATATTACCCCGGTTCCATTCGTCGGCTTTGTGATTTGGTCCACCCTGATGACGGGATTATCACCGCCGTAGGCAGTGCGCATTATGCCCGTTTTAAAACGGTTGGCAATGTTGCCAAGGCAAAGTTCGAGCTTGCCGAAGCCGTGGAAGAAAAGGGCGGCATTCTGGTTTTAAATAAGGCGCAGATAGCACCTGAGTTTTTAAGTAAAGCTCCGTCGGCCGTCATTGTCGGCGAAGGGGAAGATTATTATTGCGAAAGTGCGGAACAGACCGCCGAAGGTTTAAGCTTTACCTTTGTTGCCGAAGGTCAGAAAAGCCGTTTGGAAGTTCCGTTGTTTGGCAAGCATCACATAGCAAACATTGCCTTAGCGGTAGTTATGGCGCTTAAGCTTGGCGTGCCGATGAATACGATTGCGGCACGTATTCGTTCTTTGCCGCAGATAGAGCATCGTTTGGAAGTCAAAAGACAAACGGGCAACATCACCATAATTGACGATGCGTATAATTCCAATGTTGACGGTTTCCGTTCGGCGATAGAGCTTCTTGGTAATCTTCGGCAGGACAGGACAATTCTTATGACTCCCGGCATGATAGAAATGGGTGCATTGCATGATGAATTGCATTCCGAACTTGGCAAGAAAGCGGCCAAAGTTGCGGACATCGCTCTGATAATAGTACCAGAGCGTATGCAGGCTTTTATTAAAGCCTTTCGGGATAACGCTCCCAAAGATGCCGAACTTATCGAGCTTCCCACCCGCACCGAAGCTTTCGCTTGGTTGGATAAGAATCTTATCGCCGGTGATACGCTTTTGATAGAAAACGATTTACTGGATAATTACGAAAGCCAAGCTTACTTATAATTATAAAGTCGTATTTCGTTATTCCTTTATTTCTATCACGGATATTTTTACCCAACCTGTGCCGGGACATTTATCACTGCCGGTTTCGCCGGAGCCTTCGTCAAACACCCATACCGCAGGGTCACAAGCCGGCCACCCTGCCGGCATAGTCGCCAGACAGACTCGCCCGCCGCCCCCGCCGCCAGAGAGGTCAGCGGTTCCGTCTGAGGCTCTGCCACCGCCGCCACCTCCGCCGTAGCCGCCCCCTCCGCTTCCCCAGTCTGAGCCGCCGCCACCGCCAAAACCTCCGTCACCATCTGCCTGACCGTAACCTCCGTTATATCCGGTCGTGCCACCACCACCGTTTGTTGCCGTACCGCTCGCACCGGCACCCCAACCATAGGAGCCACCTTGACCTCCACCGCCGAAGCCACCTCCGCCGCCTCCGCCATAGCCAGCCCAGTCGCCGCCTCCACCACCACCGCCGCCGTAGCCACCTCCATTACCTCCTGTTCCTGCATACCAAGACAAGCCGGAAGCTCCTCCATGACCGATAGTTCCAGGAGTGTTGGGATTTCCATATCCTCTGCCGCCAACACCTTTACAACCTCCCATTGCTCCGCCTCCGCCGCAATTGTTGCCTCCTCCTCCAGCTCCAGGAGTAGCACTTGCATTATATCCGCTACTTCCTCCGCCGACTAAAATCCGGTGTTTATCAACCCATGAAGATGTTCCAAAACGTATCTCCGTTCCTCCGCCGGAACTAGAGGCACCATAAGTGCCGACACCTCCTATTCCACCAACAATCACAAAAAAACTTTGGGCGGAATTGTGGATTTTCTTTCCCCAAGAATATCCTCCGTGTGTTCTGCCACCGTAATTTGAAGCTCCGCAAACTTCAAACTTGTACTGTATCTTTTTACTTAAAAGACTGAATGTATATGTCCCTGCCGTGTTTTTATAAAAGTATTCCGTTAAGGCCGGAGTTTGGCTCATATCGCAAGTATATGATGAACCCGTAGTACTGGTCAGCGTCAGTTTGAACGAGCCGTTTGCCGGAATAGCTCCATAACTTTTCATCGCTGTTTGCAATTCCGCACAGGTACGGTTTAACTTATTCTCACTTCCCATCTGGCAGGCAATCGTTGTTCCCGCATTACATTTTTCAATTACTTCTTTGGTTGAATAACCTGTGGTGTCTTTGAACCAACAGGCTGTGGACGTTCCCGCTGCTCCAAGCTTAAATGTACCGTTGCTCGGAGTTTGGTTTAACGTTTTATAGGCATCTATAATCTTCTGACAAGAGGTGTTAAGGCTATAGGTATTTGCTAAACTGCAAGCTTCCGTATTACCGCCGTTACAGGCTTCGATAATCTCTATCGCATTATATCCGGTGGTCGAAGTGAAATAGCATTTGGTTTTGTTGGCTTCGCCGTTTGAATTACTTCCCGTTAAACGAAAATCATAATTTGATTGAGGCGTCATTCCTTCCGCCCGATAACCTATCAAAATATCATTACAGGTCAGGTTGCATCGTTTGGAATATGCATCATGGCATTTTATCCCGTTATTGCAAAACTCAACTAATTCCGGACAGGTTTCCTCTTTCCATTTGGTGATACAGCGTTCTTCTTCCGGCAGTTCATCATTATCAAGGCAGAGCTCCTTGGCGGTAAGCTTTTCAAAAGAGTGTTCTTCAATAGCCGTAAAGATTTTCTCCATATCAAGGCTATCTTCTTCGTCATAAGTAGTGGTAACCACCGGTATTCCTGCGGGTAAAGAAGTAAAACCGTAATTACTTACATTCTCTGCCCAGACTCCGTTAATACCCCAAGCTCTGGTAGCATCTTGCGCCGAATAAATCCCCGCCGACACCCCAAGCAAAGACGCCACCTTCGCAGCCTTCATATCATTGCTTCCGTCAGAAGCGGCTATCATCGCATTTATGTTGCCATCAGAATCCTTTTTTATACCTATTTTGTAACCGTCTATATCAACTCCGACATCAACCGGTTCAAGAAGGGTAGTACCGACGGATAAAACATCTTTGTTCGCCTCGATATAATCCTTGGTAGCATTCTTAATTAACAGCAGAGTGTTTGCTTCATTGATATTGTCGATATCTTCCCGACGGTCGGCAACGTGTTTATAAAGTATCGGTGTCAGGGTAGCTATTAACCCTAACATAATAATAACTTCAACGGTGATACTTCCGGATTGGACGCTATTTTCTAACGGGGGGGGTAGAGACTTTCATTTTCTTAGGAAACATATGCATTATCGAATCTCCTGCATTTAAATAACCGTTCAAAGTATATTTTAATCACGGCAAACAGTAAAGTATTTCCTAAACCCTTTGGGCAATTTGGGCTTCTGGGTTTAAAAGGAATTGATACGCCGTTTTTTCAAACACTTCTTCCCTTTTTTTTATCAGTAGCCGAACGGTTAAAATCGGCGCCTTTCCGGTTATGAAAACCAGTCTTCCGTTATCCGCAAGCTGAGAAATAAAATGTTTCGGTGCCATAGCCGAGGTTTGGATTTCTTCCAAAAATATCACATCAAAAGGTGCTTGCTTTGGCATTCCTTTATGCATATCGGTGTTAATGATTGCCGCATTGTCGACTTCCAAAAGTGCGTTTTCGGCTTTGTCCGCCAAAGCTTTATCGCTTTCAATGCCGACCACGGCTTTTACCATTTTAGCGGTTATAAAAGTTATATAGCCAAGCTTGCAGCCTATATCGGCGACAAAGTCATCAGGCTGTAGCTCTGCGGCGGCAATAAATCTTGCGACTTCTGCGGGGCGGAATAAAAAGCGTGTATCAGTAAGAGGAATATCAAAATCACTGTAAGCCGTATCCGCATATTCTTCGGGAACGAAGTCCTCTCTGGGAGTGTTTGTCATAGCCTCCAAAAGTGCCGCATTCATAATTCCTTGCGGTTTAAGCTGATTTTCAACCATATTTTGGCGAGCAGAGGTGGAAAAATCCATTTTTATATCCTTTTTCCTGACATAATATGTTTTCAATGTAACTTTTTTTAAAAAAATCCACCAGAGAATATTTTTCTCTCTTGACCTAAGCAAAAAGGGCGTATATAAAGTTGCTTCTTCCGTTACTGATTTTGTATCGGTAACAGAGCTCTGAGGTCGGCCGAGTGGCAGAATGGCTCATGCAGAGGACTGCAAATCCTTTTATGTCGGTTCGATTCCGGCCTCGGCCTCCACGGAAGGAACATTTTCTAATGTTCCGACGTAGCTCAGTGGTAGAGCAGCCGGCTGTTAACCGGCTGGTCGTAGGTTCGAATCCTACCGTCGGAGCCATTTACATTTAAAAATCCCACCCATAGCGGTGGGTTTTTTTATACCTATGCGCAGGCATTTCGCAAAAAAGTATTCATAAAGCAAATAACAGTTGTAAGAATGCGAAAAAACGTTCTACTCTAAGCCGGATAATTTAATAGGAGTTTCCGGTTGCGAACTAAGCACTACAGATTTGGTTTGATAGGTTTTCCTGTGTCTTATTCTCTGTCGCCCTGTATTCACAAGGCGGCTTTGGAAAGTGTTGGCTTGCAAGGTGAATATAACCTTATTTCCACTCCTCCGGCAGATTTTGACCGCACTTTGGAAACTTTATGCCAAGAAGGCTATTGCGGTTTTAATGTTTCGCTTCCGTATCGGGTAAATATCACCTATATGCTTCCGGAAGTAAAAGAATTGGTTACCTATTCCGGCGCAGTCAGCACGGTAAAAATCCTGAAAAAAGGTGTTATGGTAGGCTATAACACGGACGTGCATGGCTTTGCTTCTGCGCTTCCTTGCGATGTTTGCGGGAAAAAGGCGGCGGTTTTGGGAACGGGCGGAGCCGCAAGGGCAATTTGCCTTGCTTTAATCAAAATGGGCATAAGCAAGATTGACGTTTATTCTCGGGATACTCAAAAAGCTTCCGGCTTATTTATGTTAATGGAGGCTCGGTTTAATCATGTCGAACTGCAATTGTGTTCGTATAAAGATACGGACAGATTGGCAGATGTTTGTATCTTGGTTAACGCTTCTCCGGTTGGGTTAAAGGATTATCCGCATTGCGCCAGCCTTTTAAACAACAAGGATTTAAAAAAGCTTCCGCCTGATGCTGTTGTTTATGATGTTATTTACAACCCGACGGAAACAGAGCTTTTGCGTAATGCCAAGAAAATCGGCTTAAAGACCCAGAACGGTCTTGATATGCTCGTGCGGCAGGCGGCAAAATCTTTCAACATCTGGACGGATAAAGAACCGGATATAGAGCATATGAAACAAGCGGCTTTAAACGAGCTTGCGGCTTAGTTCCTTTTTATGCCCAAATATCTGAATTAGGAATGAATGCTTCGGCATTTTCCGCCGCGGCTATTTCGATAAAATCACTTGTTTTAAGTAAGGTTAGGGTGCCTTTATATCCCACGGCCTCCAAAGCTTCGGCATATATTCCCCGCATAGCGATGGGAGCTTCTTCCGGCAGAGCTTTTTCATTACGGATAATCAAATCAAGCTCTTTTTCCTTTGGATAAGTCAAGCCGTCAATCTGCGTCCGCCCAAGCTCTGACAGCTCCAGTTCAAATAAAAAGCGCACCGAAGCAGATTTTTTGCTGCCTTGGGTGGTTTCCTGTCCTTGCTCCTCATTGTTAAGATGCTTTACAAACAAAGCAACCGGCTGAACGGTTTGCCCGTTCAAGAATGGAATATTTAAAGTCCGCCATTCACCCAAAGCTTCTGTTGCTATTCGTGATGTTGCCAGCATATCTGCCGATATTTTTCCGGTAATTTTTCGCCCGTTATCGCCGGTATCTTCCAAAGCTTTTACGGTTGCGGCTCCTAACCATTGGCCAACGTCTCCGGACTTAGCCGCCTGCACAAAGTTAAAGAGGTTCTGGGCAAGCTTTTCATTCGGTTGGGGTATCTTTGCCAGCATCTCTGCCGCCGCTTTGGGATTGCTGACGGTAAGCTCTTTAAGGGCGGTATTAAGCTCTGTAAAGTCCGGCGGAGCAGCTTTAACCGTATTTAATACCGGCATCTTCGGATTTATTTCCGGCAGAGTTAAGGATACAACGTCCATTTTTATTAAACTTCCGGTCGGAAACTCGGTTTTAATATTTAAAGACAGGGTCATTTCCTGATTCGCGACAACGGTATGCGGTACTGCAGGCTTGCTTACGACTTCTCCGCTTATCGTAAAGTTAGTATTCGGTGAGGATATGGTAGTATTCCCAGAGCTTCCCTGAGGCGGAATTGTCTGCACAGGCTGTCCTTGCGTTTCATTCGGCAAGGAAGGCTGAGCCGTAGGTAAAGGCGCTTGAGTTTGTATCGGTTGACTCGGAAGCGGGGAAGAGGACAAGGGCTGTGTCTGCGTCGTTTGTGCCGGCTGATTTGGCATAGGATAAAATTGTTCATACGGGCGGCTTGGTAAGTTTTCCCCCATTACTTGCGTTGTTGGCGTTTGGCCAAGACTCGTTGCTTGTCCTGCGTTTGCCGGTTGGCTTGCGGACAAAGCAATACTTCCCGCCGGAAGTTTCCCTGCCGGAACTTCCACCTGAACGATTTTCACACTTAAAGAAGTTCCTTGCTTCACCATATCCATAGGCAGAGGATTCTCCTGCCATGATGCATCGGCTTTTAAAACGGTTTGCATTTCCGGCTTTATATTTTGCGGCTGAAGCGAAGGCATAAGCTTAATATCCGGTATGTTTTTCGCCGTATATAATATCTCTGCTGTTATAATATTACTTTTTATGGAAAAAGAAGCGTTATCAACGGCTTTTGCCGAGGATAAAGTTTTATCCGCCGCATTTTTTATATCCGCAGGAACGCTTTGTTGTGATATTGATTCACTATTGGAAGAAGGGGTTGAAAGCTGCCCTATCGGCTTATTTCCGGCATTTTGTGCTTCCGGCAAGATTCCTTTTTGTAACATTGATTCACTATTCTGCAAAGGAGTGGCAAGCGGAGAAGCTTTGGGATTTATAACCAGTTTTATAGGAAAAGGATTTTCCGGCGTTCTTTGACTTATGGGCAGGATTTTAATATTAACCTCGCTTCCTTCTACAGGTATCAGAGGCATTTTAATTTCCATATTGAAAGGTTTTTCTTCCGGCGTCTGCCCGTAAACGGATACACTTCCTTTTACTTTATCAACAGCGGTAATGACACCTTTCACGATGCTTTCCGGTGTTAAAGCTTCAAGCTCTTTTGACGGGTTAAGCACCGAAGCATTCAAAGCATTCCCGCTTCCGCCGGAGCTTTGCGGAACTGGTGCCGAAGGTACAGGTGTTACAAGGTCCATTTGCCAAGCTCCTTTGCCAAAGATAAAATATCGTCAAGGTTGTCTTTACGTACGTTTCCAAGCCACTTCGGTGTTTTGCCAATAAAAGCTTTGGCGGCTTTTTGCAAGGTAAGATATACCGTTTCTCCGTCTTTTTCCGTGGCAGCCAGATTTACCGCAATCGCCATATTAGCCAAGATTTTTCTTTCTGCCATGCTGACCATAAAGGCATACGCTCCCCGTATAGATGGCGCATGGTCGTTTGCAATCAGCACAATTTGTTTCGAAGCGTCCAGTAATAAAAAATTGCTTTTGCTTTCTCCGGTCGGCATATCGATTATTACCCGGTCATAATTTCCTGCCAGTAATAGGATATCGTTCCTAAGGGTAAAGAAATTGCTTTCCGGAATTGCGGCTATGTTACATTTACTGTTACCGGAACCGATGATAACGTCAAACCCGCCTTCCGGAGAAAATATGATTGCTTGATTTAATGTCGCCCTGTTGTACAATACATCATAAAGGTCGACATCAGGGGTTACTTTTAAGTATTCGGAAAGTTTTCCAAATCCTATATCCGTATCCAGTAAAAGCACTTTTTCTCCGGCAGCCGCAAAACTTTCCGCCAGTCCCACTGCAATCCGAGTTTTCCCTATGGTTTCATTTCCGGATACTATGGCGGTTAAGTTTGCCGTTTCTGCCATAAGATTACTCTTCGCGGGCGTTATATTCCTCCGGCAGCATAAGCCGAGCCAGAGATAAAGCATTTAATGGGCCAAGCGAGCGAACCAGACTCGCACTCAAAGACAGTTCAAAGAACTTTAAATCGGCGATATCTGCACTTACCAGAATTGAACCAAGCCGTCTTGCCGCATCAACTTTGGTGGGCAGGATATATTCCGCCGGAGTATAAGTCGCAAAAGCATTAGCCATTTCCGCCGCATCGTTTACGTCAATTCCTGCCGGCACGGTCAATATTTTGGTTATTTCGGGCAATCCGGCAAAACCGGTTAAAGTCGCCAGAGAATCTTTGCTTAAAGGATTTACTCCTGGAGTATCTATGTAAATAAAGTCGCAGGATTCTTTCAGCTCGGCGATTTTATCCGCCAAAGTCAAAGCATCTTTTGCTTTTCTAAATCCCGCCCCAAGGATTTTGGCAATACCGGAAAGTTCGTCAATCGCCGCCGGTTTGGCAAAATCCGTTGTAATAAGTCCGGGGGTAAAGCCCGCCATTTTGGCTTTTGCCGCCATTTTTGCCGCTGCCATGGTTTTTCCTGTCCCGTAAGAACCTAACAGCATAAATACTTTCGGCAGCTTATTATCCGGCAGCCGAGAAAACAAAAATGACTTTGCCAAAGCATATTCCAAAGCCTTTAAAGCGGTTTGGTGGACTTCTTCCGTTGCCATCAGGATAATTCTTTGCGCCAACACATCGGGAACTTTGTGATAGGTTAGGGCTTCTTTTATCGGCGCCAAGTCAAGCACGGGAGCCTTAGGCAAAGAATCTTTCCCCTGATTGTTATTTGGCGGTTCGTTTTCGGCTTCGGTTTCTTCTATTGCGGCGGTAACTCTTATCCCACCGTTTATTTTTTGCGAAGATACAATGATGGCGTTATCCCCTAAATCCGCGCGTATCCGAGCCATAGCCTCGGTCATGTCGGGAGCGGAAAAAGTTTTAATGCGCATCAGTAAAAGTCTCCTTTAATTATTTTTACAGCTGTCCTACGGTTTTAATTTTTGCCCGTGGATAGATTTCATTTTGGGACAGCACCACGGTAACCGGACGGAATCTGTCAATGATAGAACGAACATAAGGCCTTATCATCGGACTGGTCAAGAGTACCGGAGTTATTCCCTGCATAGCGAACTCTTCAAACTCTTTGCGGACACTGCTGATAAATTGTTGCAGTCGGGAAGGTGGCATAGATAAAATCTTATCTTCCCCGTTACCGGTCAAAGCTTCGGCAAAAGCTTGCTCCCATTCCGGAGAAAGAGTAACCAGAATAATCACTCCGTCATCATTGGTATTAGCATTTGATATTTGCCGAGCCAATCTGGTTCTGACGTGTTCGGTAATCAAAGTAATGCTATGGGTAATGTTTACGGCTTCGGATATGCCTTCCAATATTGTCGGCAAATCACGAACGGATACCCGTTCTTGCAACAAGTTTTGCAAGACTCTTTGTACACCGCCGATAGTAATCTTATTCGGAATAAGCTCGGAAACCAGTTTCTGTTCATCTTTATCCAGCTCGTCCAAAAGCTTTTGAGTTTCGGTATAAGATAACAGCTCTGACATATTTGCTTTTACAAGCTCGGTTATATGGGTGGTAATAATTGTCGAAGGCTCAACGACGGTATATCCACGGAACATAGCTTCTTCACGGTTGGAAGCATCTATCCAAGTTGCCGGCAATCCGAAAGTCGGTTCATGCGTTTTCTCTCCCGGTAAGGATATTTCTTCGCCTCTTGGGTCCATAGCAAGCAACATTCCCGGACGGAGTTCACCTCTGCCGGCTTCTACCTCTTTGATATATACGACATATTCGGTCGGGGGCAGTTGCATCTTATCCTGAATACGCACCGACGGCATAACAAATCCCATATCCATAGCCAAGGCTCGCCGCAACGCTTTAATCTGGTCGGTCAGTTTGCGGTTATTATTTTCGTTGATAAGGGTAAGTAGACTATAGCCGAGTTCCAAGCGGATTAAATCAATCCGCAAGGCCGTAGAAATAGGTTCTTCCTTTATTTCCGGCGGAGCTTCTGCCAATTTTTGCAATTCGACTTCCTGCTCTTTTGCCAGTTTTTTCTGTTTGTTTAAAAAGAAAGCGGTAAAGCCGGAAATCAAAGCCAAAGTTATAAACGGCAACGCCGGAGTTCCGGGAGCCAGTGCCAAGCATAACGACAGAAAGGCACTCATACCCAAAGCTTTCGGATAATTGGAAAGCTGTCCGAACAAAGCTTTTTCCGTTGCCACGGTAACACCGGCTTTGGAAACCATGATACCGGCGGAAACCGAAATAACCAAAGCCGGTACCTGAGCAACCAAGCCGTCACCGACGGTCAAGCGCATATAAACATCGGCGGCTTTGGTAAAAGACATCCCGTGTTGCATCATGCCTATGGCGATACCTGCCACAATGTTAATCGAGGTTATGATAATACAGGCAATTGCGTCCCCTCGGACGAATTTGGAAGCACCGTCCATAGCTCCGTAAAAGCTGCTTTCTTGCGCCAGTTCATCGCGGCGTTTACGGGCTTCTTTTTCATCAATCAAGCCGGAAGAAAGGTCGGCGTCTATAGCCATTTGTTTACCAGGCATAGCGTCCAAAGCAAAACGGGCGGCGACTTCGGCGATACGTCCGGAACCTTTGGTAATAACCATGAAGTTTACAATTACTAAAATTGCAAACACGATAACGCCTATGATAAAGCTTCCGCCCATGATGAAAGAACCGAAAGCCTCAATAACATGGCCGGCGGCATCAGGGCCGTATTGACCTCTGGATAAAATCAAACGGGTTGAAGCAAGGTTTAATGACAGTCGATAGATTGTTGCAATCAGCAAAATCATCGGGAAAGAAGTAAACTCCAGCGGCTTTACAATAAAGATAGAGGTCATCAAAACCAGAACCGATATGGTAATGGAAAGGGCAAGGCTTAAGTCGAGCATAGCCGGCGGAATTGGTATAATCAACAGCACCAGAATTAACACAATACCGATAGCCATTGCCAAGTCCGGACGGTTAACTAAGAGGCGCAGAGTTCCTTTAACTCCTTGAAGGGAGAAAAGTCCGCCTCCTGTTGTCCCCGTTTGTTCTTGCTCTGCCATTTTTCTTTACCTGATTATTCTCCGGCCGGAGGAGGGATTTCATTTCCCTCATCTGCGTATTGTTTAAGCTTGTTGCGCAAAGTTCTTATGGATATTCCCAAGATATTCGCCGCATGAGTTCGATTGCCGAGAGTATGTTTTAACGTATCGATAATCAAGTTTTTCTCTACATCGGAAACCGTCTGTCCAACAGTATAGGGCTGAGCCGGTGCATCTTGGGCAGGAGTTGCCGAACCCGCTTGAGGTGTTAAAGCCGCCGGAGCTGCCGGAATTGCCGCCGCAACACTGCTTGGGCTTTCGGTCAGAATTATGGCTTCCGGAGCAATTTCGCTTCCCGCAGATAACAGTACGGCACGGTGCATTGTGTTTTCCAATTCCCGCACATTCCCCGGCCATCGATACGCAATCAGCATATTTTTCGCCGCTTCGGACAAAGGCTTTTCCGGTATTTCGTTCATTTCGGAATATTTGTTTATAAAGAACTCTGCCAGCGGAATAATATCTTCCGGCCGTTCCCGCAAAGGAGGTATCGCCAAATTGATAACATTCAAGCGGAAGTATAAATCCTCACGGAAATTACCGTTCTTAACTTCTTCGGAAAGATTGCGGTTAGAGGTGGCTAAAACTCTGACATCAACGCTTACGGGAGTTTTTCCGCCGATACGGTCAATTTCCTTTTCTTGAATGGCTCGTAAAAGTTTTGCTTGCAGGCGGATATCCATTTCGCTTATTTCATCAAGCAGCAAAGTTCCCCCCGACGCTTCTTCAAACTTACCTATCCGGCGGGCAACTGCGCCGGTAAACGCACCTTTTTCATAACCGAACAGTTCTGATTCCAAAAGGTTATCCGGAATTGCCGCACAGTTTACGGCAATAAAGCGGTTGTTTGCTCGTTTGCTTTTGGTATGAAGGAAACGGGCAATTACTTCTTTACCGGTTCCCGATTCACCGGTGATAAGGACGTTTGCAACGGAAGGAGCTATCTGCTCTGCCATTTTTACCATAGCTTCGGTTGCCTTATCTTTATAAATTAAAGAATGCTTTTCCATCGACACAGCGGTTAAAACTGCGCCGATTAACTCTGCATCAGGCGGCAAAGGGATATATTCTTTGGCTCCGGCTTTAATCGCTCGTACGGCAGCTTTAGCATCGGCGGCAATTCCGCAAGCAACCACCGGAACGGAAATACGTTCCGTAGCCAAGCTTTCGACTAAAACCTTGATATCCAGTACCACATCAACCATAACTAAGTCGGCGCCTTGACCGGAGCGGAGTATTTCTAAGGCAGGAGCAATATCGTGAACGTGTACTACTTCGGCGCCTCGCTGGATAGCAATTTGGCTTGCCGCTCCGATTTGTCCTCCTAAGTTTCCGATTATAAGAATACGCATATCAGCCCCTTAATCAAAATAGTTTATCCGCTTAGACGGAGGCAGAATACTGTTCAATATCATTTCTGTCCGCCGAGGATTATCCTGTCTGGCAATAGATGAAGTTCCCAAAAGGCACAGTTGGTTAATCAACAATTCGTCTTGGGCATTTCTTTCCATTTTGGCGGCCAAGGGGCTTAAAATAACATACGCTAGTATTGCCCCGTAAAAAGTTGTAATCAGCGCCACCGCCATTCCCGGTCCGATTTTCGCAGGGTCATCAAGATTGCCGAGCATCTGAATTAAGCCGATAAGCGTACCGATAAGCCCCATTGCCGGCGCAATTTCGGCGGCTTTGCGTAGAATACCGGTAGTTTTCTTGTGCCGTTCAGTGGTTGCCGTCATTTTTTGGGTAAGAATATCAATTGTTTCTTTTGGGGAAAAGCCGTCCAACAAACAGCTCATACCTTCGTAAAACAAAGGATAGCGGCGCAAGCTTTCCAATACTTCCCCTTGGATTTTTAAAAGGGTTGCTCCTCGTAAAGTTTCGGCGGTTTCCAAAATGGTTACGGCAACGTGCAAAGGGTTATTCCGTGGCCGCAAAAAGGATTTCATAATGATTTTTCCGCTTTTCGCCATATCGGGAATGGAAAAGCAGGCCATGGTTGCACAGAAAGTTCCGCCAAGTACGATTAAAACCGAAGGAAGGTTGAAAAATCCTTTGATATCTCCGCCCAACACCAAGGCAAGAGCAATCAGGAACAAAGCACCGCCTATTCCAAACACTGTAGCAATATCAAGATTTCCTCGGTATTTTAATCTCATAATATCTGTTTTTATCCTTTATCTGACTTAATTATTTCTGTCATGGTAATACCCAGTTTATCGTCCACGATAACGACTTCTCCACGGGCTACCAAACGGTCATTGACGTAAATATCAATTGCTTCACCGACTTTTCTATCCAGTTCGACAATCGCTCCCCGCCCCAGTTTCAACAACTGATTTACCGGCATTCTGGTTTTTCCTAAAACGGCAGAAACCTGTACGGGAATATCATAAACCGCTTCCAATTCGGTAACGGATTGCAACTTTTCAGACGGAGCAGAGTCCACAGAGATAGGAGACGGCACTTCCGGCATAGGCTGTTTTTCATCAAGCTCATCAAGATTCAGATTTTTGCTGTCCGTCATTTTCATCTCCCTCATCTATCACAGTTTCCTCTGGCGTAATTTCCGGCTCTAACGGTTCATTTTCCGGTTCATCGTCCGCCAAAGAAGCATCTTTGGTATAATTATTTACCATATCTTTTATGGTATGGAAAGTTTCTGCTGTTTTTCTTTCAACACTTCCGTTTTTCCAGCTGATTATGCAGTCGGCGTTTTGTAAAGTTTCATCACCCGTTACGGTATAGCTGTTTTCTTTATCTTTTAACAATTCGCTTTTGGTCAGATATTGACTTATCGTCTTTTGATTATCCGGCGATACTTTTATAATAAGTTTCTTTTCTTCGCTGACTGCGGGGAGGGATTTTTCAAGCAAAGCTTTTACTTCTTCCACCCCTTGCTTTTTAATAATTTCCGGCAGGATTTTTTCACATACGGTCAAAGCCAGATTGATAAAGTCAGCTTCTTGTTTTTGTTCAAACTCGGACTGGCGGTTTTGTATCTCCATAATTGCGGAAGCGATATTTTCTGCGGTTTGGAAAATAAGTTCTTCTTTTTCCTGTTTTGCTTGTTCCAAGCCTTTGGCAAGACCGATATTAAAGCTTTCTTTTTTCAAAGCTTCGGTTTCTTCCACCGTAAAGGTTGGTTCGGGAGGCAATTCTTCCTGCGCAATTCCTGTGGTTTCATCGTTTCCGATTTGAGACGATTCCAGATTATTTTCCGGCTTTACCATTTCGTCGATGACCGAAGTAAGGACTTCCGAGACATTAGAAGATAAACTTCCGCTGGGCAAATCAAAGCGCCGGTCAAACATAAATTTAATTTCTTTGCCCATTTTTTGCCGTCTGCCTAGTAAATCAGTTCATCTTTATCTTTACCTTCGGAAATAAAGATTTCTCCGCTGTTAGCCAATTCCTTAGCCATAGTAACAATTGCGGCCTGAGCCTCATCAACATCACGCAAACGAACGGCACCCATAGCTTCCATATCTTCTCGGAGCATTTTTCCTGCACGTTCGGACATATTCTTGAACATAAGTTCTCGGACAGTTTCCGAAGCGCCTTTGAGGGCAAGAGCCAGCTTGTCTTTTTCGGCATTGCGCAGAATAACCTGAATACCTTGGGAATCAATTCTGCTAAGGTCTTCAAAGGTAAACATAAGAGATTTAATGCGGTCGGCAGCTTCACGATTACGCTCTTCCAAAGCGGACATGAAGCGATTTTCCGTATTCCGGTCAAGGTTATTAAAGATTTCGGCAACCAGTTCATGAGAATCTCTGCGTGCGCTTTTCGCCAAGTTGCTCATGAACTCGGTTCTTAAGGTTTGTTCAACACCGTCCAAGATTTCTTTTTGAATGGATTCCATACGCAGCATACGCATGATAACTTCCATGGCAAAGCTTTCCGGCAATAAAGCCAAAACATTTGAAGCGTGGGTTGATTTAATTTTTGATAAAACCACCGCCACGGTTTGAGGATATTCGTTTTTAAGGTAGTTAGCCAAAACCTGTTCATTAACGTTGCCAAGCTTATCCCACATGGTACGTCCGGCAGGTCCCCGCATTTCCTCCATAATGAATTGTACACGGTCTTTGGATAAGCTTTTTAACAAGAGCCTTTCCGTATTTTCATAAGTACCAACCAGATTTCCAAGGCTTGACATAGCATTTGCAAACTCGACAAACAAAGCCTCTACGGTAGCTGAGTTTACCGTTCCAAGACCTGCCATAATCGTAGATATTTCCCGAATTTCATCATCAGCCATCATTGCAAACAGCTTTGTTGCCTGTTCGTCCCCCAAAGAAAGCATCATTATTGCGGCTTTCTGCGGGCCGGAAAGAGCATTTACGTCATCTGGAAGTGGGGTGTTGCTTGCCATATTTGTTTAATCCTTAGTTTCCACGATATAACCAGGAACGAATAATATTCAAAGCTTCTTCCGGATGTTTATCCACGATTTCGCTTATCTTCTTCAAGGAAGAAACTTTCACCTGACCTTCGACTTTAGCAATATCAATCAAATCGTCAAGCTGCATTTCTTCGCCTATACCGGGAAGCATTCCGCCTGCGGCTTCGATAAGGTTTGCCGTATCGCCGGTCATCAAAGCATCTCTGGCAGAAACCATATTACCGGTTTCAAAGGCTTTGCTGACCAAGGGACGGACAACCAAAAGGATTACCAAGATTGCCACAATCGCCACGCCCAAGCTTTCCATAAGCCCGATAACTTCGCTCTTGCTCAAGCCCATGAAGAACGGTTTTTCTTCTTCGGTAACGATATCGTCGATTTCGGTAAAGCGCATATTTACGACTTCGACCTGATCTCCACGGTTTGCATCATAACCGACAGCAGAGCGAACCAAAGACGCAATCTGTTCCATTTCCTTTTCATTTCTTGGCTGATAAAGCTTTTTGCCTTCATCGTCCAAGGAATATGTCCCGTCCACGATTACGGCTACGGACATTTTCTTGATTATGCCAGAATTACGTACCTGATTGATGATTTCTTTGGATATTTCATAGTTAACGGTTTCTTCGGTACGGTTTGAAGCAGATGTTTGCTGTTGTGCGGCCGAAGACATATTCGCATCGGGAATATTCTGACTGGCGGTTACCGGCTGAGATTCTTTGTCATCGGAACGGGCGGTTTCTTCTATGGTAGTTTGCGAACGGACAACCTGAGTTTCTGGATCATAGAGTTCTTTATTCGTTACGACCTGATCAAAGTCCATTTCCAAAGTTACTTCGGCACGTACCTTACCGGGACCCAAAGAGCGTTCCAAAAGGTACTGGATAGCATTCATCAAACGCTTTTCCTGCGCTCTGCGGATTTCTTCGTTCCTGCTTGCGGTAAAGGATATATCATCACCAGTTTCTGGAGAAAGCAAAGTGCCTTTGGTATCGGTAATTGCCACATTCTTCGGGTCAAGCTTAGGCACTGCGGCGGATACCAGTTTTTGAATAGCCATAACTTGTTTCTGGGACAGAGTTCCTCTGCGCATTTTCACGACTACCGAAGCCGAAGGTTTTTGTTCATCTCGGGAAAAGAGTTCTCTTTTCGGAAGCACCAAATGCACTCTAGCGGCACGAATGTTATCCAATCCGCGGATAGTTCTTGCCAATTCGCCTTCCATAGCCCGAACCAGATTTACATTTTGCACAAAGCTGGTAGAACCCAAAGCATCGGCATTATCAAAAATGCCGTATCCGGAGTTTTCTCCTCCGTCCAGAAGGTCGGAAGTTTCCACTTTCAGTTTCATAGCCGCATCGGCAGGAACCAAGATTTCCGAACCGTTATTCCGAACTTCGTAAAGTACTCTTTGTTCATCAAGGCGGGTTATAACGTTTTTCGCATCTGCCGGCTCTAAATCCGAATACAAGGGAACCATATTAGTTCCTCCAAGCCGCACCGACATATAAATTAAAATCCCCATTAAAAGCAGAGCGACACCGGCCATCGAAGCAAGTTTTCCGGTACCTAATCCACGCATACTATTTATAAAAGAACTCACGTTTAACCCCTTATTAACGTTAAGTGCTGTTTTGACAAAACCCCATCAAGATTTTATGTAACTTAGAATAAAAAATTAGTTAAAGATAGGCAAAAATTTCCTTTTTTTTAATTTTTTTTTAAAGCCTAGGATTTGTGCGACTTTCCGAGTCGCACAAATGAGTCCTTAGAGTCGCATATTTAGACCTTTTAATTTTTAAAGGCGCAAAATATACAAAAAACGGTGCCGACGCCGACACCGTTTTTAGTGTTACAATATAACAATTATCGTTTAATGTTGATAAGTTCATCAAGCATGGTATCTGCAGTGGTAATAATTTTTGCCGCTGCGGAGTAAGCCCTCTGAGTGGTAATCATGTTTGTGAACTCGGTTGCCAAGTCTACGGTAGAACTTTCCAGAGCATAAGAGGAAAGTTCACCGGAACCGCCTTCGCCCGGAGTTCTTAAAGTCGGAGCACCCGAAGCATCCGTAGCAATCCAAGAGTTTCCTGTCAAAGAAGACATTCCGTTAGGATTGGTAAAGGTTGCCAAAGGAACGATAGCAATTGCTTTGGTTTCACCGTTATCAAACAACGCGGTAACGACCCCGTCTTCACCCACGGTAACACCGGCATAACTTCCGTATTTAGCACCGTCTTGGCTAACATAGTTAGACTCAAAAGAACCGGCAAGGTGAGTAAGTCCGTCCGCAGTATTAAGACTTCCGGTGGCTAAGTTTATCAAATTGGATCTTTCGCTGGAACCATCTTGATCCAAAGCACCGTTTGCCCATTCAACACCGATTTTGTCGATAAGATTGCTTTGCGGAGTACCGTCTGGATTAAAACGGATTGCCGCAGCTTTAGCACCGCTTTCGCCTTCTGGGTTGCCGTCGTAATAGAAGACATTCTTTACCACGATAGGAGAGGCATCAGTCGCTCCGGAAGCAATGTTTATCGGAGAAATATCACCGTAAGGTTTAAACTGTCCGGTTACATTGGTAATACCGGTATAGTCCGTTTTGGTCATATTTGCTCCGCCTGTCGCAGCCGCCATGTTGCTGGCAGAAGAGATAATGCTGGCTCCGTTAATTTGGAACTGTTCAAAATCTGCTCCTTCGTTTTTCATGGTGCCGTACAAAAGGTTTACAACCTGTTCTGGCGTAGTTGCCGCGCTTATATCCACTTCATGGGCTGCAGTTGCCGCACCGTTTTTAAGGGTATAAGTAACGCCAGCCAAAGTTACCGTTGTGCCGAAGTAATCGGAAATGGTCGCATTTGTAAAGGTCAAAGATGATGAGTTGGTTGCATTTATCGTCATCGTTTGGCCGTTATTGCTTTGCGAAAACTCCAAAGATATTCCGCTTGCCACAAAGCGTTCCGGTTCCGTAGCGTTCAGATTAAGCTTTGAAACCAAACGCTCCACCAATTTAGTACGGTCGACGGTTCCGCCGCTAATCAGGTCGGTAATATCAATATTAACTACTGCACCTGATACGGTATTGTCTCCGGTATTGTTAAAGCAATAAAGTTTGTTATCGATAGTCAGAGTTTTGTTCAGGTAATCGTTAACATCTTCACTTACGAAGTCGATACGACCGGCATTTTTAATTCCCCAGTCAATTTCAGGAACTTCAAAAGTACCGGAAGGAATACCTGTAACAGGGTCAACATTAGCAGATTTTTGCCGTACAGCCAAAGTCTTGCTGACGTCGAAAGACAAGGTTGAACCGGCATTTGATTGTTCAATGTTTAATGTTGTATCGTCCACGGTGAAGCGGTCGCCGCAAGGAATTGTTGCGCTCATCGCTTCTTGGAGTTTAGTTAAAACATCCGGAATACCACCGATAGAAGCCGGAGAAATATCTACGGTAACTAATTCTTCTCCTGTGGCCGGAATATAAGTATTCGTACCATTGGTAGAGAACTCAAATACATAAGTTTTTGCCGCATCTCCGGTTCCGTTGGTAACCTTAATGATGCTGTGGTTTGCCGGAACATCTGTAAACTCTAATTGTCCACGGGCAGAGTAAACTTCTCCTTTGGTGGTGTAAGTTTTTACCGTAGCCGCTCCGTCAGGAATCAATAAATCTACGCCCCAAGAGTTAGAACTTTCTTTTTCATAAAGGAAGTTCATGTTGTGGGAGTTGCCAAGGGAGTCATAAATCAATACGGCAATATTTTGATTATCACCTATTTCTGCCGACGAAGGAAGGTTCGCTCCGAAACTGATGTTCATAGTCGGAGAAGCCGTTCCACCAAGCGTATTAAGATTAACCGGCTTTAAGTTTTTGTTATCAATAATATTATCGTTTACATAAACTGTATTTCCGGCATCATCTTTATATGCTTTCATATACGTTACATCGCCGATTTTTACGGTGGCGGCATTAGGATTGCCGTCCCAAGCCATTAACGGCCATGCTTGCATATAAAATCCGCCGGTATTTTTCAAATATCCGTTTTCGTCGGTATCAAAGGAACCCGCGCGGGTATAAGCCCACATGTCGTTATTCCCCGGGTTAGCACTTTGGTTAACCACAAAATATCCATCTCCGGATATACCCATATCCGTCGAAGACGAGGAAGAAGACAACAAGCCTTGAGCATTAATTGCCGCCGAAGGACGATGCTGTACCCCGCCTGCCGAATACTGGGTTTTGGACGTTTGGCTGGTAACCAAAGTCTGAAAGGCGTTATTGGTACCTTTATAACCAATAGTGTTGATATTGCTTATGTTGTCGGAAATCGCCCCCATGGCGCTGGATTGGGCTGCCAATCCTGAAACTCCCGAATATAATGCACCATATAAACTCATTTTTTCCTCCTTTATTTGGCTGTTTCATAATTCTTATGAACAAGCCTTTTTAATTTCTAACCTACTTCTTCGGTTTTCTTTACGGTTTCGTGAACTGCTAAAATCTGGGACATATCAATAACTACATCACCCATTCCGATAGCGATACTCTCACCGTCATTGGCAATTCCGGTAACTCTTCCGAATACGGTAACGGTTGAGTTAACAGTTTCGCCTCCAGACAAGGCTGTTATCGAGATTTTGTATGAACCATCATCAAGTTTGTTGCCGTTTGTGTCGGTTCCGTCCCATTCCATGGTATGTTTTCCGGCGGTTTTTTCGGCTGGTATGGCTGCAACGACCGCTCCGCTTGAATCTGCTATTGTAACCATACAAGTCTGAGCATCGCTTTCCAGAATATAGTTAAACTTTGCTTTTCCTTCCTGCAAAGGAACATAGGAAGTATCTGCCTGTACGGTTTGACCCATGTATCCCAAAGCTTGCGTAGCCGTATTCTGATTTGTAAGGCTGATAAGCTTTTCCAAATTGCTGTTCATGGTAATGCTTTGTTCCACTTCGGAATACTGGACGAGTTGGTTTGTGAACTCGGCAGAGTCCATAGGGCTTAAAGGATCTTGGTTCTTAAGCTGAGCAACAAGCAAAGTTAAGAATGTATCCATATTTGATGCTAACTGTTGAGCAGAAGTTTGGCTCCCGCTTGTACTTGCGGCAACAGTTACGGCATCAGTTGTGGAAGCAGTTCCGTATACGCTCATTTTCTCCTCCCTATACCTTTATATTAACGGCATAAAGACCGTTTTCATCTTCACGGATAACATCTTCGGCAAACAATTCCGGCTCGTTATCTTGGATTAAGTTTTCTTCCGTATTTGCGAAAGTTCCCTGACGATTATCATCGGCGAATTGCTGCTGTCCCTGCTGTTGATTTTCACCTCTCAGCTGGAAGCTTAAAGAGTTATCTTTGATATCAAATCCTGCATCAGCCAAGGCACGTTCCAAAACTCTGACATCTCTTTGCAAAGCATCAAGAGTTTCCGGTCTGGTTGCGGTAATGGAAGTTTTCAAATGGCCGTTATTGCCGACTTCCATTTTAACTTCAATCGAGCCGAGTTCTCTTGGCTTCAGGTTGATTTTAATTTTATCAAGGCCGTTTTCTTTATTTGCGGCTTTGGTTATATCAACCTTAATCTGGTCGATAATATTCTGGCGTACCTGCTTTGGAAGCTGAGCCGTTTTCTGAGCATTCACAGTCTTTGCTAAAGTATCGGCTTTCTCAGCGATAGCGGCTGCCTGCATAGGTGTTGCCTTTGCATTTGTTGCCGTTTGAGCATCAATACCGTTTACGGCTTCAGCTTTAACCGCTCCGGCTTTAAGCTGAGAGGTAAAGTTTTGCACCGCAGAAGTAGCCTGATTTTCTGCCCCCGAAGAAAGCAAAGAAGTTGTCTTAACCGTATTCAGGTTATTTTGTTCTTTTAAAAACTGTCCTTCGTTAAGAGTAGAATTAACAGGCTTTGCGGTATTTTTCGTTTCGGTTTTCAGCAAAGGCATTTCCGCTTCAGCTTCACCTTCACCTTCCGTCCGTTCAAAAGTATATTCTTTTGTATCTGCTTCCGCCTTTTTAACGGGGACTGACGTTTCCGCATTTACTTTTACCGTATCGGCTTCCGGAGCTTCCAAAACCGCTTCTTTCACGATTGTTTCGGTTTTTTGTTCTGGAAGGGCTTCTTGAGTTACTTGTACTTTAACCTCTGTCTTAGCTGCTTCATCTTTACCGATAAGCGAAGCAAGCCGTTGCTTTTGAGTGTCCAGAATAGATTTTGCCACCACCGGTTCCGAAGTTTCTTCGGCTTTAACATTTAAAGAGGTGGTCTCCGGCATTCTGTCGGAGTTTAAAAGCGTTTTGTCTTGAGTATTCGCATCCACCTTTATTTCCGATTCTGGGAAATAAGTTTCTTGCGCATCGGCAGTTTCCGGCAAAGTCTTAACTATATCTTCCGATAAGACAATTGGCTTTTCCGGCATATCTGTCGAAACAATCTTTTCTTTTTCCAGCAAAGGAGAGGTTGTAACCGGTTTAACCTCTGCTTTTACTTGGACATCATCTTCAAGGATTGCTTTGGTGTTTTCCGGCTGATTCGCTGCCAATACTTCCCCTTCGTTCTGCAAGGAGGCATTTTTTGCCGCATTGGCATCAAGCTCTAAGTCTTTGGCGTTTAAAGAGGGGACCGTTGCTCCTTCCTTTTGTAAGCCGGCTTCAGGGGTTTGAAGCGATTTTGGGGTAGGCTTGCCAACTTCTGTTTCATTTGGGGTTGGGGTATAATCAGAGTTGTTTTCGGAAGGAGCAGCGGTATAGGAAACTTCTGCTTTACTTTCTTTCTTTACGCTTTCCGTCTGGGGTTGAGCCGCATTTTCGGCATAAGCGTTATCTTTAGGTTCCGGTTCGGCCTTAGCTTTTTTATTTGCTTTCGGCTTTGCCGGCAGGTCGGTATTTTTTGCCTCTGGCTCCGGAGCTTTTTCTCTTACCGGAGTAAGGTTGTCTAAGATATTAGTAAAAGAATATTGGAAATCTGCGCCTTTTATATCCACATTATTCAATAAGGACATAAAAGCATCAGCCGCTTTAAGCTCGGTTTTTCCGGCGTTTGCCGGAGAAGTAGCATCATAAGCATTTCCTGACAGTATATTGTTAATTTCCATCTTTTTATCCTGTTCATCAAATTACCTGTTACCATAGAAGCAAGTAACGTGCCAAACTTGATAAAAAGAATCAGAAAAGCTAAAAAATATAGATATAAGCTTATAAAGATATGTCCATAGGCTTCATATTTTGAGGAGCGACCGGAGCTTGAGTTTCTTTAGCCTCGGCATCGGCGTCAGCGTCAGGAACCTTGGTTGCCAAGCCTTTAGCCAGCTGCATATTGATATTTATCAGGGTATCAAGAGCTTCTGGCCTTGGTTCGGAAATTACGTTCAAAGTATGCTTAAAAATAAACAAAGCCAAAGCTCCGACATTCTTTTTCAAGTCTAACGGCAAAGGATTGTCAGGCTCTGCCAAATTGGAAGCGAATATAATCCACAGTTTGCGGTTCATATTTAAGACATCTTCCAAGGTGTCTTTCTTTTCGTCCCAATTTTCTTTAATTGCATTTATTTTGGCTGCCATGTGAACTAACGCCTGAGCTTCCAATTCTCTTTGAGAAAGTATGGTTCCGCCGGCTTTCTTATAAAGATTGTCATTCATGGCATAGTCCTTTTAGTTTTTTAAAATAGTTGCTTTTCAAAAAATGTAACTTTGGTAAACTAACATATAGTTAATGATACACCAAAAATAAGGTGCTTTAAATGAATAAATTGCCTTTTTCTATATTTTTTCCGATAGTTTTTCTGTTTATTTTTGCCTTTTCTTTACCGGCATTTGCCAAGGACGAAGAAAAAGCTTTGCGTATGAAAAGAGACCAATGCGGTCAGGGTAATTTTACCTTTCAAATTGCGGCATTAAAGGACAACGTGCCGTTTTCTTGGATAACCAAGCGCAGAGACAAAGACGGAGAAATCAGGAATCAGCTACATGGTCTTGATTTTGAATTTGTCATGAAGCTTATTGAAGGTACGTCGATAAAAAGAATCCGGATTATTGCCGTAGACTCGCAAGAAGAACTGCACAGCCTTGTCCTTGCCGAAAAGGCGGATATTGCCGTTGGTACAGCCTATGTAAATAATAAGAGCCTAAGTAAAGGCTTTTTATATCCTTCTTACATGGGCAATCCGATAGTTGCCGTTTTTGCCAAAGGCAAGGGAAGGGTTATTACCGACATAAATCAGCTTCGGGATATGAAGATAGTTTCGCTTAAAAGAGACAATGTTGACGAACTTTTTAAATATACGCTTCCGACAGGTTCTTCTTTAAGTACGGTTCCTGATACCAAGACATTGTTTCAAGATTTACTTTCCGGCAAAGCTGATGTTGCTTTGATTGGGCTTTATACGGCGACTGCCGACAGCAATAAGTATAAGATAAAGGAAGATTTATATTTTTCGCAGACACCTCTTCGGTATCCTCGCTTTTTCCTTTTAATGACTCAAAGCAGAAACTGTTCAGTTTATCTTGATGAGTTCAAAGAAAAAGCCAAAGCTTTAAGTCAGGACCAAGCGTTCTTAGGCGAAATGCTTGCCAAGGTTTACAAAGAGCTTGCCGAGGCGAACCAAGACGAACCAAAGCTTGAGATTCCCCTCTACGTTCCGCCCAAAGAAGCAGAGCCGGAAGCGGAACCAAAGGATAACCAAGTAACTAATCCGGAAAAATAAGATACTTTTCCCCGTCTAAACTTTCTGTTTGACGGGGAAGTTTTTATTTAAGGTAGTTCAGCAAAGATAGCTGGCTTACGCTTGCCAAGATGCTATACGAAGCTTCCAATGCATCACTGGCAGCAGTTAACTCCAAAGCCGCTTCCAAAGGATCAACGTCTTCAATATTGCTGATATTTGTGGTTAAAAGGTCAATGGTTTTCTGTTGGTTAGTCAAAGCATTGTCCGACATAATCAGATTGTTTGCCAAGCGGTTTTCAAGCAAAGCGATATTGCTGGAGCTTTCTCCCTCCATATTGACGTTTTCCAAAGCAGAATCAAGTAAGTTCAAAGCTTCGGTAACCCGATTATATACTCGGGTCAAATCCACGCCTTCTTCGTCTATCATATTTCCTTGGGCAATCATTCCCAACGCCCGTAAAGCTTTTTCAAAAGCAGGGTCTTCGGCATTAATTCCCATATCAATAGATGTGTTGCTGTCAACTCTATACTGGATTTTCAAGGAATCTCCGCCGTAATAGGACGTAGAGCCGATAGACTGCTTATGCAAAGTCGCAGGGTCATCAAAAGTTACTTCCGTATCCGGAAACTTATCGGTTCTGACGATAAGCGACTGTCCGTCATCACTGATTCCGACAATGGTATAAGGCCCGTCATAACTCGGGTTAACATTTTCCATATTGATAGTCGAACCGACTGGAAAAGAAATCCCGATGTTTACATTTGAAGTTGCGACATAAGTCGGGTCATTTACAACCGGAGTTTCATCGGAAAAAGTAACGGTTCTTCCGTCTGCCGATACGCTTTCGACATATTTGATACCGTCATTTGCTCCCGTTCCGGTGATAAGTATTGTCGAACCGGCTGTAAGCTTGGAAAAAGCACCGTTTATCGGCACGCTCATTTGGTTTCTTGTCGCATCAAAGGCAAAGTCTCCGGTGGAAGTATCCGAACCTTGGATATTATCCACAATGAAACCGTCGGTATTGACACTGGAAATGGTGCCGAGTTTTTGGTCTTGAACAATCTGTAAATCTGCTAAATCAGCGGGAACCGTCGCCGTAGCCGGCAAGTCGTCTTCAAATACGATTACCGAACCGTCAGCTGATATGGATTTAACCTTTGATACAAAATCAGTTCCGTCGATACCCTTAACCGTAACTTCCATTCCGACCTCTAAGTCAGAGAAAGTTCCGGCATTTCCGGCAATCAAAGAGTTCCCATCGGCGATAGTCATTGTACCTGCCGCCGTTCCTTCCACGGTAGTCATCAGCTTTTGCAAAGATACGCCGCCGGTTTTGTTTGGCGATGTTTGATATGTTACCAAGTTGGAAGAACGAGACTCGGCATAAGTAACCATCTGTCCGTCATAATATTCTTGGAACTCTTCCAAAGTGCCGAAAGGAATGGTTACCGGAGACTCATATACGCTTCCTCCTCCGAACAAATAACGGTCATCAATTTTGGTGTTCAGATAATATTCAATTTGCTTCATGGTATCGAAAGCAAGCTGTTGCACTTTATCGATTTCGTTTTGTTTGTCGGCATCCATATTTCCGCTTACATAAGCCGACAAGTCATTGGCGGAAAAGTCTCTTAAAGTGCTTCGAAAAGATGTAATTGCGCTTTTGACGGCATCTATGGAATTAGACATAGTCTGAATTCTGGTGCTTAGCGATTGGTTACAAGAAACCTGAGCTTCCAAAGTCGCCTTTTCGCTTTTTAAGTTTAACAGGCGATATGAATCACTGGCGATACCGCTATAGTTTTGGGACTTTTTATACGTTGTCGCACTGTACTGAGCTTTATACAAAGAAGTCTGCTGTTGTAACATACGGGTTACAAAAGACTGATTAGATGCTAACGTGGGAACTCTGGACATTTTATAGCCTCCTTTTTACGCACCGTTAAACGGCCGCAAACAAATCATCAAGCATTTCAATCGTTGTCGAGATTACTTTTGCGGCGGCGGCATAGCTTCTTTCATATATGGTCAGGGTCGCCAGCTCTTCATCAAGATTAACGCTGCTGATTTCTGCTGATTTATAAGATATTGTAGACGTAAGCTCGTCTTGATAAATCATTTTTGAATTATTGGCGGCGGTATCGTTTGCCACCTGAGAAACAAAGCTTGCGGCATATTGGGCAAATGTTGCCGAACCGGAAGACATAAAGCCTGCTTCGCTGAAACTTTGCGCCTCTGTCAGCATAGAAGTAAACTGCGAAGCAATGGAGTTATCCGAAGCGGACAGGAAGTATTCTCCCGAATACGCATCAAACTGCATCATACCTTTGCCAAGGGCGGAAGGATTTTCTTTGATAAAGCTGTTTAATTCAATTTGTTCTGCCGTTCCGGCTTTAGACGCTTCCAATCCCAGCTGGCTAAGCAATCCGGTGTTGGTTTTTTCGGTTATCTCCATATGTTCGCCGGAGGTGTTTTCAATCCGCAGGCGATATCCGGAACCTTCCTGTACCAAGGTTGCTTTTACAACCCCTTTAAGTGCTTCGGTAGAGTTAATTCGTTCGGCGATTTTTGCTAAAGTATCACCGGGCAGAATATCTACCGTAGCCATATCCATATCTCCGGCCATGGAAAAAGATATTGTTGCCTGCCTTTGAATCTGTGGCTTGCTTTTTGCCGACATAATCTTGCTGTCATAACACCAGTTATCAGTATTGGTGGTTATCAGGTTATTCAAGCCAAGGAAATAGGAAAATCCCTGATGCGTACTGTCGTTTACACCGTCTCCGTTTGCATCAAAAGATATTGTAACATCTTGCTGTGTGCTTCCGGGGGTGGAAGATGCTTCATCAATAATTCCCAAGCCGTATGTTGAAGTTCCAAGGTCAATGGTGAACTTTCCTTCCGAATTGACTTCTACTTTTGCATGGGCGAGCAACGGACCATTAGGGTCTGTTCTCAGCCAGTTTTCCAAAGTGCTTGCCAAGTCATCAATAGTTCCGGAAGTAAAGCCAAGGTCATCAACCAGTGAAGTGGTGAAAGCTTGTTTTCCATCGCTGTCGAACAAAGCTATTTTCACATCGCCGTCGGATATAGAAATTGTTTGGGTGTCCGATGCGATAAAGGTGCGGTCTCCGGTAAAAGAGCTTTGCATATCAGGAAAACTGGTACTGCGGTTTTGCAGGATATTCATCTGTTCGGCAAAGGTGCTGGACATTTCGTCAAGCGAAGCCTGCATTTCCGGCAGAATAGAATCGCGCAATTCTACAAGGGCGCTCATTTCTCCGGTTTTCAAGCTAGAGGTTATATCTTTGCCATTTAAATAAATACCGCCGATATTGCCGCCGGAATACGTTGTCCACGCTTGGCTCGTCGTAATGTTTGTATGGTTCAGAAACTGAGGATCATTATCCAAAAGCGTATCACCCGAAGACGTCGTAATTACGATTTCACCGGAACTGCGTTTAAAGTATTGAACGTCCATAATCTCGGACAAGCGCAGCATCAGCTGATCCATTTGGTCTTCATAGTCTGCGGTGCTTTGATTGCCAAGAGTTTGCGTCCGGACAATATTATCGTTCAGACTGTCGATTTGGCTTAAAATATCATTTACTTCGTTGCATAAAGTTGTCAGTTGCTTATCTGCTTCCTGCCGCATGCTTTGCAGTTGGCTGCCCAAATTATTGATACGGCTTAAAGCCGAAGAAATAGTGTTTATCGTATTGCTTTGCGATACCAAATCCGCCGGATTGGAAGCAAGGTTTTCAAAAGCCTGTACAATGCTGTTGAACTCGTTACTCAAGTCCGCCGAACTTCCCGGTTCGCCGAACAGAGTTTCAACCCGAGACATAAAGTCATCTTTAATCATCAGATTGCTTAAAAGAGCAGCATTTTGGCGTAAATCTTTAATCAGCCCTTCATCGACATTACGAGTATAAAGCTCTTCTTTGGCACCCATTCCGGCACCGTTCAGAACCACACTGCTTTGTTGGTATACTTTTTTGGTATATCCCTGAGTGTTTACATTAGATATGTTCTGAGAAATTACATCTATCGCTGCCTGCGAAGTATGTAATCCGGATATAGCGCTGTTCATAGCAGAGGTTATAGGCATTTTTCCTCTCCTTCTTAAAGTACTTTGTTAAAGCTGATTGCCGAACTTTTACCGGAAGCATCATTCAAAGTTCCTGCGGCGTCATACACGCTGTTTTGTTCTGCTCGATGCGTTTTGGTTGAATCGATAATCAGTTGAATAAGTTTGTTGTTTGCGTCCATGTTTGCTTTTAATAAGCTTGCATTAAGGTTCATTTTTTCTTGCAGGCTCATCAAAGATTCTTTGATAAGGCCGCCGCGTTCGGCATCTGCTTCTTGCAAGATTTCCGGGTGCTGTTTAAACAGCTGGCAAACATCGTTATAAGAATGAGCCAAGGCTGTTTTCTGCCCCATCATTTCTTTAACCAATCCAAAGTCGTGGGTTTTAAGACCGTTGTTTTCCGTATCCAACAAATCGGAAAGCTGTGCGACGATATCAAGCACGGTTTGGATTTTGTATTCTCTTCTTTCTGCGTCTAAGGTTATGGTTTCATTATTCATTTTATTTTCCTCCTGCTTGAGGCTGATTTTCTTCCTGCATTTTCAGCATATAGTTCATTACTTCATCTGCCATTCCGATACCTCCGGCTTTGACCATTTGTTTTCCGTATTCGTCCAAAAGGAAAGAACGCCAGATTTTTTCTGCATCTCCGCCACCGAACATTCCGTCGGTTTCCAAGCCGGAAAACATTTGTTCCAAAGTCTGGGTCAGAAAGAAGGCTTCAAAGTCATCGGCAGTCTTTCTTGCCTTTTGCCAGTCCGCAGAAGGTGAAGGGGTATTTGTAGCCCGAGCCGAAGCCAGTATTTCACTTCCGGAAAGCATAGGATTTATCATCACATCACCTCTATATCGGCCTGCAAAGCTCCGGAGGCTTTAATTGCCTGCAGAATGCTTATAATGTCTCTTGGTCCCACGCCCAGAGAATTAAGACCGTCCACTAATTCTTTTAAAGTTATTCCCGTATCCAGAACGTCGACTTTTTTCGTTCCTGCTTCTACGACATCAATATTCGTCATATTGGTAACAATAGTTTCTCCGACTTCGGCGAAAGGAAGCGGCTGAGAAACCATCGGCGTTTCCGTTATGTAAATGCTTAAATTACCCTGAGCCACGGCTACTTTATTGATTTTTACATTATCGCCGATGACGATTATTCCCGATTGTTCGTCAATAATGACTTTTGCCGGTTGGTCAGGCTGTATGCGCAGCTGTTCTATTCCGGTTAATAAATCCACGATTTTATTGCGGTATTGCGGAGGTATCTGCAAGTTCACCGTCGCATTGTCAAGCGGAGCGGCATACACCGTGCCAAGGAAAGAGTTAATGGCATTAGCCATACGCTTTGCCGTGGTAAAGTCCGGATTGCGTAAGGATATTTTGATGTTTTCCAAGTTGTTAATGGAAAAAGGTATTTCTCTTTCAATAATTGCTCCGTTTGCGATTTTCGCACTGGTAGGAACGCCTCGGGTTACCACTTGGTTATCCCCTTCGGCAACAAAACCGCCCACTGCCAGCTGACCTTGGGCTACGGCATAAACTTCACCGTCCGCACCGACCAACGGGGTAACCATTAACGTTCCGCCCATCAGGCTTTTTGCATCACCCAAAGCGCTTACCGACACGTCAATTCTGCTCCCTTGACGGGAAAACGGCGGCAAAGAGGCTGTTACTGCCACTGCCGCAATGTTTTTGGTTTTAAGTTTTCCGTCACGAGAGTTTACACCTAAGCGTTCCAACATACTGACAACGGTTTCTTGGGTAAAAGAAATTGAAGAAAGGTTGTCGCCGGTACCGTTTAATCCCACTACCAAGCCGTATCCAACCAGCATATTCTCCCTTACGCCTTCAAAATCAGCGATATCTTTAATGCGGGAGTTAGCTTCCGCCTGCCAAGCAAACCAAGGCAAAAACGCAATGCTCACAGCGGCAAAGAAGGTTTTTAACGGTAAATATTTCATAACAACACCTTAAAAAAGCTAAACTCTTCCCTTCTTTATGCGAAAATCGTGCCAAACTTTGCTTTTGGCAGAGAAAAATATTTTCGCTCTTTCGTATGGTGGCAGTAAAAGTAAGTGGGAAATATTTGCCGTCTTTGCAAAGCGGTCATAAGACTTTATACTCATGTATGTATTGTTTTGATAAAGAAAGGCGGCGGCAATGAAAGTAAGTGAAAGCGGGGCTTCCAAAGGCGTATCCCAAGCGCGTAAAAGTTCTTCGGTTTCTGCCGGCAAGGGGACAGAGTTTGCTTCAGTTCTTGCCGATACGATAAGCGGTGCTGATGAAGCTTCCGGAATATCTTCTCCATCTGCGGTCGGTGCAGTTGACTCGGTTTTCATGATTCAGGACGTGGGCGATGCGACGGAGCAGGAAGCAAAGAAGCGTAAAGCCATAGACCGTGGCAATAACCTTCTGGACCGATTGGAAGAAATCCGTCGCGAGCTGTTATCCGGAGCCATTTCCAAACAAAGATTGATAGAATTGGCGCAAATGGTGCGAACTCGTAAAGAAAGCGGTGTACCGGAACGCTTGGAAGAAATCATTTCGGAAATCGAATTGCGGGTGGAAGTAGAGCTTGCCAAACTATATCCGTAGTTTAGTTTGACATTTCTTTTAATATGAAGTATCAAGCAACCCTTGGGGTTAACGCAATCTAAAGGGGATAGATGCAATGGTTGATTTACCTGCTGATTACCGGCCGTCCAAAGACGAGCCGTTTATGAATGAAATGCAGAAAGAATATTTTCGCCGTCGTTTGCTTGAATGGCGGGAACAGCTTTTAAAAGAAACCGAAGATACCATAGACAATTTGAAAGAGGGCGGACTTGCTGCGGCTGACGTTGCGGACAGAGCTTCTGCAGAAGCGGACAAAGCTTTGGAACTAAGAACCAGAGACCGCGCCCGCAAACTTATTTCCAAAATCAATTCTGCGTTATATCGCATTGAAGACGGCACTTACGGCTATTGCGAAGAAACCGGCGACCCGATTGGGGTTGAACGTCTTATCGCCCGTCCGATAGCGACCTTGAGCATTGAAGCTCAGGAACGCCATGAACGCATGGAAAAAACATATAATGACGAGATTGTCGAACAGGCATAAACGTAACTGAAAAACAGTTTGGGCAGAGGATATTTTTTGTGTTTAAGGATTTTATATTGGCATCAGCCTCTCCGCGCAGATTAGAGCTTCTTGCCCAAATCGGAGCTATTCCACAGCAAGTTATTCCTGCCGATATTGACGAGACAATTCATGCTCGGGAACCTTTGCGGCAATATGTTATGCGTATGGCATATACCAAAGCAATGAAAGTTGCCGAAGCCAATCCTTCCGCCAATGTTTTGGCTGCTGATACCGCAGTTGCTTGTGGCGCCCGTTTACTTCCCAAAACCATGAAACCGGAGCAGGCAGAAGCGAACCTTCGCCTTTTATCCGGCCGCCGTCATAAAGTTTTGGGTGGTGTTTGCTTCTTGACTCCAAGCGGAGGCAAAGGGCTTAAATACGTTGAAACTACGGTAAAGTTTAAGCGGCTTACCGAAGAAGAAATCAAAAGTTATCTTGATTCACGGGAATGGGAAGATAAGGCTGGAAGCTATGCAATACAAGGTTTTGCCTCTACGTTTGTCAGTTATATAGGCGGTTCATACTCCAACGTAGTCGGTCTTCCCTTGTTTGAAACCGCAAGATTATTGAATGGAGTAAACGATGGAAGCGCAAGTTCTCGGACCTGACCGGATTATTTATAGTGTTTCTCCCGGTGAAAGAAGGATAGCTTTGTTATCCGGTTCTCGGGCGGACGAGTTTTATATTGACCGCATACGTTCTTATGCGACCGGTACGGTTTGTCGTGGACGGATAACTTCCAAGGCTCTTGGCGGCAAAGCCTTTTTTGTTGATATCGGGGAAGGCGTTACGGGTTTTCTTCCGGTACGCAAAGGCAGCCAGAAATATGTTGAAGGCGACACGGTTTTAGTCGAAGTCGCCAAAGAAGCGCATAGCTACAAAGACATCAAATTAACTGCAAATATTACGTTTGCCGGAGTTTATCTGGTCTATACCCAGTTATCTGAGCCGATAGTTTTTTCCAAAAGGTTGGCAGACAGTGAACGTAAGCAAAATATCTGGACGCTTTTATCTCCGCTTTTAAAGGGCAAGGAATCGGTCATTGTCCGTGCCGGAGCCGAACACGCAGATGACGGCAGCCTTCTGCGGGAGTTAGAGGAATTAAAAGAACGCCGTCGTAAACTTTTGGAAGATTTTGCCCAAAGCAAAGAACCGGGTATTTTGTTGGAACCTTATGATTTCTTGCCGGAAATGCTGATTTCCTATCATAACACGTTAAAGGAAATAGTCTGCGACGATGCTGGCGAAGCAAACAAAATCCGCACCTTTTTAACTTCGGAGCTCAAAGATAAAGTGCCGGAAGTTACGGTTTATAATGAAAAAGAAGATTTGTTTACAGCCTATGAACTGGACGAAGCGATTGATGAAGCCTTAAATCCGGTTGTTGTTTTGCCTTCCGGCGTTCGGATAATTATCCAACCGGCAGAAGCATTCTGGGCGATAGATGTTGACAGTGCCGGCAGTTCGGATTCTTTTGAACAGATTAACCGGACTGCGGCCGAAGAAATAATCCGGCAGATTCGTTTGCGTAATTTATCCGGTCAAATTGTTGTTGATTTTATTTCTAATTGGAAACACAAGCTTTCTCCGCAGATGATTGGCATCTTAAGAGAAGGTTTGGCAAAGGATTCTTTGCCGGCGTTCTTAGTTGGTGTTTCTCCTCTTGGCCATGCAGAGATTATTCGTGAACGCCGCACGCAAAGCCTGCTTGATGTTTATTGCCGTCCTTCTGCTTGCCATGGTTTTGAAATACGGCCGGAAACTTTGGCTTTATCTGCCCTCAGAGGAGCTATGCGCCGCTCTCGTTCCGGTAAAAGCGAGATTGCTTTAAAAGTTCCGCCGGAAGTTTTAAACATCTTGCAAGGAAAACTTTCCGCCTTTACGTCCGAAGTTAACCAAAAATTAGGTGGTAGTCTGAATATTATTGCCGATACGTCCCTTCAAGGTACGATTTCTTTTATGGATTAAAGGATATGTCGGAAACAACAGAAGAAAGCGTCATAGACATTCCCGTTGCCGGACATAAATGTCCGATATGCGGTTGTGAAGCCGTACAAAGGTACAAACCCTTTTGTTCCAAACGTTGTGCGGATATAGATTTAAACCGTTGGTTTACGGGAGTTTATAATATTCCTGCCGAACCGGTTGACCCGGAAAAACTTCCGACCAAAGAAGAGGAATAAAGGCTGAGCATCTAGCTCCGTTCCGTTGCTTTAAGTAAATAAATTATAAAGCTAATAAAGTCCGCTGTCTTTATCCGGCGGGTAAAGCCATGTTCCGTCCGGCATTTTTACGCTTCCGTCCGACATGACGGTAGACTTGAAAATATCTTGATTGGCAAAACGCTCTAACACCAAATCGCAGCTTAGTTTTGGAAATCTTTTTTGCGTACGGTAACCATTCAGCTTTGCTTGGGCATATTGGTCAATTGCGAGTTGCTGACCGGTTTTTGTCTGGGCTTTATTTAAAAGTATATTTCCGGCAATCAATTCAAAATCCCGCAAAGACTTATCCGCCCCACACGCCCAAGCGGCTCCGGCTAAAGTTCCCATTATTTGCGCTTCGGTTTGCGGCAAATCCGATGCTGCTTTTGCGGACAAAGGAATAAATGCCGTCCATACCGCCATCAAAAAGATTGCTTTTTTCATCGCATTGTCTCCGGTTATAAAGGCTTTATATACCGTAAAATAGCTTAAACAGTTCGTTTAAACAACTCCAATCGCAAATCTTTAAAGTCTTCGGTTTGCGAACCGGCAAGCCATTCACATCTGACCATTTCGGAAGTAACAATATTTATACTGGAAGCTCTCATTCGGTTAATTGCTTCCTGATAATCATAATCAAAAGCCGAAGATATTGCATTTGCCACTACGAACACGTCATATCCGGCTTCTTTTAAATCAAAAGCCGTTTGTAAAACGCATATATGCGCTTCCAGTCCGGTTATAATAATTTGTTTTTTGTTAAGGGATTTTATCTCTTTTTTGATGGTTTCATTTTTCCAAGCCGAAAAATGCTTTTTGGGGAAAATCTTTGCCTCAGGAACCATTTCTTTAATTTCGTTCAAGGTAGAAGCCAAAGAATCCGGAGTTTGCTCTGCAAAAATTACCGGTACGTTAAACTTAAGCGAACTTTTTAACAGACGTTTATTATTTTCAATGACGGTTCTTGGCGAAAATACGGTTGCCAACAAGCGTTCCTGAACATCTAACACCAAAAGGAGAGAATCTAAATAATTAACCAACATGCACTAAATCCCTTTCCTAGAGTACGATTTTGGGTTAAGAAAGAAGAATAATATAAAAATTATAAGGAAATGTATATGACTTTTACAACTTTAGGACTAAGCGATGTAACTTTAAAAGCGGTTGCAGAAGTTGGCTATACGGAACCGACATCAATTCAAAAGCAAGCTATCCCCCCGATTTTAGAAGGAAGAGACGTTGTCGGTATTGCTCAAACGGGTACCGGAAAGACCGCCGGTTTTACTCTACCCATGATTGATATTTTAGCTTCAGGCAGAGCCAAAGCCCGTATGCCTCGCTCTTTGATTCTGGCTCCGACCAGAGAACTTGCCGCCCAAATAGGGGAAAACTTTGTAAAATACGGCAAGTATCATAAATTAAGTATGGCTTTGCTGATTGGCGGAGAATCTCTGCCCGAACAAAAAAGACTTTTAAATCATGGCGTAGACGTTTTAATTGCCACTCCCGGCCGTATGATGGATTTATTTGAACGTGGCTTGGTTATCATGAACGATATAAAGGTTTTGGTGATTGATGAAGCCGACCGTATGTTGGATATGGGATTTATTCCGGACGTAAAGAAAATTATTTCTTGGATAAAGTGCCGGCACCAGACACTTTTGTTTTCTGCTACTATGGATAGAGAAATCAAAGACCTTGCCGAACAATTCATGACCTTTCCCAAAGAGATTTTTGTTAATCCTCCGTCTTCGGCGGCTTCGACGATAAAGCATACACTTATTTATACACACGAAGCATCGGAAAAACGTCATATTTTGAAAGAGCTGTTGGATAAAGAAGACGTACAGAACGCAATGATTTTCTGTAACAAGAAAAAAGATGTGGAAACCCTGTTTAACATTTTGAAAAAGTATAAATTGCCGGCGGCGGCTTTGCATGGCGATATGTCGCAGTATGCTCGTTCCGATACCATTGAGGCTTTTAAAAAAGGTGATGTAAAGCTTTTGGTTTGTTCCGACGTTGCGGCCAGAGGGCTTGACTTACCTGATGTTTCTCATGTTTTTAATTATGATGCTCCGTTTAAGTCCGAAGATTACGTTCACCGTATCGGCCGCACGGGCAGAGCCGGCAAAGAAGGAAAAGCCTTTACGCTGGTAACCGACATTGATTTTAAAGTTTTGGACGCAATAGAGGAGCTTTTGAAAAAGTCGATACCTTTATCCATGGATTTTGGTTTTCCGGAAGACTTTGCGCCAAGACGAGCCGAAAGCCGGAAAAATAAATACAAGCTTCCGCATCAAAATCCGAATAAAAGGAAGCCTCCTGCGGCAAAAATAAAGCTGGCGGAAGCCCCAAAGCCGAAAAAGGATATTGCCTCAAAAGCGGATAAAGCCTCAAAAAAGGCAAAAGATAAATCACCAAAGAAGCAGGAAAGCGCTTTTGGTGATTACACTCCTGCTTTTTTCAAAATAAAAATCTAAGCCAAGGAAACTTTCATGCTTTCAAAAGAAGATTTGCTGATATCTAATTCTTACGTTCCGGAAAAAGTAAGTAAAGCCGTTATTTTGCTTCATGGTTTTGGCGCCGACTCGGACGACATGATGGGATTGGTCAATTACTTTGCGCCCAAGCTTCCCGAAGTTGCTTTTTATTGTCCCGATGCGCCCAGTCCGGTTCCGTGTTATTCTATTGGCAGGCAGTGGTTTCCTTTGGAGCATTTGGAAGAAATCACCATATCTACACCGGAAAAATTGCAAGAAATTACGGAATTGATGCGACCGGATATTCATAAAGCGGCGTTATACATAAATGAATTAACGGATAAAATCATTGCGGATACCGGACTTTCTGCGAGCGATGTTGTTCTTGGCGGCTTTTCCCAAGGCGGCATACTTGCTTTATACGCCGGACTTATGCGTTCGGAAAGTCTGGCCGGAATTATAGGCTTTTCAACTATGACCGAGCTTCCTCTTGCCGATGAGCTTCGTTCCAAGCCTCCGGTCTTATTTACTTATGGCTTGGAAGATGAAGTATTACCTCGCCACAGTTTCCTAAGTACGGTAAAAGCTTTGGAAGAAGCCGGTGTTCCTTTGACGGTTAAAGCCGTTCCGGAAATGGGACATACCATAGATTATGATACGATACTGGCGGCAACCGCATTTTTGAAACAAACTCTGTCGGAGGACAACTGATGATTACCCGTTATTCACGTCCGGAAATGGTTTCGTTATGGAGCATGGAAAACTTTTTCCGCCTTTGTTTTGAAATCGAAGCGCATACTTGCGACGCCTTGGCCGAAAGGGGTGTTATTCCCAAAGCCGCCGCCAAAGAAATCTGGGAAAAAGGGAAGTTTTCTTTGGAAAGGATTGAGGAGATTGAAAATCAAACCCGTCATCAGTTTATCGCCTTTCTTTCCAACGTAAGCGAGAATATCGGCGATGCGAGCCGTTATCTTCATCAAGGCATGACTTCCACCGACGTTTTGGATACGGCTCTTTGCGCCCAGTTAAAAGCTGCCGGAGATATTTTAACCGCCGATATTTTAAAAGTTATGGAAACGTTGCGCCATAAAGCGATTGAATATAAGGACGTTTTATGTATGGGGCGCACGCACGGAATGCACGCCGAGCCGACTACTTTCGGTTTTAAGCTTCTTGGCTATTACACAGAGTTTGCCCGCAATTTTGAACGTATGCGCAAAGCACAGGAAGAAGTATCTGTTTGCGCCATTTCCGGCGCAGTCGGCAATTTTGCCAACCTTGAACCGTTTATAGAACAGTATGTAGCGGATAAAATGGGCTTGTTACCCGAACCTGTTTCCACCCAAGTTATCCCTCGCGACCGTCATGCTATGTTCTTTGCGACTTTGGGCGTAATTGCCAGCTCCATAGAAAGACTGGCAACGGAAATCCGCCACTTGCAACGGACGGAAGTCGGCGAAGCTTCCGAGTTTTTCCATGTCGGACAAAAAGGTTCTTCGGCCATGCCGCATAAAAGCAATCCGGTTTTATGTGAAAACCTTACCGGTCTTGCCCGTTTGGTTCGTTCGGCGGTAACTCCTGCTTTGGAGGACGTTGTTTTGTGGCATGAGCGGGATATTTCCCATTCTTCGGTGGAAAGAGTAATTGCTCCTGACGCTACGATTACGCTTGATTTTGCCCTTAATCGTTTAGCGGAAGTTTTAAACGGTATGCAAGTTAATAAAGAGCGTATGCTTGCCAACATCAATCTGCAAAAGGGTCTGGTTTATTCGCAAAGAGTTTTGCTTGCTTTGGTGGATAAAGGAATGCTCAGAGACAATGCGTATAAGCTTGTGCAGGGTGCCGCCATGAAAGTCTGGCACGGAGAAGGCAACTTCCAAGACATCTTGCTCCAAGATACTCAGGTAACGGATATTCTAAGCCCAGATGAGATAGCCGAGCTTTTTAATCCTGCTTATTATATCAGGAACATTGACGCCGTTTTCAAGCGGGTTCTTGGCGTATAGGTATAAGCATAAGCTTAGCTTTCAGCCTTATGATTATCCCATTTTCCTATCGGCGATTGTTTTTTTATTAACCGGCGATACATATAAAGGTTTTCCAAAACTCGCTGGACATAATTGCGGGTTTCCTCATACGGAATAAACTCTATCCAGTCGATGATTTTATCGTCATCATCGCTTTGCCATATATCTCCCCGCAGTTTCCGCCAACGGTTGACGGCAGGCTCTCCGGCATTATAGGCAGCAATAACCGGAATATAATATCCCTTATAAGTTTTCAAAAGTTGTTCCAGATGCTTGATACCAAGCTTGATATTATAATCCTTATCGGTAAGCAGTCGTTCTTTCTTAAAGGCGTATTTAGTGTCTCCGCTGATTTTCTGGGCTAAGGAAGGCATTATTTGCATCATTCCATGCGCACCGACCGGACTGACGGCTTTGGGATTAAAGCTGCTTTCTTGGCGGATTATGGCAAGCACCAAAGCTTCTTCCACTTCTTCGTGTTCGGGAATATTTATCCGAGGATATCCTATGCTGCCTATTTCCATATTTTTCTGCCGTGCGGCTCTGGCAATCGGCACAATAATATCCGGCCGGTTAAGATTATCCAGAGTTTTCGCCAACTCTTTTACTTCTCCGGCAGTTTTGAGGGTATAAAAAGTGCGGATAGCCAAAGTTTTGCTTTCCGGTACAGAGGTAATATTTTCCAGACTTGTTAAGGTTTGGATAAGTTCATTGTTTTGCAAGCTTTCTTGCTGTTCCGGTGAAACTTTTGGCGGGTTTGGCAACGGCGGCAATATCTTTGGATTTACTTTTTCCGCCGCCAGCTGACCGTAAAAAGAAGTAATAAAAGCCGCCGCCTTACGATAATATTTCTTTGCTTCTTCCGGCATTTTCTTCGCTTCATAAGTACGGCCGAGCCAGTATAAAGCTTTAGCTTTGCTTATCGGCTTAGAGACATTTTTTTGCAAAGCCGTAAAATGTTTCAAAGCGGTATCCGGTTTTTTGTTAAAGCGTAAAGCAATCCAACCGCTTATCCATTCTGCTTGGGGATAAGAAGTCGAGCCTTTGGGAAAAGGGTGGTGGGCAACCAAACGATAAGCTTCGGTATACTTGCCTTTATCCAAAAGGTATAAGGTTGCCCGATACATTTCATTCCACCATTTTGCTTCGTATCCGCCTTTGCCGAAGGAGGGCTTTTTTATCAGTTTTATCATTCCGGAATAATCGTTTTGTCCTCGCCGATACCTTACCCTTTCATACAAAACTTCCGGAGATACCTGTAGTTTTGGGGGAAGAGCAGCCAAAGCTTTCGATGGTTTGTTTTTGGTTGCTAAAGCATAGCGGGCTTCGGCAAGTTTTCTTTCTTCACCTTTTAGCAGCTTTAAAACACTTTTGGCTTGCACCAATCTCCGGTTCCATAAAAGCCGGTTAAAGCGTTTGGCATGGTCTTTATTGCGCAGAATCTTTTTATATTTTTGTAAGAAAGCCTTTTCTTCGGAAAAAGAAAAATCGCTTTCCAGCCAAGTTTTACGGATTAAGTCTCGATATTCCTGTTCTTTCCCGTCGGCTTTTAAAATCTTGGCATAGGTAATCATTCCGTTCGTAGTCAGCGGAGGATACATTTTAAACCATAGGCGGATATCATCTGTATCAACGTCTTGGTTAATAGCGGTCTCGGCATTTTTGCTGATAAGCTGTAATTGCGGCCACGACGGATTATCTTTGATAAACTCTGTCAATTCGTAAAAAGAAGCCTTTGCCGAAGGGCAGAGCATTCTTTGCCACAAAAGGTATTTATTTAAAACGGTATTGACGCCGTTTCCTTCAATGATTTTGGGAAAATCCCACTTTTGCTCGGCTGTATCTTGAATTGCTTGCCGATATACGTCTGCTTCTTCGGGCAGGATATATTCGGCTTTAGCCGCAAAAGCAGTAAGCATAAATAATCCCAAAAGCGTTCCGAAGCGTTTTTTCATCTTATCTTTTATGTAAAATATTATTGTAATAGCAAGTAAAGAGACTATTCTAAGCGCAACAAGATTTAAAGTTCATTAACGGGGGATTAAATGTTTAAGGGTTCTTTTACGGCTTTGATAACGCCTTTTTGCGACGGGGGGATAGATAAAGAAGCCTTCCGAAGCTTAGTCGAGCGTCAGATAGAAGCCGGAACCGACGGATTGGTTGTCTGCGGCACAACGGGTGAAACTCCGACTTTATCCGAAGCCGAACATTTGGACACGGTAAAACTGTGTGTTGAAACTGTCCGTGGCCGCATTCCGGTTTTGGCAGGAGCAGGGTCGAACAGCACGGAAAAGTCTGTGCATATGGCAAAGGAGATATCTAAGCTTGGCGTAGACGGTTTAATGCTTGTTACGCCTTATTATAACAAGCCTCCTCAGGAAGCTTTGTTCCATCATTACCAAGCGGTTCACGATGCGGTAAACCTGCCGATAATTATGTACACGGTTCCTGGTCGTACTGGCATTGATATCAGTATTGATACCGTCTCTCGTTTAGCCGAATTGCCAAGAATAGTCGGCATAAAAGATGCAACGAATGATTTGTCCCGTCCGGTAAAGACTCGTTTAGCGGTTGCCAAAAAAGATTTTTGCCAGCTTTCCGGTGAAGACGCAACGGTAGTTGCATTCCTTGCCCAAGGCGGAGACGGCTGTGTATCGGTAACTTCCAACGTTGCTCCTCGTATGTGTGCGGATTTGCACAAAGCTTGGCAGAGCGGTGATTTTGCCAAAGTATCCGAACTTCGGGACAAGCTTATGCCTTTACACGTTGCCATGTTTACGGAAACCAATCCCGGACCGGCAAAATATGCGTTAAGCCTGCTTGGCTTGTGTTCGGCGCAGATGCGTCAGCCTTTATGGGAAATCAGTGAAAAATCCAAACAGGAAGTAAAATCCGCATTGGAAAAGGTAGGTTTGCTTGGCTGATAAAAAACGTAAATCGTTAATCACGACCGGAACAGTTGCCCGCAACAAAAAAGCGAGCTTTAACTTCTTTTTGGAAGAAAAGTTTGAAGCCGGTTTGGCTTTGCTTGGCTCGGAAGTAAAGTCATTACGGGAAGGTCATGCCAGCATTACCGAAGCTTATGTTTCGGCGGAAGACGGCGGTCTTTTTCTGGTTAACGCCAATATTCAGGAATATTCCGGCAGCAGCTTTTTTCAGCATAAGCCGACTCGCCCCCGCCGTTTGCTTTTGCATAAAAAGCAATTGGAAAAGCTGTTGGGCGCAGTCGCCAAAAAAGGCTATACGATAGTGCCAGTATCTTTGTATTTTAATGACCGAGGAATTGCCAAGCTTGAAATTGCTTTGGCAACGGGTAAGAAAAACTTTGATAAACGTCAGACCGAAAAAGACAGAGATTGGAACCGTGATAAACAACGGCTTTTACTTAACCGCAGTAAGGGCGGCTGATTAAAACGCCCGTTTGGGACTGGAATAATTGGCGATAAGGGAAAGCCGCATCAGTTTTTCATAACCCTTTCCTTCGTTGCCGTCTAAAACTGTAGCATAAGTCCGTTGAAGCAGCTTTTCTTTTTCCGTAGCTCCTCTGGTATCGGTATAGGCATAGGCGGATTGCAAAAAGCTTTCCACTCCGCTGTTTTCGATTAATTCGGAAGATTTAAGCAATACTTCTTCGGGGAAAGTTTCTTTTGCCGGATAAGAAGAAGTCTTCATAAAAGACGTAACAATGTCATAAGTGAAATGAGGATAAACTGTTGCTAAATTACTTAAAAAGTCTATCTGTTCTTGTTGTTTGGCTTTGACTTTATAGCGGGAAGCGGTGTTTTCCACGGCTTTTGCCATATATTCGGGATTGTTTTCCGCTACGAATTCCAAGAACCGAACCGGAGTAATACGGCTTTTTTTAATTGCTTCGTTAAAGAATACAAACGGGTCGCAAGTTTTTATACTTAACAGATACGAACCAAAGTTTTGTTCGTTTCGGTTTGGCATGGGCTTATGGATTATTTCCGGAAAGTGGCTGATAATTTTTGCCAAGCGTTCCTGATTATACCATTCGGAAATACTTTGCCCCTTAAAATAAAAATTGGTGGCAATCCTGCTTAACATCAATTGTTTAAGTTCGGGATTTTTTGCCATTTTCTGAGCTACCGTACTTGTGCATACATAAGTATAGTCATCGGTGAAACGGTCAAGAATTAAAGGAACCGTATCTTTGGGAGCATATTTCAAAGCATATTCAAAAGGATTTAAGCTTTTCCCGCCCATTGTAATAGTCTGAGCCATAAAAGCTTTTCTTCTTTCCATTCGCAGTTGCCAATCTTTGATATGATATGGCCTTGCATAAGCCCCCAAAAAAGCATCAAGGCGCATAAGCTGCCTTTTAGCAATGGCTTGGTTATTACCGTGGATAGGATTCCCCGAATTAGAGGCGAATATTCTCAGCCAACCGTTCAAAGCAATAGCGGCATCATACTCAGCTTTCTTTTTGATTTGTTCAGATACCGCCATAACGTTAGCCTTTTCCTTTGTGCCAGTTTACCGAGAAAGTACTTTCTCCGGCGCACATTTCAACGCCGCTAATCTGTCTTTAATCTTACTGGCGGCAATAACTCCCAGTAAAGTTACGCCTCCGGCAAGCAGGGTCATTTGCGGAGAAAGCGAAAAAGCAGCAAACTCCAAAGCCTCTACGGTTATGGTTTTAACCAGTAAGGCAGCAGCAATAACGCCGCAAACTTCTGCTGTAGGATTTTTCTCCATAATACTATCTAACATTTCGCACCTCCTTTTCAGAGTTACTTACCATAATACACGCTGTCTAATAATTTGTCAATAGTTAAGAGGGAGCATACAAAAACCTTCCAAAGGTTAAAACGCTTCGGAAGGTCTTTAAGAAAATCTGGAAATTACCAGTTTTTGGCTTGCAGTTCGAAATAAGCCTGCGGGTGCGCACAAGCAGGACATTTTTCCGGAGCTTGTGAAGCTTCAACGGTAAATCCGCAGTTACGGCACTGCCACCATACTTTTCCGTCACGTTTAAATACACGCCCGCCTTCGATATTAGCGGCTAAGGCAAGGTATCTGTCTTCGTGAGCTTTTTCGGCAACTGCGATATTGCGGAAGATATTGGCGATATCGGTAAAGCCTTCTTTCTCTGCAACTTCGGCAAAGGAAGGATACATATCGGTGTGTTCATAATTTTCACCGGCTGCTGCTTCACCAAGGTTTTCCAAGGTTGTACCGATTTTTCCGGCAGGGAAAGAAGCGGTAATTTCTACTTCGCCGCCTTCCAAAAGCTTGAACAAGCGTTTGGCGTGTTCTTTTTCCTGATCAGCGGTAGTTGTGAAAACCGCAGCGATTTGTTCATAGCCTTCTTTTTTTGCCACACTGGCAAAATAAGTATAACGGTTACGAGCCTGCGACTCGCCGGCAAAAGCTTTCAGAATATTTTTTTCTGTTTCTGAACCTTTTAATTCTGGCATTTTTTTTTCTCCTTAGAAATAAAACTGTAAGACGGATATAAAAGCCTTTTTTCCGAAAATATACAAGAGAAAAGATATTACCTAACCCTATGAATATACCGCTTCGGCAAAGAAAAAACCGTCTGTGGCAAGGCGGGCAGGGGAAAGATATAAAAAGCCTTCGCCTTCATATCCGGCAAAGTCTTTTCCTGTTAATTCTTTAAAGCGATTGCCAAGATTTAAAACCGGTTTAAAGGCATCATGCTTTTGCAGAAAATCTGTAAATTGCTTTTCATTTTCCGCTTCTCGCAAAGAACAGGTAATATAAACGAGCCTTCCGCCTTTTTTCACTAATTTTGCCCCTCTGGTTAAAATCTCTTGTTGGGTTTGTTCGTAAAAATCGGTTTGCTTTTTGGTTAACCGCCATTTGGCATCTGGGGCTCGTCTCCACGTTCCCGTTCCCGAACACGGAGCATCAATAACCACCAAATCAAAAGTTCCGGCATTTAAAGACAGCCAAGGTTCATAGTCGTTGGTTAAAACATGAGTGTTAATTCCGGTAAATCCGGCTCGTTTGGCTCTGGTTTGCAGCTGTTTTAAGCGTGCATAAGCAATATCACAAGCGGTTATATCCGCTTTTTTGTAGCTTAAGTCATACATCGCCAGAGTTTTTCCGCCTCCGCCGGCGCACAAATCGACAATTTTATCTTTTGGCTTGGCTCCAATCATAAGGGATATGATTTGCGAGCCTTCGTCCTGTACTTCGACCAAGCCGGTTTTGTACGCAGTGCAAGCTTGCAGATTGCAGCGTTTTAAAAGTCGGATTCCCACGGGGGAAAAGTTACATTGATTCGCCTGTATTCCTTCGTTTGCGAACATATTTGTAACAATATCACAATTTGTTTTTGTGATATTGACTCGCAAGTCGGTAAAAGCCTCATTTTGCATAGCTTTCAAGTCATCAGACTTTGCTTTTAAATCGTCCCAGAGCCACTCCGGACATTCAAGTTTTACCGACTCGGGAAAATCATCATCGGCAAAATGATACATTGATTCAGTAAAAATATTTTCGGCGGTAAGGGGAAGATTTTTCGCCTTTAAGGAAAAAGATATTTTGGCGATATTCCGGAAAGCCTTCCAAATCATCGCCGTAATTTCCCGCCGGTCGGAAGAACCTATATAGCGGCGTTTTTTAATTTCTGCGGTTATGATACGGTCAGCGGGCAGATTTTGGTTAAAAGCCAGAGCAAATATCTCTCCGGCGGTTTGGATTCTTGCTTCCGGTCTCATTTTTTCCGAAAGCCTTTGGCAACAATATAAAACTCTGATGATTCTTTTCTGCTGGCGGCAGGCTTTGCGTGTTTTACCTCTTTGAAGTCTTTTTTGATGCGAGCCAAAAGGTTTTGCTCTGTTCCGCCTTGGAAAACTTTGGCAACAAAAGCACCGCCTTCATTTAAGATTTCAACGGCAAAGTTATAAGCTTCCTCCACCAACGCCATAATTCGCAAATGGTCGACTTCGTGGTTTCCGGTTGTGTTTGCCGCCATATCGCTTACCACGGCGTCCACGGGACCTCCGGCGGCTTCTTTTAATAGCTTTGGAGCATCTTCCGCCATAAAGTCCATGGTAATAATTTTTGCGCCGGGCAAAGGCTCCATAGGCAGAATATCCAAAGCCACGACACTTGGGTTTTCGGCTTTTGAGCTTACCAAATCAATGATGACCTGTGTCCAACCTCCGGGAGCAGCCCCTAAATCCACGACTTTTTTCCCCGGTTTAAACAAGTGGAACTGCTCGTTAAGTTCGATAATTTTAAAAGCCGAGCGCGCTCGATAGCCTAATTTTTTTGCTTCCAATACAAAAGGGTCGTTTATCTGCCGCTGAAGCCAGCGTGTAGAGCTTGCAATTCTTCCTTTTGCGGTTTTTACCCGAGTTTTCTTTACCCGAGAGCCGGTAACAAGATTTTGTTTCATTCTTTATTTTTACCTTTATTTTTGCGCATTAAATCGACAAGGATACCCTCTCTTAAACCTCGGTCGGCGACGGTAATTTCATCAAGCTTCCAGTATTCATAGATAGCCTGTAAAATTGCACAGCCTGCCAAAGTCAGATCAGCCCTTTGCGGTCCGATACAAGGGTGAGCAATCCGTTCCAGATTAGTCATTTTTTCCAGTTTATTTTTGGCATCTTCGACTTCTTTATAAGTCATCACCAATCCGTCAACCGCACTACGGTTATAGCGGATAAGGTTTAAATGAAAAGCTCCAAGACTTGTAACCGTACCGGAGGTTCCTATCATCTGAACATTTCCTTCCGCAAGTCGGTTGGAAATATTGTATTCTTCATCAAAAAGCTGCAATGCGGAGTTTACTTTAGTCGTAATTGTATCCCTTGCTCTTCCGGATATATCGTTGCCGGTAAATCCTTCGGATACGGTTAACACGCCCATAGGAATAGATGTCGTTCCTTCCAAAATTATATTTCCCTCGGGGGTTATTTTGGATATGGATACTTCCGAAGAGCCTCCGCCGATATCAAACACCAAAAGGTTTTTCACGTTTGCCCTTACCAAAGGTATACAGCCGCTTATGGAAAGTTTTGATTCTTCGGCAGGGGAGATTATTTCAAAATCCAGCCCGACTTCTCGCTGTACACGTTTGATAAAGTCCTCTCCGTTTGTTGCTCTGCGGCAAGCTTCGGTAGCTATATAGCGAGATTTAGAGACACCGTGCTTTTGGATTTTAAGGGCGCATTTTTGTAATACTTCCAAAGTTCGCTCGATTGCTTTTTCTGATAATCGGTTATCCGAAACCATACCTTCGCCCAGTCTGGTTATTCGGGAAAAAGAATCAATAATTGTAAAGCCGTTTCCTGCCGGTTTAGCAATCATCAGTCGGCAATTATTGGTTCCCAGATCTATGGAAGCAAATACGTCTTCTTGGGATTTTTCCGAATCTTTGTGCATAGGTTTAAATATCCTCTGATTATTTACGGGATAATTTAAACGAGTTTTAGTCTTTTGTATAGGGAAAGGTAAGAACGCATAGCTTCTTCGCCGGACATAGTGTCCAAGAAAGCGTGATCGTTCAAAGGAGTTGTAATTCCGAACAAAGGTTCTGCCTCTTCGGGCGAAAAACCGACGATAAGTACCGCCTCGGCATAAGCGCTTGCCCGATCGGCATATTTTACGATTTTGCGTAAATCTTCGGGCAGTTCCGCCGGAAGCCCCAAGCGGATATAAATAGCGGTTTGCAGGGCTTCTTCCATGTTTTTATAGGCATTATCTTTCATCGCAGCTTTTGCCGGACCGCAAAGGTCGCCGCCTAAGTAGGCCTCTGCCGCATCATGGCAAAGTCCTGCCAACAGCCAGTGTTTTTTGGATAGCCCGCTTTTGCGCACCATAGTGCGATAGGAAGGAGTATTATCAATCATCCATTCCATAATTTTCACCACCAGTACACAGTGTTGTGCTACGGAAAAACCATAAGGCGTAGCGGTCATACCTGCCCACCGGCTGATACGGGAAAGCGATAAAGCAATATCGGATATTTCAATATCCAAAGGGGAAGGTTCCAATAAATCCACCCGTCTTCCGGACGGACAGCGTATCCAAGCTCGGCTCAATCCTTGATTTTTCTTGGTTTCATGAGGCTTGCCGATACTTAACTTTTTACTGAATAAGGATTCCGGATTCATGCTCAGTTACTTTCGGCGTACAGCTTTTCCCGTAATTTCTGGCGTAAAGTATCAATGACGGTAAGGTTTTTCCGCTTTTGGAAATGCCAGAACATCCAACCGTTACAAGAAGGAAGCCCCTGCAAAGCTGCGCCTACCTGATGAATAGAGCCTTTATACTTATCAGATACAACCGAGCCGTCTGCTCTGACCATTGCCGAAAACTTTTTCTTACAGTCGAACAGGAAATCCCCGGGAGCCAAAAGTCCGTGTTCAATAACCGAGCCGAACGGTATTCTCGGTTCTTGTTTCTTAACGCATACTTCAAAGGAAGATACATCGCCCGGAACAACGGCGGCGATACGGTCTTGCGCCGGCTTTATATACAATTTTTCTTTTTCAATGCCGATGAAGTGGCGTCCGGTGCGTTTAGCAACGGCTCCGGTAGTTCCGGTTCCAAAGAACGGGTCAAGGACGACGTCTCCGGGATTAGTACTGGCCAAAAGCACACGATACAGTAAAGATTCTGGCTTTTGGGTGGAATGAAGCTTTTTGCCTTCGCTGTCTTTTAATCTTTCGCCACCGGTGCAGATAGGCAAATGCCAATCGCTGCGCATTTGTACGCCTTCGTTGATAGACTTCATGGCTTCATAATTAAAAGTATATTTTGTTTTTGGATTTTTTGAACACCAGATTAAAGTCTCATGGGCATTGGTAAAGCGAGTTCCGCGGAAGTTTGGCATAGGATTGGCTTTATTCCAAATAACATCGTTCAGCATCCAAAAGCCCATATTCTGCATTAAAAATCCCACACGGAATATGTTGTGATAAGAACCTATAACCCAGATTGTTCCGGTATCTTTTAAGACTCTGCGGGCGGCGGCAAGCCAAGTTTTGGTAAACTCGTCATATTCACCGAAATCCGAAAAATGATCCCACTCATCGGTTACCCCTTCAACCAAAGAGTTATCCGGTCTGGTTAATCCTTCATTTATTTGTAAATTATAAGGAGGATCGGCGAAAATCATATCTACGGATTTCTCCGGCAGAGAATTCATAATTTCTATGCAATCCCCTTGAATTACCGTGTCTATCAGCTCGCTCATTTTCTATCCTCATACTTGAAAAAATACTTCTTGAGATGGATTAAAGCAATAAAAGATGACTATTTTGTTAACGAACTCTTGAATAGAAAAAAAAGAGCTTTATCATAACCGGCTTGAATGTTTTTTAATGGGAAAAATACCAATGTCGGATTTAACTACTATTCGTGAAGAGGTGCTGCCTTCGCTTACCAAAGCAGCGACCCTTGCGGAACTTGAAGAATTAAGAGTTGCCGTTTTAGGCAAAAAAGGCCGTTTGACCGAGCTTATGAAAAGCCTTGGCGCAATGTCGCCGGAGGAAAGAAAGTCTTTTGGGCAGGAACTTAACGTTTTAAAAGAAGAAATAACTGCCGCTTTTACCGAAAGAAAAAGTTTTTTGGAAGCCGAAGCAATTAACGAACGCCTTAAAAACGAAACTATTGATGTAACATTGCCTCCTCGTCCGTTTGTGCAGGGACGTATTCACCCCGTCAGTCAGGTTACGGAAGAGCTTTTAGCAATTTTCAGCCAAATGGGCTTCAAGCTTGCAGAAGGACCGGATATAGAAGATGATTGGCATAATTTTGAAGCTTTAAACTTCCCGAAATCGCATCCGGCTCGTCAGATGCAGGCCACTTTCTTTATGAAAGACGGCGGCGGAGACATCTTGCGCACGCATACGTCTCCGGTACAGGTTCGCACTATGGAAAGCCAAGACCTTCCGATACGTATTGTTGCTCCCGGCAGAACATATCGCTGTGATTATGATATGACGCATACTCCGATGTTTCATCAGATAGAAGGCTTGGTTATTGATAAATCGACCAACATGGGACATTTAAAAGGCTGCCTTATTGATGTATTTAAGGCGTTTTTTGAAGTCGATGATGTTCCGGTTCGTTTCCGTCCGTCATTTTTCCCGTTTACGGAGCCGTCTGCGGAAATGGATATCGGTTGCTCGCGTGAAAACGGAGAGTTCAAAATCGCCAAAGGTAAGGGCTGGATGGAAGTTTTGGGTTGCGGCATGGTTCACCCGAATGTTTTAAAGGCTTCGGGCATAAATCCTGATGAATACCAAGGCTTTGCGTTTGGTTTTGGCATTGACCGCATGGCTATGCTTAAATACGGTATTCCGGACTTGCGCACTTTCTTTGAAGGCGATATCCGCAGGTTAAAGCATTATGGCTTTATTCCGCTTGATATCCCGGCGATGAATATTGGTTTAAGCCTTAACGGAGGAATAAAAAGATGAAATTAACCCTTAACTGGCTTAAAGAATACATAGATACCGAAGCCACTTTGGACGAAATCACGGCAAAGCTTACGGACATAGGTCTGGAGGTAGAGGAAGTATCAAACCCTGCTGCCGCTTTAAAAGACTTTATAATTGCCGAGATTAAAGAAGTTAACGACCACCCGAACGCAGATAAGCTGCATATATTAAAAGTGGATACCGGTACGGAAGTATTGCAGATTGTCTGCGGCGCACCGAATGTTCATGTCGGGTTAAAAGGCGTTTTGGCAAGACCCGGGGTCATTGTTCCGATTTCCGGAGAGACTTTAAAAGTCGGCAAAATCCGTGGAGTTGAAAGCTTTGGCATGATGTGTTCGGCTCGTGAATTAAAGCTTGGCGAAGACCATAACGGCATTTTGGATTTGGAAACGGACGCTCCGCTTGGAACATCGTTTGCAAAAGTTTTGGGCGAAGACCCTCTGATTGATATTAACGTTACGCCGAACCGTCCTGATTGTTTTGGCGTGTTGGGCGTTGCCAGAGACCTTTCCGCTGCCGGTATCGGTACTTTTAAAGATACCGCCGCTACTCCGGTAAAAGGTTCGTTCCTAAGCCCGATAAAGGTTAATCTTTCGCCGTCCGGCTGTGCGATTTTTACCGGTCGTTATATCCGAGGTGTCAAAAATTGCGCCAGTCCGCAATGGCTTCAGGATAGGTTGAATGCCGTTGGGCTTCGTCCTATTTCTGCGTTGGTTGACGTTACCAACTACTTAAATATCGGTCGTTGCCGTCCGTTGCACGTTTTTGATGCGACGAAAATCAAAGGTGATATCGAAGTCCGTTATGCGAAAGAAGGGGAAAAGCTTATCACCCTTGATGAAAAGGAACATACGTTAACTGCGGATATGACGGTTATTGCCGATGCCGAAGAAGTTTTATCTTTGGCGGGTATCATGGGCGGAGAGAAATCCGGTGTCAGCGATGATACTACGGACGTATTTTTGGAATCCGCTTGGTTTGAACCCATGAACATTGCTGCCACCGGACGAGCTTTAAACATAGAGTCCGACTCGCGCACCCGCTTTGAAAGAGGTGTAGATGCGGCCTCTGCCGTTCCTGATAATGAAATAGCCACCCGTCTTATTTTGGAACTTTGCGGCGGCGAAGCATCGGAAATCGTAATTGCCGGCAAAGAACCGCACTGGCAGCGGGAAATAACTTTCCGTCCGCAAAGAGTAAACGAGCTTTGCGGCGTTGACGTTTCCAAAGCCGAAGCGGAAAAGATTTTAACGGCTTTGGGCTTTACCGTAAACGGCGATAAAGTAACTCCGTCGTCTTGGCGTCCGGATATTGAAGGCGAAGCCGACTTGGTGGAAGAAGTCATGCGTATTTACGGTTATGACAAGCTTCCCGCCCTTTCTATGATAAGCGGGGAAATGCCAAAGGTATTGCTTACTCCACGGCAGAAAAAGGAAATATCTGCCCGTCGGGCTTTGGCGGAAAGAGGGGGCTTCCAAGCCATAACTTGGTCGTTTATGTCTTCGGAAAAGGCAAAGCTTTTCGGCAGCAAAGGCGTTATGCTCGGCAATCCGATAGCTTCGGATTTGGACGAAATGCGTCCCAGTTTGCTTCCGAACCTTATTGATGCGGCAAAGCGTAATGCGGACAGAGGTTATCCTAATACGGCATTATTTGAAGTCGGACCTCAGTTCACCGGCGCAAAACCTGGTGAACAGGAAGCTATGGCAAGCATTGTCCGCATGGGTAAAAATCACAGTCGCCATTGGCTTGATGCCGAACGGGAAGCTGATGTCTTTGATGTAAAAGAAGATGCTATCGCCGCTTTGGCTGCCATTGACGCTCCGATTTCCGGACTTCAGGTTTTCCGCACTGCGCCGTCTTATTACCACCCGGGACGCTCAGGGGCTTTATGTCTTGGCAAGAATGTTCTGGCGTATTTTGGCGAGCTTCACCCGAACGTCTTAAAAGCGATGGACGTAAAGGAAAGAGTAGTTGCGGCGGAAGTCTTCCTTGATAAAGTTCCCGCCAAAGAACTTAAAAACAAGAACCAGAAAACGGTGCTTATGTCTGCATTCCAACCGCTTTCCCGTGATTTTGCTTTTATCATGGATACCGGCATAGATGCGGAAAAAGTGCTTAAAACGGCAAAGAACGTGGATAAAAACTTGATTGCCGATGTGCAGGTTTTTGACCTTTACGAAGGCGAACGCTTAGGCGAAGGCAAGAAATCTTTGGCCATAGAAGTAACTATTCAGCCGCAAGAAAAGACCCTTACCGATGCCGAAATCGAAGACATTTCTGCTCGGATTGTTAATGCGGTCAAAGCCGCTACCGGAGCTGAATTAAGGAGTTAATCGCCATGAAAAAACTGCTTTTGGTCGATGGTTCAGGATACATTTTCCGCGCGTTTTATGCGCTTCCTCCCATGACCAACGGCAGTGGAACTCCGGTTGGCGCGGTTTTCGGCTTTACCAAAATGCTTATGCGGCTGTTAAGAGATTGCCGTGCGGATTATTGTGCGGTGATTTTTGATGCGGCTCGCAAGAACTTCCGTAACGATATTTATCCTGATTACAAAGGCACACGAAAGGAAACTCCGCCGGAGTTAATTCCTCAATTCCCGCTTATTCGGGAAGCGGTAAAAGTTTTTAACGTTCCTGCCATAGAGCTTGAAGGCTATGAAGCCGACGACTTAATTTCCGCCTATGCGAAAAAAGCTCTTAGCGAAAATATGGAAGTAACGGTTGTTTCTTCGGACAAAGATATGATGCAGTTGGTTGCAAAAGGTATCAACCTTTACGACCCGATGAAGCAGAAAATTATCGGCGAAGAAGAAATAAAGGCAAAGTTTGGCGTAACCTCGGAAAAAGTTTTGGACGTTATGTCTTTAATCGGGGACGCTTCGGACAATGTTCCCGGAGTTTCCGGCATAGGACCAAAGACGGCAGCCGAACTGATTTTGGAATACGGAACTTTGGAAAATCTGCTTGCCAATACGGATAAGATAAAGCAGCAAAAGCGCAGGGAAACCTTGCGTTCCGAAGCCGACATGGCAAGACTTTCCAAGACGTTAATCACCCTTGCCGAAGACGCTCCCTTACCATTGCCATTGCAGGATTTAGCGGTAAAAGAACCGGAATGCCCAAAGATAAAAGCTTTTGTTGCCGAAAACGGCTTTAACAGTCTGATTGCCGGACTTGAAAGCTGGTGTGATAAACGGGCTCAAGCAATACCTCTTGTCTCTGTGGCAAAGGATTACGAACTGGTTGATGATACGACAAAGCTTAAATCTTGGCTGGACAAAGCCCGCACGGCAAAGATTGTTGCCGTTGATACGGAAACCACCGGTCTTAATCCTTTTCGGGCGGATTTGGTGGGCGTTTCTTTGGCAATAGCCCCCGGCAAAGCTTGCTATATTCCCCTTCGCCATGTTGACGGGAATGTTCAGACGGATTTGTTTGGCACTCCGGTACAAAGCAATTTAAAACAGATACCGGTCAAAGAAGCTTTGGCTCTGCTTGCATCTTTGTTTGCCGATAAAACGGTTTTAAAAGTCGGCCATAACTTAAAGTTTGATATGCACGTTTTTGCCAAAGAGCTTGGTTCGGATTTCATCATGTCGCCCGTCGACGACAGTATGCTTATGTCTTATGTTTTAAACGGCGCAAGGCATGGACACGGCATGGACGAGCTTGCCAAAACTTATCTTGATTACGATACGATAAAATATACCGATGTATGCGGTACGGGTAAAAACAAAATCACTTTTGATAAAGTCGAGTTAAGCAAAGCTCTTGATTATGCGGCGGAAGATGCGGACATAACATTGCGTTTGTTTACATTTTTCCGCAAGCAGTTAACCGCCGAAAATATGTACGGTATTTATGAATATTTAGACCTTCCGTTGCTTACGGTTTTATTCGCCATGGAAGAAAAAGGCGTTTGCGTTGATACCGTAGAGTTAAAGCGTCTCAGCGAAGATTTCACCAAACGTATGGCGATTTTATCTGCCGATATTTACCGTGAAGCAGGGGAGGAGTTTAACGTTAATTCTCCGGCTCAGCTTGGGCGGATTTTATTTGAAAAAATGGGGCTTGAGGGTGGAACCAAAAGCTCTGCCACCGGAGCATGGTCAACCGATGCGGAAGTTCTGGATAAGCTTGCTGAACAAGAAGTTGCTTTGGCAAAACTGATTTTAGAGTATCGTCAGCTTGCCAAGCTTAAAAGCACTTATTCAGATGCTTTATTGGAGCAGGTAAACCCAAAGACTTCCAGAGTACATACGACATTTTCTCAGACGGTAACCTCCACGGGGCGTTTGTCTTCCAACGACCCTAATTTACAGAATATTCCGGTACGCACGGAAGAAGGCCGCTTGATTCGCAAAGCGTTTGTGGCGGAAAAGGGTAAGCTTTTAGTCTCTGCGGATTATTCACAGGTTGAATTGCGTCTTATGGCTGATATTGCCGATGTCAAAGCGTTAAAACAAGCGTTTGCGGACGGCGTAGATATTCATGCCAGTACGGCGTCTCAGGTTTTTGGTATTCCGTTGGAAGGTATGGACCCGATGATGCGCCGCCGAGCCAAAGCAATAAACTTTGGCATAATTTATGGTATATCCGCCTTTGGACTTGCCAGACAATTAGAGATTTCCCGTACCGAAGCCGCTTCCTACATTGATGCATATTTTGCCAAGTATCCGGAAATCAAAGCATATATGGAAAAGACCATAGAGGAGGCTCGGCGCCAAGGTTATGTAACCACGCTTTTCGGCCGCCGCTGTTATGTTGACGGGATTACGGATAAAAATCCCGCCCGCAGAGGTTTTTCGGAACGGGCGGCGATTAACGCTCCTATTCAGGGAAGTGCCGCCGATATTTTGAAAAAAGCCATGCTTGAAGTGGCAAAAGCTCTTTCTTCGTCCGCTTGCAAAGCCTCTATGCTTTTGCAGGTTCACGACGAACTTATTTTGGAAGTTCCCAAAGAAGAGGCAGAAAAAACCGCCACTTTAGTCAAAGAAATAATGGAAAAAACGGTATCTTTAAGCGTTCCCTTAATAGCCGAAGTCGGAATAGGGGAAAATTGGGCTTTGGCTCATTAACAGAAAATGCAGTTTACCAGTAATTAAATCTTGTAAAAATCCCTTCCTTGTTATACAAACAAGTTCCATTCAATAACCAATCAAGTGAATGGGAAAATAAATGCCAAAATATATCTTTGTAACGGGCGGAGTTGTGTCTTCTTTGGGAAAAGGAATCGCTTCGGCGTCCATTGGTGCGCTTCTTCAGGCCAGAGGTTACAAAGTCCGTATTCGCAAACTTGACCCGTATTTGAATATAGACCCCGGTACAATGTCTCCGCATCAGCATGGCGAAGTTTTCGTTACCGATGACGGGGCGGAAACGGATTTGGATTTAGGGCATTATGAGCGTTTTCTTGGCGTTCCTCCGCACAAAACGGACAGCATTTCCGGCGGCAAGATTTATTTTAACGTTTTGACCAAAGAGCGACATGGAGATTATCTTGGCGCTACGGTTCAATCGATTCCCCATATTACGGACGAAATAAAGGCTTTTATTGCTTCGGACATTACCGATGAAGATTTTATCATTTGTGAAATCGGCGGTACGGTCGGCGATATTGAAGGCTTAATCTTTTTGGAAGCGATAAGACAGTTTGCCAACGATGTCGGCAGAGAAAATGCCTTATTCATTCATCTTACGCTTTTGCCGTATATTAAGACGGCAGGAGAGCTTAAAACCAAACCGAGCCAACATTCGGTAAAAACGCTTTTGGAAGCGGGCATTCAGGCAGACATTTTAATGTGCCGTTCTTCTATTCCGATGACTGATTCCGAACGGAAAAAGCTTGCTCTGTTTTGTAACTTAGTTCCCGAAGACGTCATCGTTGCTTTGGATTTGGATAATATTTACAAGATTCCGCTTTCTTACCATAAAGAAGGCTTAGACGTTAGGGTTTTGCATCATTTCGGTATGTTGGAAGAAGCCAAAGAGCCGGATTTAAGCCGCTGGCATGAAATTACAAAGATTATGTCAGAATGGGAAAAAGAAGTAACCATTGGCATAGTCGGTAAATACTGCGGCTTGCAAGATGCTTATAAATCGCTTAACGAAGCTTTGTTTCATGCCGGACTTGCCAACCATTCCAAGGTAAAGCTTAAATGGGTAGACTCGGAAACTTTGGAAGACAAAAATCCCGAAGAAGTTGCGGGTATTTTATCCGGACTGGACGGCATATTGGTTCCCGGAGGTTTCGGTTATCGTGGAGTTGAGGGCAAAATTGTTGCCGCCCGCTATGCTCGTGAACATAAGATTCCTTATCTTGGCATCTGCCTTGATATGCAGGTTGCGGCAATTGAAGTTGTCCGTAATGTCTTGGGCGTGAAAGAGGCAAACTCTACGGAGTTTGTAAAGGATTGCACGCCTTTAATCGCTCTGATGCATGAATGGGAAAAAGACGGTTCTTTGCAAACCAGACAAGAAGGCGCAGACATGGGCGGAACTTTGCGTTTAGGTGCTTATCCGTGTGTTTTAACCAAAGACACGCTTGCTTGGAGCATCTATGGTCAGGACAGAATTGCCGAACGCCACCGCCACCGTTATGAAATGGATATCGCTTATGAACATGATTTGGCGGCGAAAGGAATTGTAATTTCCGGTAAATCTCCGGACGGTATCTTGCCGGAGATTATTGAAGTTAAGGATCACCCGTTCTTTATCGGTGTCCAGTTCCATCCGGAGTTTAAATCTCAGCCCTTTGCTGCCCACCCGCTTTTCTCGGCTTTTGTGAAAGCCTCTTTGGGTTAAGCTTCGGCTTTAAATTACGGCTTTTATTTACTGAACTTATTTGTCCGAGGGAAACCGACCGGAGGAAGCTTTCCTACGGCGGCTCTTCTTCCCAACCAGCCGATAAGATTCCTTTCGACTCGGGTTCCTCCCGATGAAGGATAAGCAAGGCCGTCTGCTTCGTTAAATATCTTTATATCCGAAGTCTTAGAGCCTTGGTAACGCTGTAAAATAACCCCTCGTCCCCGAGCCATTTCCGGTATTTCCGATATTTTAAACATCAGCATACGGCGGTTTTGTCCTATGATTGCCACGGTATCGCCGACTACCGGCAGACAAAATCTTCCGACATCTTTATCCGCCAGATTTAAGATAATTTTACCTGTACGGGTTTGCGCCACCGCTTCGTCTTCATTAACAATAAACCCTCTGCCGGCGGCGGAAGCAACCAAAAGCTTTTGTCCCGGAACATACACCATCATTTGCAGAATATCGGCATCTTCCGGTAAATCCATGAATAAGCGCACCGGCTCGCCAAAGCCTCTGCCTCTTGGGAACTTATCTCCGGTAACGGTATAGAAGCGGCCGTTTTCGGCAAAGAATAAAATCCGGTCTGTTGTATAGGCTTTTAAGTCTAAACGTAAGGAATCGCCGTCTTTAAACTTATAATCTTCCTGTGCCGCATCATGACCTTTAATCGCTCTTATCCAACCTTTTTCGGATAATAAAATGGTGATAGGTTCTTTTTCCACCATTACATCTATCGGTACGATTACGGTTGTCGGAGCTTCGGCAATTTCCGAGCGGCGTTTGCCGACAACGGTTTTACTTCCGAACTTTTGTTTTATTTCGGTAAGCTCTGCCGAAATTGCTTTCCACCGTAATTTTTCGTCAGCCAATAATTCTTTTAATCCTTGCAGCTCTTCGGCCAATTTATCATGTTCGGTTTTAATCTGGGTTTCTTCCAGTTTGCGCAGTGAACGCAAGCGCATATTTAAAATCGCTTCGGCTTGCACTTCCGATATTTTAAACTCTGCCATTAAAATCGGCTTCGGCTCATCTTCGTTGCGGATTATTTCAATTACACGGTCAAGGTTTAAATAAGCGACCAAGAAACCGTCCAAAACTTCCATACGGTGTTCGATTTTATCTTTGCGGAAGTTAGAACGCCGGATTAAGACATCTTGGCGATGTTCCAAAAACGCCACCAAAACTTCTTTCAGACTCATCACCTTTGGAACGCCGTTTGCGTCCAGAACATTCATGTTCAAAGAAAAGTTTATCTGCAATTCGGTTTGGCGGAATAAATGCTCCATAAGCTGCTCAGCTTCAACCGACCGAGACTTCGGCTCGATAACGATGCGGACATTTTCGTCGGATTCATCACGGATATCCGTAATCAAAGGCAGCTTTTTATCAAGTAAAAGCTTTGCAATTTTGGCAATTAAATCTGATTTGGGAACCTGATAAGGAATCTCGGTTACGATTATTTGATACTGCCCGTGAGAAAGCTCTTCCTTCTCCCACTTTGCGCGCAGACGAATGGAACCTCGTCCGGTTTCATAGGCTTTTAAAAGATTGGCTTTGCTTTCGATAATTACGCCGCCGGTCGGAAAATCCGGAGCCGGAATAATTTCAACCAAGTCTTTAACTTCCGCTTCCGGATGCTTAATCAGGTGTTGCAAACCGTTGCACAGCTCTTCCAGATTGTGCGGAGGAATATTTGTTGCCATACCCACGGCGATACCGGAAGTACCGTTGGCAAGAAGGTTAGGGAAAGCCGCCGGCATAACGACCGGCTCGTCTTCATCGCCGGAATAAGTCGGACGAAAGTCTACGGCGTCATCGTCAAGTCCGTCCATCAAAGCAGTTGCGGCAGCGGTAAGTCTTGCTTCGGTATAACGCATTGCGGCTGCACGGTCTCCGTCCACATTGCCGAAGTTTCCTTGTCCTTCGACCAAAGGATAGCGAACGGCAAAGTCCTGAGCCAAACGAACCATAGTGTCATAAACCGCAACATCTCCGTGCGGGTGATACTTACCGATAACATCGCCGACAACACGGGCGCATTTCTTAAATCCGGACGCAGGATTAAGCCCTAATTCCCGCATGGCAAACAACAAACGCCGATGCACAGGCTTTAAACCGTCTCTGACATCGGGCAAAGAACGGGAAACAATTGTTGACATAGCATAGGCAAGATAACGCTCGCTCAAAGCATCTGCCAGCTTTGCATCAAATATCTGCGGTTCGGATTCGGCTTTAGCCATATTTCTTGGGCTCCTTAAGACAAAAAAAGTATCTGCAAAGTACACGTTAAAGCTTAAATAATCAAGAAAAAGAGTTTCCTTTTTGCAAACTTTTCATACGGGAAAAAGCCCAAAAAGACATAGGAAATTAAAGATATATACCTTTTTGCTATCTATGGTTTGTTGACTATCCGAAGGCTTTAGGGCATGATACGCGAACAATTTTGTTTAAATAAAGGGGTTTTAAAATGACCAAATCAGAACTTGTCGCTCGGATAGTTGCTCTTAATCCGCATCTTTTGACTTCGGACGCCGAACGTCTGGTAAACACAGTTTTTAATGAGATTGCTACGGCTTTGCAGGAAGGTGGCAGAGTAGAACTCCGTGGCTTTGGCGCATTTTCCGTTCGTCATCGTGATGCCCGCATCGGCCGCAATCCCCGCACCGGTAAAACGGTAAGCGTAGAACCGAAGACCATTCCGTTCTTTAAAGCCGGAAAGCGTTTGAAAGCTCGCTTAAACGAAAGCAAGAAAGCTTAATTTCCTGATGAAAAAGTTTTCGGTCGTTATCGGCATATTTTTTATTTTCTGTCTTACGGTTTTTGCCGCATCTAATCATGCGCCGGTGGAAGTTTCCTTATGGCCGTTTGCATTTACTGCCGAAATGCCGTTATATGTACTTGTTTTAATCACGGCGGTTTTTTCTTTTATTTGCGGTGGCTTGTTTGTTTGGATTGCCGATTTTGGCATTCGGCTTGACAGATATCGAAAAAACAAGCAGATTCAGGCGCTGGAAAAACAGCTTAAGTAAGCATTTAAAGCTATTTATTTCTTGAATAGGATAAAGAAACACTCATGAGTTGGCTAACGAATTACGTTCGTCCGAAAATAAGGAATCTGGTAAAGCCCAGAGAAGTTCCAGATAACTTTTGGACCAAATGTCCGGTTTGCGGAGACATGATTTTTCATAAAGAGTTGGAACAGAATCTTCATATCTGTCCCAAATGCTCGCACCATTTCCGCATGACGGCACAGGAGCGTCTGGATTTATTATTTGATATCGGTTACACCGCCATAGAGCTTCCGGAAGTCCGTGATGACCCGTTAAACTTTGCGGACATGAAGAAATATTCTGACCGTTTAAAAGAATACCGGAAAAAGACCGGTCGCAAAGATGCAATGATTGTAGCTCACGGAACTATGGGTGGTATTCCTACGGTTATCGGGGTTTTGGATTTTTCGTTTATGGGCGGTTCTATGGGTATGGCGGTTGGCGAAGCGGTTATTGCTGCCGCAGAGTTAGCCATGTTACAAGAATCTCCTTTGATTTTGGTAACTTCTTCCGGCGGCGCCCGTATGCAGGAAGGTATGCTTTCCTTGATGCAAATGGCTCGCACAACATTGGCGGTAAAGAAGTTAAAAGAAAAAGGCCTGCCGTATATCGTTTTGCTTACCGACCCTACTACCGGCGGAGTTACGGCGTCTTTCGCCATGCTTAGCGATATTGCCGTTGCCGAACCCAAAGCCACTATTGGTTTTGCCGGTTCCAGAGTTATTGAACAGACTATCAGAGAAAGCCTTCCCAAAGGTTTCCAAGAATCGGAATATTTGTTGGAACACGGCATGATAGATATGGTTGTACCTCGCAAGAATCTTCGTTCCGAACTGGTAAAAGTCATCGGCCTTTTGGTTAATAAGAAACCTGCCGGTGATTTAGTAGAAATGGCGGCTTACGAAGATCGGGACTAACCATTGCAAAGCTTAGCCGATATTATCAATACTTTATCTTGCTCTCATGCCGGAGGAGTAAACCTTGGGCTTGAGCGGATAAATCGTTTGCTTGCGGATATGGGCAATCCGGAAACGAAGCTTCCTCCGGTTATTCATGTCGCCGGAACGAACGGCAAAGGCTCTGTCATTGCTTTTCTGCGAGCCATGGCGGAAGCGGAAGGCTTAAAGGTTCATACCTATACCTCTCCGCATTTAGTCAGCTATACCGAAAGGATAACTCTTGCCGGAGAGCGAATAAGCGATAATTATTTTGCAAAACTGCTAAAGGAAACCGCAGAGCTTAACCAAGGCGGAGAAGTAAGCTTTTTTGAATTGATTACCGCTACGGCATTTTTGGCTTTTTCCCGTGTTCCGGCTGACTTGGTGTTATTAGAGACCGGACTCGGCGGCAGGCTTGACGCAACGAATGTCATCGCTCGTCCTTTGGCGTCGATTATCACCTCTGTTTCCCGAGACCATATGCAATATTTGGGCAACACGGCAGAGGAAATTGCCGCAGAGAAAATCTGCATTTTAAAGCCGCAAAGCTTTGGCATTACCGCCGCCGCTTCTGACAGCGTAAATCAAGTATTCATGGATTACGCCGCCAAAATCGGCAGTCCGTTGCTAAGGGAAGGGCATGACTGGCAGATAACGGAAAGCCCCGAAGGATTTTTCTATAATCAAGATTTTTATCCTCGCCCCTCTTTGTTGGGAAAACACCAATTCCATAACGCAGGGCTAGCGATTACTTGCGCAAAGAAGGTTCTGCACCTTGGTGAAGATAGCATCAAAAAAGGTATCGAAACGGCAACTTGGGCGGGACGTTTAGAGCATTTGCAAAAAGGCTCTCTTGCTGCCATGACCGAAGGAAAACCTTGGGATATTTGGCTTGACGGAGCCCACAACGAAGGTGCCGCCAAAGCATTAAAAGATTTCCTTTTCGCTTGGCAGGATAAACCTTTGCACCTTATCTGCGGAATGCTGATGAGCAAAGAAGCCGATGTTTTTATGCAGACCTTAGCTCCGTTTGCGAGCAGTATTCATACCCTGTCTATAACCTCAGACGAGCATCATGCGTATTCCGCAGATGATTTAGCGAAAATTGCCAAGGATTCGGGAGCAAAAAATGTTACCGTTTCTCAAAACGTCTGTCAGGCTGTACAGGATATCATGGCAAAATATCCCGAAGGCGGGCGGATTTTAATTTGCGGCTCTTTGTATCTTTTGGGCGAAATCCTTGCGGATACAACGGATTTTCTTCCTTCTGCCAAGCCTTTACTCCGTGCTGGTTAAGCATAAATCAATAAGAATTGTGTCTTGCAAAGCCACTCTATACCTTATATAGTTTTTCCAAGGTTTGGGGAGGGTTTTAAACATGACCGATAAAATACTGCAAAAACTTGCTTTGGGCGTAGCCTTGCTTGCCGGAGTTTCTGCGTGTGCGCTTGATGCCGATATGACTCCGGAAAGCGACAAAGAAAGCACAATCAGCGTTTCCGAAGCAATTTCTCGTTCCGTTAAGTTTAATACGGAAAGCCGCTCTAAATCATTGGAGCGCACCATGGCAAAAAGCCCTCAAAAATTAACCAAAAGCAGCCTTCCGTCTTTGACGGCTTCTGCCGGTTATCCTATGCGGAGTAGCAATTATAAGGAAAAGCCTGCGGATATAGATTTATCAATCAGTTATAACATTTTGGATTATGCCATAAACTACGCCGCCGCTTCCGATGAAAAAGAATTGGAAAAATCAGCGCAAAGGATAGAAAACCGCACCGAACAAAATCTGATACATGAAACCAGAACAGCGTTTTGGCGTGCCGCTGCGGCTCAGAAGAATCAACCGGATATTGACCATTTGACCGAGCTTTTGCGTTATGAACTTTCCGAAGCGGAACAAGTCGAAAATGACGTTGATCTTTCCGTTGTTTCTTTGGGATATCAGCAGGATTTGCACGCTATTATGCGCCGCCTTATGGTTTTGCGCAAAGAAATGGCGGCTTCCGAGGTTGATTTTTCCTTGCTTGCCAACATTCCGTTGGAAGCTAACGTATCTTTGGCGATTCCGGAAAAGATGGATAAAAGCACCGGATTTTTCATTCCGGAGCTTTCCAAACTTGAAAACCAAGCTTTGATAAACCGTCCGGAAAATCTTATCGGTGATTATAATGTCAAGATGAACGCCTCTGAAGTTCGTAAAGATGCGGCAAAGCTTTTCCCGAAAACCAATCTTGGGGCAAAGCTTCGTTATAATCCGGCGGGCGAATATCCACAGTCTTGGCAGGAAGATATTGCTGACGTTTCCTTAAATATTATGAATATTCCGGTATCTCGGGACGACTCGGATACGGATTTAAGTATGCAAAGAAAGCAAAGAACCGCTATCAATATGGGCATTCTTGCCGAAGTAAACATTGCGTATCGGCGGATAAAGGAAGCTTCCGAAGCTATGGACGCCGCTTCCACCTTGCAGGCTAAATACCAAAAAGAATGGGAAGAGGCCGCAGAAAAGGAAAAAGAAGGTGCTATTTCCCGTCCTGATTTGGTTAAAGCATTGGCGAATAAAGTTATTGCGGATTTAAAGCGAGACTTTGCTTTTGCGGAATTAAAGTCGGCGGAAAGTGCGTTGAACTTAGCTGCCGGACTTAATTTTATCAAAGATATCGACACTTCCGCTTCATTGCCCAGCATTAACAAAACGGTTGTAAACGGTTTGCTGAACGAGCATGGAGTTAATCAGGGAAGCGTAAAGAAAGTAACCGAAAAGGTTTATGTTGCTCCTACGGTAAAGATTGATGCGGAAGGAAATGCTCCTTCCGGCAGCAGAGATGACTATTGGGCAAAGGGTAACTGGTTGGAAGGTGTAGTCGCAGACGAAGAAAAGTTCATTGCGGAAACCAAGATTGAAGCAACCAAAGCAAAACAAGAGGCAAGAGCCGCCGGAACTGCTTTGGAAGCAGAGTTTGCCGCCAAAGATGGTATTGCTTCTTCCCGCCCGTCTGCCAAACAGAAAAAAGCCACCGAAGCTTTGCAAATAGGCTCTTTTGCCGATATGGAAAGCGCAAGGAATTACTGGGCCAATATGCAGATTAAGTATCCGGTCTTGGCTGATTATCAGGTCGAATATCGCCAAGCATCTATCAATTCCAAACCGGTAAATCGGGTGTTTGTAAAGGGTAACAAGTTTGAACTTCAATCCCTTTGCAAAAAGATTCCCGAAGCCAAAGATTGCATTTTGCGCAAATAAAATAGTCCTTAAAAAAACGCCGGAAAATTATCAAATCTTCCGGCGGTTCATTTCTTTATTTAAAGTAAACTATTCTTTTTTCAAAAGGTCTTCTGGCTTTTTGCCGGTTCTTTCCAGTTCGGCAATAATGTCTTCCGGCGTAATTAAATCAATATTTTCCATCGGCAGCTTTTGAACTTTTTTTATGGGTACGACATAGGTGCGTACGGCTTCTTTGGGATTTTTAAGTTCGACAACAATCACTTGCGGAGCCTCATAAACCTTTTGCTGCATTTCCTGATTGATATAATCAAGCATGACGGTTTGCCCTCTGCGGCGATAGAACATAGCGTGCTGTCCGCCGTCATAAAGAATCATCGGCTGTTCCGGCTCTAAATCTTTCTGGGATATGCAGACAATGACCCGATTTTCTTTGTCCGTCATTACTACATATTGTTTTTCTTGAATAATCATAAACAAGCTCCTTTTTTAAAAGCTATGATATGGCAAAATTATCGGAAATAAAAGCGGCTTTTTAAAGCTCTACGATTTTTACCGGTTTTTTATCTTCTAAAACTACGGAAAATAAAGGACCGCCTCGTCCTCCGGCAGAGTTTATATGCAGATAATAAGGATAAATATGAACTCCGTAATTATTTGCATTGCTTTCACCGCGAACGACCATAGAGAACTTTTCATACGGGCGTTCCGGATTTATCGGTGTTGACGACCCCCACCATAAGACGTCTCCCTGAGTAGCAAAAGGCAGGGAAGGGTCAATGCTCCAACTGGTGAAAAGCAGTTTCCCGTCATCAGTCAAAGCCGCGTGCTTTAAAGAATTGAGTATATCTGTATGCCCATGGCTGTCGTTTTGCAGATTGCGTAATTCTCCGGTCCAACGGGAAATTGCGACCGAGCCACGGTTAACGATAATTTTTCCTTCTTCCGGATCAAGACCGTAAGCAGCGATTGTCGCTCCTACCCCGTGAGCTAGCATCCAAGGATAGATGTTTTCCGGTTTATGAGCGAATTGCAAAGTTAAAAGCTTTCGCCACATTTCTTCCTGCTGTCCGCGCAGATAAATAATATCCTGCGGTTTGGTTCCCATTTTCTCAATCAGGATTTTGCGGAAACAAAATACTTCGTCTAAGACTCCGCCGACATCAGGGCCATATCCCATTAAATTGCCCAGATAGACAATAACATCACCCGGATTATAAAGGGAAATAATGGTTTGGTGGAGAATTGACAAGCGGGAAGCGTCGCCGTAAATGGCGCCGATAACCCATATGCGTTTATTCGCAGGGATAATAGCAGAAAAGTTTTTTTCGTTTCGGTTTTGCATCATAATGGAGACTTATACAAAATATGCGTGAAAGAAAAGTTAATTTCTTGTACGCATATTAATACTAGTAAGGAAATTATGAATTAACTTCCGGGAGTAAGAATCTTTGTGATTCTGCTTGTTGCTTCTCCGGTTGTAATTTTTTCCAAAGCTGCGAATTCGCTTGCCAAGCGGTCAAGAGCCTGTTCATAAATCAAGCGTTCGGAATAAGACTGTTCCGCCTGTTCCGTGCTTCTGTGCAGGTCTCTGAGCACTTCGGCAATAGAAACCGGATCACCGGAATTGATTTTTGCTTCGTATTCCTGAGCTCTTCTTGACCACATAGTTCTTTTTGCTTTTGGTTTACCCTTCAAGGTAGTCAGAGCGGAACTCATAATATTTTTGGTAGACAGTTTTCTTAAACCCGATTGTTTAGCTTTAGCAAGAGGAACTCTTAAAGTCATGCGGTCTTTATCGAAGTTAACCACAATAAGTTCCAATTCATGTCCGGCAACACTGTCCTTTGTTATATCAGATACTTTACCAACTCCATGAGTAGGATAAACCACAAAGTCGCCGGGATTATAAGACATATCTTTTGCCATATTTTTCTCTGCTTATCGGTAAGAGTTAAACAGAAACCACAAAACAAACCCGTTGCCCTTCCCGATAGTTAAAAGGCTTAGTTTTTATTAAGGGTTATAACCGCGCGGGATTTCAAAGCACAAAAGCTTTAAACCGCAAGAATACTCGTATATATCACAAAATTACGCAAAAAGACAGTTTTTTTTGTCAATGGCTGTTGAAAGAAAACAAAAAAACAAGCAAACGCAAATTATTTCAACGATTTTTAATAACCGCTTCCACCACATCTTCAATCAAAGCTATTTCTTTTTCGCTCATATTGCGGATTTTCATATATATAGTTTCAATTTTTTTGCGGGTATTCTTGGAAAAAGCAGCATCGGTTTTAATGGCTTCTTCCTCTGCTAAAAGCTTTTTTTGCTGTTCGTCTTGTGGGCTAATATTCTTGTGAGCCAAGACTCCGGAAAAAAGCTCGTCCATACTTACATTTAAAATATCGCAAAGGTTAATGATTTGGCGTAAATCAGGGACGACTCTGTCGTTTTCAATATTGCCGATAGTTTTAAACGAACATTTCATAAGTTCGGCAAGATGTTCTTGGGTCAGGTGATTAGCCTCACGAAAAGCTTTAATTTTATAGCCGATGGGAAGGGTATTGTTTTTTGATAAGTGCATCTTTGTCTCCTATGTCCAATTGATTAGACGTAGAAGAGAGGCAATATCACCCAATGAAGTTCTTATTGTTTGGCTTAAGTGGTAATCTATTATATGCAGATTATCTAGCATTTTTCCTTTTAAATGCGCCATTTTTAATGGAAACAGGCTCTTTTGTGGCTTTTGAAAAGTGTTGTATATATGCCACACGGGGGGGGTAAAACAAAAAATTAAAAGATAATAGATTGCCAGTATTGTAAAAATATGTATAACCTATTGCACCTAACAGGAAATCTGTTAGACAAAGAAGTTAATTTTTCTTAAGGAGAAAATAATGAAGAAATTACTTTTGGCGAGTTGTTCCCTTGCCGTAATATCGTACACGGGACAAGCTTTTGCCGCTGCCGAGGTTATATCCGAAGATACAACCATCGGTGAATATACGGTAAAGGCGGACGGTATATCCCAAACTGGCGGCACTTTAACGCTTAATAATGCTTTACTTGTAAATGCGGACAGTGAATTCACCGGCGGGAATATTGTTGCCGACGGAATCCAAAACGATACTCGCCGTAACGGTATTGATGACCATCCGGGCATTTCCAATTTAACTTTTGGTGAGGACTTTGGTACTGCCGATATTAGCAACGGTGGCGGTATTGTTTCCCGTGGAGTT